>NZ_JAWVZL010000004.1:0-89858 GCF_033722195.1 Marinobacter sp.
GCCAGAGCGCGGGCTGCACGATCACCTGGTAGCGGGTGCGGCGGTGGCCGGTGTCGGCGCGGCTGAAGCTGGAGACCACGCCGTGGACCTGGCGCAGCAGCTCGCCGTCCTGGTGGATGGCCAGTTCGGCGTCCTGGTCCAGGACGTCGGCGGCGGTCAGATCGGGAAAGACACTGGCCAGGTTCAGCGTCAGCTGGAAAAGCCGGGAGAGACCTTCGGTCAGCTGGAAGTCCACCACCGCAAAGGTGTCGGCCGCCAGACTGCCGAGACGGGCCGTAAACTGCAGGCCGACTGGCTTGGGCATGGTCGTTCGTCCTTGAGCTATCACTGGGCGCGTTCTTCCTGAACACGCGGCATCGGGTCTCCTGACCCGTCATTAGGTTAGCGGCATGATCCGGCCATCGCAATACCCGGATGGCCAGTGGTGCTTGATTTCCCGCCAAGGGCCCTCAGGGTCTCACTTACAGTGTCCGTTCAAAAGGAGGTTGCCATGGCATCCGCACGCGCGTTCGATTTCCTGCCCATCAATGAGCGGGAATCCAAGCCCCGGGAACGGGGTCTGACCGAGATCCGCGGGCCCTACTACGACCCGCTCGGCAAGCGCCAGTTGGCGGACATCTACGACACCTGCGGCGAGTTCGTCGACATCCTCAAGTTCAGTGGTGGCTCCTTCACCCTAATGCCGGAGAACACCCTGCAGGAGATCATCGAGCTCAGCCACAAGCACGATGTCAAAGTCTCCACCGGTGGTTTTATCGAGCGGGTGCTGGAGCGCTGCCCGGAGAAAGTCGACGACTACCTGGATGAGTGCAAGCGCCTCGGCTTTGACGTGGTGGAGATCTCCAGCGGCTTTCTCGCCATCCCCCAGGACGATCTGGTCAGGCTGACCGAGGCGGTGATCAAGCACGGCCTGCAGGCCAAGCCGGAGATCAACGTGCAGTTTGGCGCCGGTGGTACCAGCAGCGTCGAAGCCTTGGAGCAGCAGGGCCTACAGGATCCCAGTGACGCCATCCGCGAGGCCCGCCGTCACCTGGATGCAGGCGCCTACAAGATCATGGTGGAATCCGAGGGCATTACCGAACAGGTACGGGAGTGGCGCACCGACATAATTTCTCAAATCGCCGAGGGCGTCGGCCTGGAGAATGCCGTGTTCGAAGCGGCGGATCCGGCGGTTTACGAGTGGTACATCAAGAGCTTCGGCCCCGAGGTAAACCTGTTCGTCGACCACTCCCAGATCCTGGAACTGGAAGCCATGCGCGCGGGTGTCTGGGGCACGAACGACCTGTTTGGCCGGGTCCGTACCTGGAAGGGCTGACCGCCGCCGGCTCCCGGGCTACTGTTCGGGGGTGGCCTGCAGGCCGGCGGGGGGCACACGGTTGGCGCCCCAGCTCCGGTAAATGTACTGCTTGACCCGCTCCAGTTCCTCTTCCCCGACACTGGCCAGTTCCCCGTGCTCCAGCGGGTCGAAATGGAAGATGTAGAGTCGCGAGGCGAACTGTTCGAACGGCAGTGAGGCCTCGCCAAAGCGCTCGCCATTGCCGCCGGTGGTGACCACCACCCCGTCTCCCCAGTTCTGGCCGCTGTCGTTGTTGGGGTTGTAGAAATACACCCGCATGACGTCCTTCGGATCCACCGCCACACGCAGAATGGTAATCGCGTGCCAGCCGATGAACCGGGCCGCGCTGTCGGTCACCGCGATGCCGGCGGGCTGCGGGTGGATCAGGGGCTGATTCCGGTTGTAGAACGGGTGATAGCAGGCATAGAAGTGCCGAAGAAAGCTGTCCAGGTCATGGAGCTGGCCGGTGGCCACATCCACATTGATGCGGAAACCCCGGCCCGACCACCAGCCGTGGAACTCCGGGTTGACCCAGCGGTGCGGGTCGCCCTCGCGACCGATGCAGCGGCGGCCCATCTCAGCGTAGATACGATCCAGGTGGGGAACCACCACCAGCGAGACAGGATCCAGGTCCAGCGACATTTCCGAGGCCACACCGGACTGACTCTCCTGGGACGAGATGGGCTGGCCCTCGAAATGGATGATGATCTCGTCATCACGCGCCGCCCAGGCCACCATCTGCAGCAGGTAGTCCGGGTCGTTGTAGGCCCACATGGACAGGGCCCGGGCGGACTGGCAGGTTGGGTTGTTGCCCTGCCCCACCCCCAGCGGCTGGCCCAGCAGACAGAGCACACCTTCCAGCAAGCGAGCCCGCGGGGAGGGAATGTCGCCGAACACCAGGGCCAGGCGCTGGCTGGAAAATTCCGACAGCGGCAGTGAAACCTGCCGCCAGAGCCCCGGCACCACCGGCGGCTGATAGAGAATGCCCCGCTCCAGCACCAGCGCCAGGCCATAGATGCCCTGGGCGGTCTGGGGATAGATGGCCTCCCCGATGATGGCCCGCACCAGCTCGTCGTAGCACATCAGGCAGTCCCGGCCGGTACTGGACAGACCCAGGGCCTCGGACATCAGGCGGTCATTGTGTTCCAGCAGGTAACGGAGCAGCACCGCGTGGTAAGGCGACACCAGGCCGGTGTCGTGCATGGCGCGAGCGAAACCGGTGGCCTCGTACTGCAGCGCCTGGTAGTCCATGGAGCCGAGCCGCTCCTCATAGACCTCCACACCGGGATCTTCCCGGCAGGCGGTGGTGGGCCCGAACAGGCTGCTGATCAGACGGTCGGCGCCGTGGCCGCTGGCGCCCAGGTCGATGTCCGGATTGCTCTGGCAGATGGCGATCTGGGTAATCATCTGCTTAACGTTGTCCACCTGCACCGGCCGCTGCTGCAGGATACGCCAGATCTCGTCCACCAGCTGGTCGATGATGTGCTCGTAACCAATGCGCTGGGCCAGGTGACGGAACAGGGCCCGAGGCAGCTCGGCCAGGCGGCCCTGCTGCTCCCGCTCGGCTTCGCTGACGGTGCCGAACAGCAATCCCAGATTCAGCGCCATCACCTGGGTCAGATAATGGTGAGCCTGCTCCTCGGAGACGTGTGGGTGGCGATAGTCACCCTTCGCGATGGCCAGCAGCCGCAGCTCACTCAGGGCCTCGATGACCACGGTGTCCGCTTCAGGACTGCGGAGGGAAAAAGTACTGAGGGAGGGTAGCAGAATCTCGGGCTGGGCCCAGTCGGAGCCGAGGAAAATTCCGGCCTGGTCCAGCTGCGGCGCTCGTGCTTCAACCACGGCGCAACCGCCTTCCTGCATCATGAGCCGTTTGGCGGCCTCGAACACCCGGCGCAGCTTCGTGGCTTTGGCGAACTCCCGGGTCTCGGCCATCGCCTGGATGGCCTCATCCAGGCGGGCCGTCAGGTTGTCCAGTTTCTTCTGATGAGCGTTTTGGTTGGCTTCCGGATGACTCAAACTGACTCCTTGTATCGGCAAACGGCGCCCGGGGACGGGCGCCGTTTCCGTTAATTATACATAGAAATCGAGGTCTTCCTGACGCTTGAGCAGATCTCTCATGGTGTGGGGGTCGTCACCGAAGAAGTACACCAGACCCCAATGGGTGCCGAAAGCAGTGCGCTTGGTGACGGTTTCCTCCAGCGGAGCGGTAAGCTCGTGTGACTCGAAGTACTCGTGATTCTCGGTCTCTTCCGGAATCTCGAGCTTGCTGACCACACGGCGGCGCGGGTAGACCCCGAAGCAGCCGGCCACACCTTTGGCATCCACCACTTCTTTCGGGAAGAAGTTGGTGATTTCCTCCTCAGTGGTCTTGGGATCGAAGGCCAAGAACATGCCCTGGTAGGCATTGAAACCGTAGGCGCGCTCCAGCAGCTCAAAAACCTTGAATCCGGGCGGACGGTAAGCCACCTCGCCGAAGTACATTTCACCGTCACTGGTGACGAAGTACTCTGGATGGATGAAACCGAATTCGATGTCGAAGGTCTTGATCAGCTTCTCGATCTGCTGGCGGATCTTGTCGCGGTATTTCTCAAGTTCCGGCGTGGCCGGAACGAACACGGAATAACCCAGGGTTACGTACTCGGAGATGTTCAGGAAGCGGATCTTGCCGTTATGGATCCAGGCCTCCACCGCAAACTCCCAGCCGTCCAGGTGGGATTCCATCAGTACCGGGAACTCCTCCTCCGGGATGGTATCCACCTCGTCCGGGGTACGGATAACCCGGTGGCCCAGACAGCCGGCCTTGTCAAAGGCCTTCAGGTGGATGGGGTCGTTGGGGTCACCATCAAGCTTGAGCAGCGTCTGGTTGACCCGCTTGAGAAAGCGTATGACGTCTTCGCGGTCGTGAGCCTCCTCGAAAATACCGACCCGGATTCCGCCAAGCTGTGCCCGGCGCTTCATCAGCGCCTTGTCCCGCAACAGCATGGCCTGGCCAAACAGGCGCGGATTGTCCAGCAGCACCGAGTTGATGGCGCCGGCCCATTCCACGGTTTCCTCGAACAGCGGTATCGCCACGTCCACACCCATGTCTTTCAGGGTGGTGGCAATTTCCATGGAGCGGTCGTTGAGGCGCTCGAAATTCCACGGTACGTAGGGGATGCTATGCTCCTCGCAATAGGCCTCGGCCCAGTCGGGAGCAACCACCACGTAGCGGCGATCGAACTTGTCGGCGGCCTCAACCGCGTTCAGGCTCCAGCCAAGTAATGCAATGTAGCCCTTGTCCGGATTATGTTTTGCGGAGTCTTTCTTGCTCATGCGCGTGTTCTCCTTCGGACGTTTAGACCTTTAACCTACACCCTATAGCGCCCCCTGAGAAACACACGGTTACAATTAGCAGCCATAAAAAAGGCTGGAAGCCGCCTTTCACGCGGCCTCCAGCCTCTTTTAGCCAACTTATTCGATTTGGCAATAAGATCAATAGGGTTTCAAGGTTTAAGGCCTAGCGTGGTGAGCGTGCGCTGCCTGACCTCGGTTAACAAGGCCTCGTTGTCCACCAGGGACTGGCCGTAGGAAGGCACCATCCGGCGCATTGCCTCCTGCCAGTCGTCGCTCTTGATGCGCTCGGGGAAGCAGCGCTCGATGACGTCGATCATGGCGTGGACCGCGGTGGAGGCTCCGGGAGAAGCCCCCAGAAGCGCCGCCAGGGTGCCGTCACCGGAAGCCACGATCTCGGTGCCGAATTCCAGCTTGCCGCTGCCATCGGGAGTGCGTTTGATGATCTGCACCCGCTGGCCGGCCATCTGCAGGCGCCAGTCTTCCTCGTTGGCGTCCGGATAGAAATTGCGCAGGGACTCGACACGGTCTTCGTGGGACTGGAACACCTCGCCGATCAGGTAACGGGTCAGGTCCATGTTGTTCTTGCTGACCGACAGCATCGACCGGATATTGCTGGATTTCACCGAGCCGAACAGGTCGAACATCGAGCCCTGCTTGAGGAACCGGGTGGTGAAGCCGGCGTAGGGGCCGAACAGCAGCGCCGGCTTGCCGTCGATGATGCGGGTATCCAGATGCGGCACGGACATGGGCGGGGAGCCCACCGGGGCCTTGCCGTAGACCTTGGAGTTGTGCTGCTTGACGATCTCCGGCTTCTGGCAGACCAGCCACTGGCCCGATACCGGGAAACCGCCATAACCCCGGGCTTCCTCGATGCCGGATTTCTGCAGCAGCGGCAGCGCGCCGCCGCCGGCACCAAGGAACACGAACCCGGCTTCCAGCTTCTTGGTCTCGCCGGTGTTCTCGTCCCGCACCCGCACCTTCCAGCGGCCGTTGTCCCGTTGCGCCAGCGTCTTGACCGGATGACTCAGCATCAGCTCGAAATTGGGCTGCTTCTGCAGGTAACTCACCATGTTGCGGGTCAGGGAACCAAAATCCACGTCCGAGCCATGGCTGACCCGGGTCGCGGCCACCGCCTGCATGGGATCGCGGTGCTTCACAACCAGCGGCATCCACTCCTTGAGCAGCTCCGGGGATTCCGTGTACTCCATGTCCCGGAACAGATGATGCGCGCTCAGGCGCTCATGACGCCGTTTGAGGTAGGCGACATTGTCCTTGCCCCAGACAAAGCTCTGGTGCGGGGTCGGGTTTATGAACTCGGTGGGCTTGGGCAATATGCCCTGCTCCACCAGGTAGGACCACAGTTGCAGGGAAATCTCGAAGGACGCGTTGATCTTCAGCGCCCGCTCGATTTCCACATCGCCGTCTTTGGTTTCCGGCGTGTAGTTGAGCTCGCAGTAGCCGGCGTGGCCGGTACCTGCGTTGTTCCAGCCGTCTGTGCTCTCATGGGCGACGTGATCGAGACGTTCCACCATGACGATGTCCAGGGACGGATCCAACTGCCTGAGCATCATGCCGAGGGTGGCGCTCATGACGCCACCGCCGACCAGCACCACATCTGCCTGTCTTGCGGTCATTCGTTTATCACCTTGGCAAGTAGCAAGTTTCAAACCGGGTCACACCCAGTGTGTGGGCGATCACCTTCATTTTCCAGCGCGATAATACACGGTGGTACGCCGGCAAACGACTCCCGGTTTTGCCGCCCGGGCCCGGTTAGCGGGCGCCAAAATAATCTTTCACGCCCCACTGGTGGCGCCGGAACCGACCGATTACACTCCGTGCCGCGCCCCCGCATCCGGCATTTCGGGAACCCCTATGTCGCCACTTGAACTGGTTTTGATCGGCCTGGCCCTGGCCGCTCTCCTGGGTGTCATCTTTGAAGAGATCACCCACGTCAACAAGGCCAAGGTCACACTGTTTTTCGGTACACTGGCGTGGATACTGCTGTTTGTCAGCAGTGAGGGCGAGGCCGAAACGGCCCGGGTATCCGCGGGTCTGGCCGAGAGCGTGGCGGAAATCGCCGGACTCTGGCTGTTCCTGGTGGCGGCCATGACCTTCGTCGCCTACCTCAACAAGAAAGGCATGATCGAGAACCTGATCTACCTGGCGCTGCCCAGACAGGTCAGCGAGCGCTCCCTGCTCCTTCTCACCGGTCTTTTTTGCTTTGTGTTCTCATCCCTTGCCGACAACATCACCGCCACCCTGGTCTCGGCCACGCTGATCCTGTCACTGGACCTGGACCTGAAAAAGCGCATCCGCTTCATCACCCTGGTGATCTTCGCCGTCAACTCCGGCGGTGCCGCCCTGATCACCGGCGACGTTACCACCCTGATGATCTTCCTGGCCGGCAAGGTGGAGATCCTTACCCTGCTGACCCTCGCCGTGCCGGCGTTCGGCGGCGTACTGATCCTGGCGCTGCTGCTGTCCCGGGGCATGTCGGGCTCGGTCACCCTGGAGCGCCAGGTCAGGCCGGTGCGGCGGGTGGACGTGGTCATCAGCCTACTGTTCCTGGCTACCATCATCGCCACCATCATCGGCAACGTGGTGTTCAGTGTGCCGCCTGTCTTGATGTTCCTGTTCGGTCTGTCCATGATGTTCCTGGTTTCGCGATTCATGAGCAATGACAATGACCTGGACCCGATCCTGGAGTACGTCCGCGCCATCGAGTTCGAAACCCTGCTGTTTTTCCTCGGTATCCTGCTGCTGGTGGGCATGCTCAAGGAAATACACGCGCTGGAATCGCTGGTGACCATCTACGAGATGATGCCGCCACTGGCCGCAAACTACATGATGGGCATTTTCTCGGCCTTCATCGACAACGTGCCCCTGACCGCAGCGCTGCTGAAATCCGGCATCGAGATGTCGCCGGCGGAGTGGATGGCGCTGACCTACGCCGTCGGAGTGGGTGGCTCGCTGCTGGTGATCGGCTCGGCGGCGGGCATCGTGGCCATGAGCCGTGTCCAGGGCCTGACCTTCGTCAGTTACCTGCGCTACTTCGGCTTCCTGTTTATTGCATACACCCTCGGCTACGCAGGGGTCATCCTGCTGGGCCGATTCATAAACTGAGGTTTCAAGCATGCTTCTTGCAATTGCAGCAATCATCGTGGGTCTGGCACTTCTGGTGTGGAGCGCCGACCGGTTTGTCGACGGCGCCGCCGCTACCGCAAGTCACGCCGGCATGCCGCCCCTGCTGATTGGCATGGTGATCATCGGCTTCGGCACTTCCGCCCCGGAAATGGTGGTGTCCGCCATGGCCGCGGTGGACGGCAACCCGGGTCTGGCGCTGGGTAACGCCTATGGCTCCAACATCACCAACATCGGCCTGGTGATTGGTCTGGTGGCCCTGCTCAGCCCGATTCAGGTGCACTCCCAGGTGCTGCGCAAGGAACTGCCGTTGCTGTTCGCCATCTCCCTGATCGCGGGCTGGCAGCTGTTGGACGGCAACCTCACCCGCGCCGACGGCTGGACCCTGCTGGCGGTGTTTGCGGTGGTGATGGGCTGGTCCGTTGTGCAGGGCATGCGACAGGGCCCGGACGCCCTGGCCACCGACGTGGACCAGGAGCTGATCAGTCATCCGATGCCCCTGAACAAGGCGCTGATGTGGCTGGTGGTGGGTCTGGCGCTGCTGGTGGTCAGCTCCCGCATGCTGGTGTTCGGCGCTGTTTACGTGGCCCAGAGCCTGGGTGTGAGCGACCTGGTGATCGGTCTGACGGTGGTGGCCATCGGCACCTCCCTGCCGGAGCTGGCATCCTCGCTGATGGCCATCAAGAAGGGCGAGCACGACCTCGCCCTGGGCAACGTCATCGGCTCCGGCATCTTCAACACCCTGGCAGTGGTGGGCATTGCCGCCAGTATCCAGCCCCTGGCTGTGGAGGCCGTGGTGCTTCAGCGTGACTGGCTGCTGATGACCGCCCTGACCGTGGCCCTGTTCATCATGGGCTTCGGCCTCAAGGGCCGCCAGGGCCGTATCAACCGGCTTGAGGGTGCGGCTTTGCTGGCGGTTTTCTTCGGCTACACCGGCTATCTGGTGTCCACCGTGATTGCCGGCCAGTAGCGCACCCCATGACAGACCAGGCTACCGGCGGCATACGGTCAGTGATGATCATGCACCCGGGTGGCCGCCGCCGGCAGTGAGCGCCAGTAGAACTCACCGGCCAGCTCGAAGCCGCGGCCACCGGTCTGCAGCGGAATCCGCCACAGCCTTGGGGCGCCGGTGTCAGTCACCGCGCCGGCTGTCTCCAGACTGAGACGCGGGTCCATCCAGCCATAACTGCGGGAACGGGAAACCGGCAGCCAGTGCTCCCCGCCGTGGCTGCCGGGGCCCGCTCCCTGCAGTGCCTGCCAGGTGGCACTGCCGGTATTGGCCTCGACACCCGCCTCGCTGAACCTCAGCATGGGTTCACCCCCACGCCCCAGTACCAGCAACGGCCGGGACTCATGCCAGGACAGCATCAATCCCTGACGCACCCCCTCCAGCAACATGACATTGAGCCCGGCCAGCGCCGGCAGCTCCCCAAGGCGGGCCTGGACGACGCCGGACGGGATCGAATCCGCCACCTCGAGGCCATGCCCGGCCACCGGTTCGCTGAAGGTCGCCAGGCTGCTCAGCACGGTAAAGGCTAGGAGCAAGAGCGCTCCCCGCACGATCAACCCTACCATCACTGGAAGCCCAACAGGCTGGTGGTGGTGTCGAGCAGACCGCCCTCATCTTCACCGGTGTCAGCCTCAACCACTTCAGCAGGCGCCATGCAGGCGAGATCGGTGTTCACCACCGTCACGATCGCAGCCTCCGAGGGTACCCGCCCCTCAGCGGTATCCTTGCTGGCGAACAGCATGTACTTGCCGGCCGGCACCACGCTGTGACGGGCCGGCATCCGCAGGGTCAAGCGATTGCCCATGCGGGCCTGGATCGGCAGCTCGACGGCGCGCTGGTCGCCATCGATCAGATGCGTCATCACGGTCTGGCGGATCAGCAGCACCTTGTCCACGTCCGGATCATCCACGGTGACCCGGAAGGTCTGCCCCACCGTCAAGTGCTTCGGGGCCTTGCGGATCTCCGGCCGGTCGTTGCGGTCGGCGTAGGGCGGTGTGTAGATCTCGAAGCTGGGGTCGCGGCCATCGTTGGGCGAAAAGCCGAAGTCCTCCAGGTTGATGCTGGACAGGTAGGCGGTGTTGATGGGGGCGTGACCACCCAGCAGCACCCGGCCGTCCGGCAGCAGCAACGCGGTATTGTGATAGGTGCGTGGCTGGTTGGCGCTGGCCATTTCGGTCCAGGTCCGGGTTTCCGGGTCGAAACGTTCGGCGGTGCGGATCGGGGTGTCCAGACCCGGGCCCACCACGCCATCGCGATTGGCGCCGCTGAACACCATCACGCTGCCGTCCGGCATCAGCACGTTGGTACCGTACCAGCGGGGCTGGTTGAGGGGACCGGTGAGGCTGCTCTCGTAGTCGATACGGTCACCGTCGGTGCGGATGGTGTCGATGCGGCTCTGGGCCACCGGCAGGTAACCACCGGGGTTGGTGGCGATGGCGTAGCTGGGTACCCCACCGGCAGTGAGCAGCTTTACATCGGTGTACTCGCCCCGGGCGTTGGGCCTGAGCGGCAGCATGGTGGACGAGGTGGACCCCCGCATGCCACCGGCCACCGCGATCTTCAACTGCTCGGCGTCGACATTGGTACCCTCGAACGACGTCAGCAGTTCAGGCGCGCTCTGGACAAGGTCCCCCAGCAGGCCGGTGACCTGGCGGACGGACAGGTTGGTGACGTTCAGGGTGCTGGTGAGCTGACCCAGGCCGAGCTCGTCCAGGCGCAGGGGCAGGCCGGCGTAGCCCAGGTCGGTCCAGCGCTGGGTGTCCGGGTCGTAACTGGCGGCAATGTTCCAGAGCGCCTGGTCATAGCCCTGACCAAAGGGATTGAAGGCCTGGCCACCGGCGTTGTAGAGCACATGGCCGTTGGGCAGCAGGTGCAGGCGCGGGTAAAGCGGCAACGAGCGGTCGGCGCTGGCAGGGTTCTGGCTCCAGGTGCCGGCGCAGGGATCGTAGGTTTCGGTCTGCACCACGTTGCGGCCGCTGTTCAGCGGATCCTCCGGGTACACCGGCTTGACCAGCTTGGTCACGCCACTGGCCACAAAGATGCGGCTGTCCGGCAGGGTCACCATGGAGGGATACCAGCGGCCGTAGGTCATGTCGCCGCTCTGGGTCCAGCTGTTGGTGGCCGGATTGTAGATCCGCGAGTTCTTGATGCCCTCCAGCTCCGCCACACCGAGCGGCAGGCCATCGATGCCCGGCTCGGAATAGTAATCGGTGCCACCCACCGCCATGACGCGGCCGTCCGCCAGGCCAATGACGTCGGAACAGAACAGGGCGCCGTCGTTCTTGCTGGTGTTGTCGGCGGTATCAATCAGGCCGTCCAGGTCGGTGCCGTTCAGCAGGGTCTCGCTGTCGTTGCCGTCGGGGTTGGCCCCGGCCCGAAGCGGTGCCGGCTTGGTCCAGGTCGGCTGGTCGTTTTCGCCCAGCTCCAGCACCCGGGTCTGGTCATTGATGGAGACCTCGCCGAACTCGGCCACAATGGACAGCTCGACATTTTCGGTGCCCTCCAGGGCATTGAGATACAGTATCCTGCCGTTTTCCAGCAGCGCCATGGTGCCAGCGGCCGGCTTGCATTCATCCAGGCCCTCGGCATTCTTCACGCATTTCTGGTCGGTGGTGATCACCTCGCCGTCCACCACGATGGTGGGCTCGGCGAAGGGCGCGCTGAAACGGCCGCCGGTTTCGGCCTGAACCCCCAGGGCCAGGGCCGCCAGCGGCAATGTCAGACCCAGGTGCCAATACCGGTTGGCGGGTTCTGTTAGTATCTTGGCTATTGTTGTTGGCATTGCATCGTCTCCCGTGTTCCGAGCCGATTATTTTTGTTTGGCTCGGAGAAATGGATCGTCTGGGGGCAGGCAGAAAAGCGCCCCAAGGGGACAACGACTCAAGGACGAAAAAGGATGCAGTGCCGGCAGGGGGAGCTGGGCCAAAAAGGATAGGGAGGCTGGAAAAAGGACCTTCCGTGGTCACGAACTGCCTCGGCAGCTGGCTTCCAGCCGATCGGAACTCCGTTTTGGGGAAAACGGACACGACAACACAGAATCGCTACTCGGTAAGCACCAGTCTATGCAGACCGCATGACAGCTTGGTGACAGCCGATTCAAAACTCGGATCGCGGGGGAACACCATGGATGTACTGATTCTTGGCGCCACCGGTGCGGTGGGAAGCCAGGTGCTTGCGCAGGCGAAAACGGACAAGAATGTCCGCCGGATCGTGGCACCGACAAGACGACCACTGGATTCGTCGGCGGAGGTGGAAAATCCGGTACTGGACTTCCGGCTGCCGCTGCCGGAAGCGGACTGGTGGCGAGTGGACGCGGTGATCTGCTGCCTCGGCACCACCCTGCGCAAGGCCGGCTCAAAGCGCGCCTTCCATGCCATCGATCACGACCTGGTGCTGGCCTGTGCCCGCCATGCCCGGGAGGCCGGGGCCCGGATCTTCGTACTCAACTCTTCCCTGGGCGCTGACCCCGACAGCCGCAACTTTTACCTGCGGACCAAGGGCGAAGTGGAGAGGGAGCTGGAAACCATGGGGTTCGAGCGGCTGGTGAAGGTCCGGCCGTCGCTGATTGATGCCGAACGCCCGGAGGCCCGGCCCGCAGAAAAGCTGGGACTGCTGGCCGGCCGCCTGCTCAAGCCGCTGATACCGGGCCGTTACCGCCCGGTCAGCGCCGACGCCATAGCCGCCACCCTGCTCTCAGAGCTGCAGGGTGGCAAGGGCATCGTCACGGTGGAGTCAGACCGGATCAGTCCGGCTCGAACGTAAGGGCAACGGAGTTCAGGCAGTAGCGCTGCCCTGTGGGCGGCGGGCCGTCGGGAAACACGTGGCCCAGGTGGCTGTCACAGCGCGGGCAACGGATCTCGGTACGGGTCATACCCATGCTGCGGTCTTCGATGTAGCGGATGTGGTCCGGATCGTAGGGCTGGAAGAAGCTGGGCCAGCCGGTGCCGGAGTCGAACTTGGCGTCGGAGCGGAACAGCGGCAGCTCACAGAGCCGGCAGAAGTAGGTGCCGTCCTGCTTGTTGTCCAGCAGGGTACCGCAAAAGGGGCGTTCGGTGCCGTGGTCCAGCAGCACCGTGCGCTCTTCCTGGGTGAGGTCCCGGGCCAGACGGTTGACCTCGTCCCGGCTCAGTGGGGTCAGGTCGTGGCCGGCGTGGGATTGTGTCATGGCAGGCTCCTCAACGTGATTCGTCGTCAGTGAATTCCGGCTTCAGGTACTCCGGAAAGGCTTGCTGCAGTTTGTCCATTTTCGGTGCCGCCACGGCCATCACATAGGGTTGGAACGGATTGCGGGCGGCAAAATTCTGGTGGTAGTCCTCCGCCGGGTAAAAGGCCTCAAGCGGCTCCAGGGTGGTCACGATGGGGGCACTGTAGACCCCGGATTCATCCAGCTGGCGGATGTAGTCCTCGGCCACCCGCTTCTGCTCCTCGGTCTCGTAGAAGATCGCCGAGCGATACTGGGTGCCACGGTCGTTGCCCTGCCGGTTGAGCTGGGTGGGGTCATGGGCCACCGAGAAGAACACCTTGAGCAGCTCACCGAAACTGACCTTCTCGGGCTGGTAACGCACCTCGATCACCTCGGCGTGGCCGGTCTGACCGCTGCAGACATCATCGTAGTTGGCGGTGCTGGCCTCGCCGCCGGCGTAGCCGGAGGTCACCCCGGTGACGCCATCCACCGCCAGGAAGACCGCCTCGGTACACCAGAAACAGCCACCCCCAAGCACCACCCGCTGCTCACCCTGCCCCGCCGGCAGATCATGCTCCGGCTCGGGGAAACGGCTCTTGGGCACATTCAGTCCGGGAATCATGCAGGAATCGTTCATGACATCTTCTCCTGGGTCAGAGGCATTGGCCTGACGTTTGTGGCTACCATAAAACGCCGCCGTGGCTGATCGCAATCATGGCGGCTGGCGGTTGATATTACGAACAACCGGTGCGTTTGCCTCACCAGCCATGCTGACCGTGACATGACGTTTTGGCCAGAGTGCTTTGCCAACTGGCGAATGGCGACCATACTGCCTAGTGTCCCGACGGGACACTTGTGTCTTTCTGGCCAATTCACCGCCCGCCGTGGCTGCTGGAGCCGAGGATTTGCCATGACTGCCCGAGCCCATGTTCACACCCATGACGACGATGAACTGCTGCGATACCGCCTCAGCCTGAGAATGGGGCCCGTGCACTCCCGCCAACGCCTGGGCATCGAGCAGGAGGCGGAGGCCCGCGTTTTCGGCAAGGACCGGCGCTCCTTCCATCTGGAGAACCTGTACACCGCCCCGCGCCTGATTCGTGCCTGTCTGCGCCTGGCGGGCCTGCTCCGCCGGGGCCAGCGCAACAGCCGGCGCCTGCGCACCGTGCACCACGAATTTCGCCTGCGCAGGCTGCCGGCCGCCTTCGACGGCTACCGGATCCTGCACCTGACCGA
Source organism: Marinobacter sp. (assembly GCF_033722195.1). Taxonomy (GTDB): domain Bacteria; phylum Pseudomonadota; class Gammaproteobacteria; order Pseudomonadales; family Oleiphilaceae; genus Marinobacter. The sequence continues at coordinate 14,242 of NZ_JAWVZL010000004.1, forward strand.
CCTGCATGTGGATATGGACGCCGCCAACCTGCAGGCGGTGATCGACCAGATCAGACCCCTGGAGTACGACCTCTGCGTGCTGACCGGGGATTACCGCTGCCTCACCTGGGGGCCCATCGACAAGGCCCTGGAGGGCATGGCCCAGCTGCGCAAAGCCATCCGAGGCCAGCCCCTGGCGGTGCTGGGCAACCACGACAGCATACGGATGCTGCCGGGCCTGGAGGACATGGGCTACCGGGTATTGCTGAACGAGTCGATGGCCATCGAGCGCAAGGGTGAGAGTCTCTATGTCGCGGGCGTCGACGACCCGCATTTCTACAAGGTTCACAACCTGCAGCGGGCCGGAGACCAGATTCCGGACAACGCCGCCTCGGTGCTGCTCAGTCACAGCCCGGAGATCTGGCGCGAGGCCAGCCACGCCGGCTTTGACGCTTACCTCTGCGGCCATACCCACGGCGGCCAGATCTGCCTGCCCGGCGGCATCCCCGTGACCCTCGACGCCGACTGCCCGCGTGCCCTGGGGCGCGGGCACTGGCAGCGTGGCGCCATGCAGGGCTACACCTCACCGGGCGCCGGCACCTCGGTGGTGAACGTGCGGCTGAACTGCCCACCGGAAGTAACCATCCACACCCTGATAAAAGAGAAATAGCTTCAATGAGGTTGGCGCCGGATGCCGAGCCGGTGCAGCAGGGGTGACACCAGCATATCCACCACCATGAAGGCCAGCGCCACCGCCAGCGCCCAGTACCAGGCCAGGCCCCACCAGGCCATGGCCAGCAGCAGCGGCAGGATGGCTTCAGGGAGCTGATCGAGTCCCGTGGCCCGGGCACTGGCGGCCAGGCCGAGCCGGCGCTTGCTGAAACTGCTGGCCAGATCGCCCAGCAGCGCCAGCAGGCCAAACAGCAGCCCGAAGCCAAAGCCCAAACCCATGAACAGGCTCGCCAGCCCGGCCGCCAGGGTTCCGGAAACCAGGCCCCGCCAGGTCTTGCTGGCCCCCAACAGGGGCCGGCCGTCACGCCAGTGCCGGCCGCCGTCGATGGGCCGGGCGAGTGTCTGGCGCAACAGCCGGCGGGCCAGCACCGGCGCGCCATTGGCCACTACCAGCAATATCAGCAGCGCCAGTGCCAGCAGCGCAGCGGCACCGTGTTCAGGCGGCCCGGCGAGCGTCACGAGGGTATCCCGGGGCGCCGGCTACTGGCCTCCGATACCGCCTTTGGTGAGCTTGAGCGGATCCAGCAGGGACTCCAGCTTCTTGCGGGAAAGGTCGCAACGCTCCTCCGCCACATCGATGATGGGCCGACCGGTGGCATAGGCTTCCTTGGCGATTTTTGCTGCCAGCTCATAGCCGATCTCCGGGTTCAGCGCGGTCACCAGTACCGGGTTCTTGTCCACGGCTTCGGTGAGGCGCTCGCCGTGCACGGTAAAGCCGGTAATGGCCTTGTCCGCCAGCATGAGCGCCGCATTGCTCAGCAACTGCCCCATATCCAGCAGGTTGGAGGCCACCAACGGCAGCATGACGTTGAGCTGGAAATTGCCGGACTGGCCAGCGATGGCGTTGGCCGAATCCAGCCCCATCACCTGGGCACAGACCATGGCCACCGACTCCGGGATCACCGGGTTGACCTTGCCCGGCATGATGCTGCTGCCGGGCTGCAGCGCCGGCAGGCTGATCTCGGCGAGGCCGTGAATGGGACCGCTGTTCATCCAGCGCAGGTCGTTGGCCACCTTCATCAGGGCGATGGCGTTGCCCCGCAACTGGGCCGACAGCGCAACCGGGGCATCGATGGCACTCTGGCCGACAAACTTGTGCTCCAGGCTGCGGAAGCGGAAACCGGTGTCCTCGTTGAGGGCGGCAATGAATTTCTCGGCAAAGTCCTCGTGGGCGTTGATGCCGGTGCCTACCGCGGTACCGCCCTGGGGCAGGGCCAGCAGCTCGTCGCAGGCCTTCTCCAGGCGCTTGTCGGTGGCCGCCAGCTGCTCGCGCCAGGTGCGCAGCTCCTGGCCCAGGGTCACCGGCATGGCGTCCATCAGGTGGGTGCGGCCGGTCTTAACCTGTTCCTGGGTCTTGGTTTCACGCTCGTAGATCATACCCTGCAGGTGTGACAGCGCGGGCTGGAGGGTCTGGTAGACCTGGGTGACGGCACTGACGTGCATGGCGGTGGGAATGACGTCGTTGGAGCTCTGGCTCATGTTGACGTGGTCGTTGGGGTTGACCTCCTGGCCGGCGTCCCGGGCGATGGCGGCAATCACCTCATTGACATTCATGTTGGTACTGGTGCCGCTGCCGGTCTGGTAGCGGTCAACCGGGAACTGATCGGCGTGCTCACCCCGCAGCAGGCTGTCGCAAGCGTCGACGATGGCCTCACTATGCTTTTTGTCCAGCAGGCTGAGCTTTCGATTGGCAATGGCCGCGGCCCGCTTGACCCGCACCACGGCCTGGATGAACGCCGGCGGCAGGGGCTGGCCACTGACCGGGAAGTTGTCGATGGCGCGCTGGGTCTGCGCACCCCAGAGCGCGCTGGCGGGCACCTTGACCTCGCCCAGGCTGTCTTTCTCGGTTCGATAGTCGCTCATATCACCCTCCGTTCGATGGTTTGCCGTTGATCCTTACTGGAACCTACGCAACCGGCGGCCGGCTGTCTCAATGGCGCCTAACCACGCCAGCGGACCGGGCTCAGCTGCCTCTCAGCAGACGGACATGGTCGCAGATACCGGTAACCTGCTCAAAACGCAGGATGACGGTGTGGACGGTGTTGGTGTAGGTGTCGTGCAGGAAGAACTTGAATCGATGCTGTTTCTCGCCCTGCAGGAAGGCGTCGTACTCCTTCACCAGCTCCCGCACATCGCCGCCCTCGTCCTTGCTCCAGGTGGCGTTGAAAGGCCCCAGCACGGCGCCGCCAGTCAGGCAGATGGTGACTTCGTGATTGCTCAGGGATTGCTCGGGTGTGGTCATATCAGGCCTCCTGTCCAGTAAGCGGTCTGTCTCTCTGGACAGTGTAGACCCGATTACGGCAACCCCCGAATCTGACTCAGGCCCGCATCTGGCCGGGCGGCGTTACCAGGCTGGACAGCAGCGCCCGAAGCCGGTTTGGCTTGACCGGTTTGTTCAGCACCGGCATGTACTGGGTCTGCAGCTCGCGCCGGCAGGCGTCGCTGCGGTCGGCCGTGATGATGGCCGCCGGTATGTCCCGGTTGCACGCCCGGCGCAGGGCGTAGATGGCTTCACAGCCGGTGCGGTTGGCATCCAAGTGGTAGTCCGCCAGGATGGCCTGGGGCGCTCCCTGCTGGCGACAGATGACCAGGGCCCCGGCCTCGTCACGGGCGGTGGTGACGATACAGCCCCAGCGGGACAGCAGGGCCTCCATGCTGGCGGTGATGTCTTCGTCGTTGTCGATCACCAGCACCCGGCAGCCTTCCAGCGAGCCCTGCGCCAGTCCGGCGGCAGGCAATCCGGCACCGGGGCGGCTTACCGGCGCGGCATTGGCCAGAGGCAGTGTGATGGCGAAGCGGGACCCGCTACCGGGGCGGGACACCACCTCCACCCGGCAGCCCAGCATGCGGGCCATGCGTTCGACAATGGCCAAGCCCAGGCCGACGCCGGTGCGACCGCCGGCCTCCGGCGCCAGCAACTGGCGGAATTCGGTAAAGATCTCTTCCAGTTTGTCCTCGGCAATACCGATACCGGTATCCCAGACCTCCAGACGCAGCTGCTGCGACCTTACCCTCATGGCCAGCAACACGCCGCCGGAACGAGTGTAGCGAAAGGCGTTGCTCAGCAGGTTGCGCAGGATGCGGGTCAGCATCCTGGGGTCGGTTCGTACGGTAGCCGGTGTAAGACGGCTGCGGAACATCAATGCAGCATTGCGGGCCACCGGTTCGAACTCCTCCGCCAGGCCCGCCACCAGGCTTTCCACATCCACATAAGACAGGTCCGGCTGCATCGCCTGCTGGTCCAGCTTGGAGATGTCCAGCAGATCCGCCAGCAGGTCCTCAGCGCCTTCCAGGGCCCGATGGACCCGGTCGATCAGGCGGCTCTCGTACTCCGGCAGTTTGCTGTCCTGCAGGGTGGAGACCAGCAGCCGGGCCGCATTGAGGGGCTGCATCAGGTCGTGGCTGGCGGCGGCCAGGTATTTGTCCTTGCTGCGGTTGGCTTCCTTGGCGGCGTTAACCGCCACGACCAGCTCCCGCTCCACCTTCTCGCGTTCCTCGATCTGGTAGCGCAGGCCAACGTTGGCATTCTGCAGCGCCTCGGTGCGCTCCTCCACCCGCCGCTCCAGGTCGGTGTTGAGCTGCTCCAGCCGGACCCGGGCAAGATGCCGCTCGGTGATGTCGGCAACGAAGGCCTCCACCACTTCCGCCCCCAGGTCAGGCCGGCGCAGCAGAGTGATGGCAACGTATACCGGGCGGCCATCGACCCGGCGCAGCCTGGCCTCGCGGGCGCTGATGCGGCCCTTGTCCAACAGCTCGTAACGGAGCTGGTCAAATTCGTGGGCGCGCCAGAAGAACTGTTCCCGAAGCCGGGTGACCCCGCTGGCGAGCGCTTCGGGTGTGGCGTAGCCGCAGATATGGGCCATGGCGGGGTTCACCGCAAGGAAGCCGCCTTTCAGGTCACCCTGGAAAATGCCGTGGAGGGCATTTTCGAACAGCCATTTGTAGCGGTTGCGCTCCCGCTCCAGTTCCTCGATCCGGTCCTGGAGGGCGGGATAATAGTTCTTGCGGACCGAGTGGCTGCCGAGGCCCAGCAGGTCGCCCACATCGTAGCGTTCGTTCTCATGGTCCGGCAGGGACTGCTCAAAGTGCTTCTTCATAAACCACTTCGACATCGCGCTGACAGGACTTGCGGGGGTTGGTCACGATGCAGGGGTCCTGCATGGCGTAGCTGGACAGCGACGGAATGTCGGAGGCATTCACCCCCAGCGAGGCCAGCTTGGCTTCCAGGCCCACCGCCTGCTTGAGCAGGATGACCCGCTCCATCAGGGCTTTCTTGACCGCCGGCATGGTCATGCCCCGGGTGTCGATCCCCATGGCCTCGGCCACCCGCTTGAAGCGGTCCTCGGCGGAACTGAAATTGTAGGCAATCACATGCTCCAGCAGCAGGGCATTGCACAGGCCGTGGGGCAGGTCCAGGAAGCCGCCAAGACTGTGGGACATAGCGTGCACCGCCCCCAATATGGCGTTGGAAAACGCCAGGCCGGCCTGCATGGACGCCAGCATGATCTGTTCCCGCAGGTAACTGTCGGCCGGACTCTGCACCAGCGGCTCCAGATGGCGGCTGATCAGCCTGATGGCCTCCAGGGCATGACTGTCGGTGAGCGGACCGCTGCCGGTGGAGACGTAGGCCTCGATGGCGTGGACCAGGGCATCCACACCAGTGCAGGCGGTGAGGAACGCGTCCATGGTCTCGGTTACTTCCGGGTCGATCAGCGATACATCAGGCACCACCGCCTTGCTAATGATGGAGAACTTGAAGCGCCGCTGCGGGTCGGAAATGATGGCGAACTGGGACACATCGGCGGAGGTGCCGGCGGTGGTGGGAATCAGGATCAGCGGCGGCGAGGGGACCCGGATGGTGTCCACGCCCTCGAATTCCAGGATGTTGCGGCCGTGGGCGCTGACGATGCCGATCCCTTTGGCGCAGTCCATGGGGCTGCCGCCGCCGATGGCCACAATGACGTCGCATTCGGCGGAGCGGTAAAGGTCGGCTCCGGCCATGACCTCCTCCACCTTGGGGTTGGCGGAAACGCCCGTAAAGGTTGCATATCCAAGCCCGCCCTCAAGCAGCAGCTGCTCGACCTGGGCGACCCACCCTGCGGCCTGGACCCCCGGGTCGGACACCAGCAATACCTTGCGGGCACCGAAGTTGCTCGCGAAATTGGCCACCGCCTTGCGCGACCCGGCACCGAAGACAATCTCCGGCGACACGAACTTGCGCAGCGCAGAAACGTCGTAACTCATGAGCGCTCTCTGGGTTGTTGTTGTAAACCGCGCCCTAGTCCCTGGGGCTTACTCCTGTATACGGCAGTTTACTCCAACCGGCGTAGTGTGGGCAGAGAACATTTGTCAATGCTGGTCATAAAAGGCCAGCAATGCCTGCAGCAGGAAGGCCTGGCGTTCGGCGCGACGGAAGCCATGCCCCTCCTCCGGGAAGAAATGGTAACTGACCGGCTGGCCGCCGGCCTCCAGCGCCGCCACCATGGCCTCGGTCTGCTCGGGCACCACGACCCGGTCCTGGCCGCCCTGGAAAAAGATCATCGGCCGGCGAATACGGTGGCCATGATCCACCGGGGTGCGCTCGCGCCAGCGCCCGGCGTGCTGGAGCGGATCCCCCAGCAACCAGTCCAGGTAGCCGGATTCGAAACGGTGGGTCATGCTGCGCAGGCGGGTCGGGTCGCTGACCCCGAACAGGCTGGCACCGGCCCGGAAGCAGTCGCTGTCCAGCATCGCCATGAGCACCGTGAAACCGCCGGCACTGCGACCCTGGATATAGGCCCGGCCGCCGTCCACCAGACCCTCGCGGTCCAGGTAGGCCACTGCCTGGCGGGCGTCCGCCACGTCCAGCTCCCCCCAGCGCCCGGCCAGGGCCAGGCGATAGTCGCGGCCAAAACCGGAGCTGCCGCGGTAATTGACGTCCACCACGGCAAAGCCACGCTGGACCCAGAACTGGGTCTGGGGGTCGAACACCGGATAGGCCGCCGAGGTGGGCCCGCCATGGACCCGGACGATCACCGGCGGCACCGCCTCATCACGACCCTGGGCCGGGTAATAGAACAGGTGGACCCGGCCATCGGCCACCGGCATGGTCATGCCCCGGGGCCAGACACAGCAGGCGGCGTCCACCGGCTGCTCACCGCCGGCGAGCCGTCGCCACTGGCCGCTCTCCGGGTCGATCGCCACCACAGAGTCCATGGCATCGTGATGACGGGCGATGCAATACAGCTGGTCGCCGCGGGCCTGCAGGGCGCGGAAGTCAACGCATTCAGGCAGCAGCCGACGGGCTTGGGCATCACGGTGAGGCCGCCACCAGAGCTCGCCATAGCCCTGGTGATAGCAGACCCAGGCGCGACCGCCGCCATACAGGGCCACGGCATGCTGCTCGGCCAGTTGCCAGGGGGCGTTGGCATGATCCGCCGCGCGGTCCTCCAGGCGGTTCCACTGCACGCCGGTGTCGGTTTCACTGACGTGGAACGGCTGCCACCAGCCCTCGTGGTCCGACAGCGCTACCAGCTTACCGTGGGCGAATGCCGGCTGCTGGATCGAGGCCGCCACCGGGGTGTCCAGCGGCCGCACCCGGGCCAGCTCCCCCAGCTCGGTGACATCCGCCCGCCACAAGCGGCTGGCCAGCCAGGGCATGTCCGGCAGTGACCAGCTCACCCAGGCCATCGAGCGGCCATCACTGGCAATCGCCGGGGTGCCGTAGAAGTCCTCGCCCTCCGCCAACACCGTAATGCGACCCGTCCTGGGGGTGATGGCCACCAGTTGCTGGCGGGCCTCGGTGCCCCGGTTGCGCTCCTCACGAATGGCAAGCACCCGCTGCCGGGCGGCGTCCCAGACCAGGCCGCCGAACTGGCCATCCGGGTCCTTGCTGATCTGGCGCAGGCTGCCGCTGCGGCAGTCCACGCATACCACCTGCTGGCTGCTCAGTTCCACCACGTAAGCCATGTAGCGGTCCAGGCAGAGGGCGCCTCCACCATAGCCGTTGACGGCGCTGCGAATACTGAAGGTGTCGTCGGTGAGCCGGACGGGATTGCCCCGGCGCAGGCACCAGAGCTGGTTGACCGCTTCGCCCGGGTCGTATTCCAGCCAGGCCACGGTAGAGGCGGAGACCCGCAGGTTGTCCCGCTGGCGCAGGGCCGCCGCGGCCTGCTCTGCGCTCAGGAGGGTCGGGTCAGCCGCGGAAGAAGAGTCGCGAGTTTCGGGCGTTTCGATAGGTCAGCTCCTCCAGGCCCGCGGTGGCATGATCCGCTGCGCGCCGGGCCGCCAGGATGCGGTCATGGTGGGGCGACTTGTCACAGACCGGATCGGCGTTGTCGGCATTGCCCGTCAGCATATAGGCCTGGCAGCGGCAGCCGCCGAAATCCTTGCCCTTTTCGTCACAGGAGCGACAGGGTTCGGGCATCCAGCTGTCACCACGATAATGGTTGAAGCCGGGGCTGTCATACCAGATCGACTGCAAGGACTGATTCCGCACATTTGGAAACTCGATGGGCAGGATGCGGGCACTGTGACAGGGCAGCGCGGTGCCGTCCGGCGCCACCGTCAGGAACAGGCTGCCCCAGCCGTTCATGCAGGCTTTGGGGCGCACCTCGTAATAGTCCGGCGTCACGAAGATCAGTTTCATGGCGGAGCCGGCATCCGCCAGGCGCTGGCGCTTGGCGTTCACTTCCCGCTCGGCGATCTCCAACTGCCCGGCCGAGGGCATCAGACCCTCGCGGTTCTTGAAAGCCCAGCCGTAATACTGGCAGGTGGCCAGCTCGACGTAGTCCGCTCCCAAGCGCTCACACAGGTCGATGATGTCGCTCATCTGGTGGATGTTGTGACGGTGGATCACGAAGTTGAGCACCATCGGGTAGCCCGCCTCCTTCACCGCCCGCGCCATTGCCAGCTTCTGTTCGAAGGCCTTGCGTGAGCCCGCGACCGCGTTGTTCAGCTCCGGATCGGACGCCTGGAAACTGACCTGGATATGGTCCAGGCCGGCATCCCGAAAGGCCTCCACCTTGGTTTCGTTGAGGCCGATGCCGGAGGTGATCAGGTTGGTGTAATAGCCCAGCCCCCTCGCCTCGGCAATCAGTTCAGCCAGGTCCTGGCGCACCAGCGGCTCACCGCCGGAGAACCCCAATTGCGCCGCACCCATGGCCCGGCCCTGGCGCAATACGCTGACCCACTCCTCGGTGGTCAGCTCCTGCTCGGTCTGGGCAAAATCCAGCGGGTTGGAGCAGTAGGGACACTGCAGCGGGCAACGGTAGGTCACCTCCGCCAGCAGCCACAGCGGGGGGCCGACCTGGTGTTGGGATCGGGGCTGGGGGATCGGATTCATACCATCATGATCCAGTGCTGCTGGCGGGCATCCTCGAGAAACTCGCAGACGTCATTGTCCAGGGCGCCGGCGTCCGGGAAGCGCTGTTCCAGGCGCCGGACGATGTCAGCCACGGTGCGCTTGCCGTCGATCTCCGAAAGTATGGCCGAAGCGCTGTCATTGAGCTTGACCATGCCCTCCGGGTACAGCAGCACATGGGCGTTCTGTACCGGCTCCCACTGGAACCGGAAACCCGGCCGCAACCTGGGTGTCAGCTCCATCACAGGCCCAGCCCCCGGTGATACACCTGATCCTGGGTGACGGTATGGTAGGGCGGCGTCTGGTGCACATACGCCATAGTCAGGGCATCCAACATAGTCCATAGAATATCCAGCTTGAACTGCAGTATTTCAAGCGCTCTTTGCTGCTGCTCGACGGTGCGGAAATGATCCAGGGTGATGGTGAGCCCGTGCTCCACGTCCCGGCGGGCTTCCGACAGGCGCTTGCGGAAATAGCTGTAGCCCTCGGTCCGGATCCAGGGGTAGTGCTGGGGCCAGCTGTCCAGGCGGGACTGGTGGATCTCCGGCGCGAACAGCTCGGTCAGGGACGAACAGGCCGCCTCCTGCCAGGTGGCCCGCCGGGCAAAGTTGAGATAGGCATCCACCGCGAAGCGGACCCCGGGCAGCACGTGACGCTGGTCGATCACCTCCTCACGGCTAAGGCCCACGGCCTCGGCGAGACTCAGCCAGGCCTCGATGCCGCCCTCGTCGTCACTGTGGCCGTCATGATCCAGTACCCGCTGCAGCCACAGCCGGCGCACCGAGGCGTCGGGACAGTTGGCCATGATGGCAGCGTCCTTGCGGGGTATGTTGATCTGGTAGTAGAAGCGGTTGGCCACCCAGCCCCGGATCTGCTCGGGCGTGCACTGCCCGCCATACATGGCCTTATGGTAGGGATGGTGGATGTGGTAGTACCTTCCCCTGGCCCGCAGCGCCTGCTCGAAGTCGGCGCGGCTCATGGGTGATTGCTTGGCGATGGCGTTCATTTCTCCCCCGACAGATCCAGGTGCATGCCGTCCCAGGCCACTTCGATGCCGTGCCTGGCCAGCTCGGCGCGCTCCGGTGAATCCTCGTCCAGAATCGGATTGGTGTTGTTGATGTGGATCAGGATCTTGCGGCTTGCCGGCAGGCTGTCCAGCAGCTCGATCATGCCACCCGGACCACTCTGGGCCAGGTGCCCCATTTCCTGCCCGGTCTTGGTGCCCACCTCCCGGCGCAGCATTTCGTCATCGTGCCAGACGGTGCCGTCCACCAGCAGCGTATCCGCTTTCGCCAGCCAGGACCGGATGGTGTCGTCGGGCTTGCCCAGACCCGGGGCGTACATCACGGTGGCGCCGGTGCGGGTGTCTTCGATAAACAGCCCGACGTTGTCACCGGGATGGGTCTTGTGGCGCCGCGGTGAATAGGGCGGCGCGTTGCTAAGCAGCGGGATGGCGGTCAGCCGCAGCTCGGGGGCGCAGTCGATGCTGAAGCTCCGATCCTCCGAGCAGGGCATTTCCCGCCACTGCAGGCCGCCATTCCAGTGCCTGAGCATGGGAAACAGCGGAAATCCGGTGCTGAGATCCTCGTGGACCTGGGCGGTACACCAGACGTCCAGCGGGCAGCCCTCCCGCAAGGACAGCAGACCCGTGGTGTGGTCCACCTGGCTGTCCATCAGCAGCACCGCATCAATACCGGTGTCACGCACTGCCCGGTTGGGCTGCATGGGCGCAAAGGCGGCCAGCTGGGCGCGAATGTCCGGGGAGGCATTGCAGAGAATCCAGTGCTCGCCGTCCTGGCTGATGGCGATGGAGGACTGGGTGCGGGGCTTTGCGTTCAGGGTGCCGCGGCGCATGGCGTCACAGTTCACGCAGTTGCAGTTCCATTGGGGAAAGCCTCCGCCGGCGGCAGAGCCCAGGACGTGAAGTTGCATGGGAGGTCTCCGGGAAAGAAAACGGCCAGCAACCCTGAGGCGTGCTGGCCGTGACTTGCTCAGCGGTTGGCGAAGTACATGGTGACTTCGAAACCAATCCGCAGATCTTCATAGGCTGGTTTGGTCCACATAGGAATCTCCTCGTTGTTGTTAAGACTCTGTCGTTACCCTAGGTGTTCCGATAACGTGCTTTCAATACTAGAGCCAGTCAGACCGCGACTACATGGTACTTTGGAACAAGATTTGGCCATTCTCTTTCCCGGAATGCCATCCTTTGGGCCCATCGTGTGCCCATCCAGCCGCCTCTTCTGAGCCTAGTCAGTCCGCAGGCATTTTCCAAGGGCAAAAAAAAACGGCCCTGGGGAGGACCGAAAAATGGCAGGAAGACCCAACCTCCAGTCAAGACGCATGAACCTCACTGAAGGGCCCCGCCTCGCGGCGGGGTAAATGACACCTCCCTGTGCCTACTCGCCCACCTGACCGGCCTTGCGGCCGGTACAAGCTCTCTTCACCTGTCTGGCAAAGCTTACAAACACAACTCTCGATAACTCAGAAGAAGCCCAGCGGGTTGATGTCGTAGCTCACCAGCATGTTCTTGGTCTGCTGGTAGTGCTCAAGCGCCATCTTGTGGGTTTCACGACCGACACCGGACTTCTTGTAGCCACCGAAGGCAGCGTGAGCCGGGTAGGCGTGGTAACAGTTCATCCACACACGGCCGGCCTGGATGGCGCGACCCATCCGGTAGGCCCGGTTGGTGTCGCGGGTCCACACGCCGGCGCCAAGACCGAACTCGGTGTCGTTGGCGATGGCCAGGGCTTCTTCCTCGGTCTTGAAGGTGGTGACACCCACCACCGGCCCGAAGATTTCCTCCTGGAACACACGCATCTTGTTGTCACCCTTGAACAGGGTCGGCTGGATGTAGAAGCCGTTGCTGTATTCGCCCTCCAGTTCCTCACGACCGCCGCCGGTCAGCACCTGGGCGCCTTCCTGCTTGCCAATCTCGAGATAGGACATGATCTTGTCGAACTGCTCGCGGCTGGCCTGGGCACCTACCTGTACGTCAGTGTCCAGCGGATTGCCGCGCTTGATCTTCTTGGTGCGCTCCACCACCTTGGCCATGAACTCGTCGTACATGTCTTCCTGCACCAGCGCGCGGGACGGACAGGTGCAGACTTCGCCCTGGTTGAAGAACGCCAGCACCAGGCCCTCGACGCACTTGTCGATGAACTCGGGCTCGGCCTTCATCACGTCGGAGAAGTAGATGTTGGGGGACTTGCCACCCAGCTCCACGGTGGACGGGATGATGTTCTCGGCGGCGCACTTCATGATGTGCGAGCCCACCGGGGTGGAGCCGGTGAAGGCGATCTTGGCGATGCGCTTGCTGGTGGCCAGGGCCTGACCGGCCTCGATGCCGTAGCCGTTGACGATGTTCAGCACGCCCGGGGGCAGCAGGTCACCGATCAGTTCCATCAGGATCAGGATGCTGGCGGGGGTCTGCTCGGCAGGTTTCAGCACGGTGCAGTTACCGGCGGCCAGGCAGGGGCCCAGTTTCCAGGCCGCCATCAGCAGCGGGAAGTTCCAGGGGATGATCTGGCCGACAACGCCCAGGGGCTCATGGAAATGGTAGGCCACGGTGTTGGCGTCGATTTCACCCATGTGGCCTTCCTGCGCGCGCAGGCAGCCGGCGAAATAACGGAAATGGTCAGCGGCCAGGGGAATGTCGGCGTTCAGGGTCTCGCGGACCGCCTTGCCGTTGTCCCAGGTTTCAGCCACGGCCAGCTTTTCCAGGTTCTGCTCGATGCGGTCGGCGATCTTCAGCAGGATGGTTGAGCGTTCCTGGACAGAGGTCTTGCCCCAGGCCGGCGCGGCCTTGTGGGCGGCGTCCAGCGCCAGATCGATGTCTTCGGCGGTGGAACGCGGAATCTCACAGATCACGTCACCGGTAACCGGGGTGACGTTCTCGAAGTACTGGCCCTTGACGGGGGCAACCCACTCGCCACCAATGTAGTTCTCGTAGCGGGGCTTGAAGGAGACGACGGAACCTTCCTTTCCTGGTTGTGCGTAGATCATGGTAGTGGCCTCTTGTTCTGTTTAACGCAGTACACGCGGGTCTCGCGCTGACCTTCCCAATTTAGACCTGAGCCTGGCCGCTCGAAATGATCCCTTGGGGTCGTAAAACTCGTTATTTGGTATTAGATGCTCATTGCAACCAGCGAAGGACTTCCGCCGCGCCAAAACAGAAAAGGGGCCGCGAGCGGCCCCTTCCCGATGCATGACAGCGGCGATCAGTTCGCAGCTGCGACGCGGTCCTTCGGCAGTTTGAAGGTCCACACCATGCCGCCCTGGTTGAAGTCTTTTACAACCTTGGCCACTTCACCGCCCCACAGGGGTACCGCACCGCCCCAGCCGGACAGAACGGAGACGTACTGCTCACCGTCCATGGTCCAGGTCACCGGAGTACCCACCACGCCGGAGCCGGTGTTGAACTTGTACAGTTCCTTGCCGGTCTTGGCGTCAAAGGCCTTCAGGAAGCCTTCCGGGGTGCCGGTGAATACCAGGTCACCAGCGGTGGTCATGACACCACCCCACAGCGGAGCCGGGTTTTCATAGCGCCAGACTTCCTTGCCGGTCTTCGGATCCATTGCCCGCAGAACGCCGATGTAGTCGTCGTTCGCCGGCTTGATGGTAAAGCCCGCACCCAGGTAGGCCGCGCCCTTCTTGTAGGATACCGGCTCGTTCCAGATGTCCATGGACCACTCGTTGGAGGGTACGTAGAACAGCTCGGTCTTCTGGCTGTAGGCCATCGGCATCCAGTTCTTGCCGCCCAGGAAGGAGGGGTAAGCAACAACCACTTCACCCTTCTCACCGCTGCTGGCTGCCGGATCACCCGGACGCCCGCCGTCGGTGTAGATGGGACGACCATCCTTATCCAGGCCGCTGGCCCAGGTGATCTTGTCCACGAACGGGAAGCCGCGGATGAAGTCGCCGTTGGTGCGGTCCAGTACGTAGAAGAAGCCGTTACGGTCAGCGGTGGCTGCCGCCTTGACCATCTTGCCGTTCTTGTCCTTGTAGTCGAAGGAGATCAGCTCGTTGACACCGTCGTAGTCCCAGCCATCGTTCGGGGTGGTCTGGAAGTGCCACTTGATGCTGCCGTCATCCGGATCGATGGCGACGCGGGAAGACGAAAACAGGTTGTCGCCCGGGCGCAGGTGGGAGTTCCAGGGTGCCGGGTTACCGGTACCGAAGAACAGGGAGTCGGTGCTCTCGTCGTAGGTACCGCCGAGCCAGGTGGCGGCACCGCCGTGCTTCCACATGTCGCCGGGCCAGGTCAGGCCGGCCTTGCCACCGGAAATGCCGTTCTCGATGGCCTTACCGTCCTTGTAGACGTAGCCCATGTGGCCTTCAACGGTGGGACGGGTCCACATCAGCTCGCCGGTATTGGCGTCGTAGGCTTCGACCTTGCCCACGATACCGAACTCGCCACCGGAAACACCGGTGATCACCTTGCCCTTGACGATGGTGGGGGCGGCGGTGATGGCATAGCCGGCCTGGTAGTCGGCGACTTTCTTGATCCAGACCACGTTGCCGGTGTCCTTGTTCAGGGCAACCAGCTTGGCGTCCAGGGTACCGAAGATGACTTTGTCGCCGTAGAGAGCCACACCACGGTTGACCACGTCACAGCAGGGCATGATTCCGTCCGGCAGACGGGCGTCGTACTGCCATTTTTCCTCACCGGTCTTGGCGTCGATGGCGTAGACGCGGGAGTAGGAGGCAGTCACGTACATGACGCCGTCCTTGATCATCGGCTGGGCTTCCTGGCCGCGCATTTTCTCGCTACCGAAGGAGAAGGCCCAGACCGGCTGCAGGCTCTTGACGTTGCTGGCGTTCAGCATGTCGATGTTGCTGTAACGCTGTCCCTGCAGGCCCATGCCGTAGCTGACCACATCTTCAGGGGTGTTCTGATCGTTCAGGATGTCCTGGTCGGTGACCGCGTGGGCACCGAAGGACACCGCCAGCGCCAGGGCGCTGGCGGCAAACTGTTTACCGATCGGATTCGAACTCATGGTTGCGCTCTCCAAGTCTCTTGTTTTCTGTTTCAGCGGCGAACCGGGAAGTCTTCCCGCCTCTGTAGCCATTCTTGGATCTGTGAGCACCTGCAACAATTGACCCCCGGAACAACTTCCCTCATCCCTTGGTAGTAAGACCCGGTTTTTACTTCCCGGGCTGGCGAGCCCCGTGCGACGAGCCGCCCGCTATTCCGGCAGCAGCGCCAGGGCCTGCTTCTCGTAACGGGGATAAAGATGGGTGACGGTGCGGATCAGCTCGTAGCGACTTTCGGCAACGTCGGCGAAGCGCGCCGGAATCGGCAGGTTGCTGACTTCGGTCATGGTGAGACCTCGCTCGGCGGCCTCGGTCATCGTCCGGTCCAGCCAGGCAAGGTAGTCCCGCATCTGGACGAAGGCGCTGTTATCCGCCACCACCGGACCATGGCCCGGCACCAGCAGCTCGAAGTCCAGCGCCTCCAGTTGCGCCAGCTCATCGGCCCAGACCGACAGGCCGGGGCTCTGGGGTGTGGTCAGGGCCCGGTTGTAGAACACCAGGTCGGAGGCGAAGAGCACACCCGAGGTTTCATCCAGCACCGCCAGGTCGGCGCCGGTATGGCCGCGAAATGCCATCAGGCGGAACCGGTGGTCGCCCACTTCCAGCAGGCCGGGGGCCAGGGTATTGGGTGGCAGCACCACTTCAGTGCCCCGCATCCAGTCCCCCACCAGCCGATACATGTTGTCGGAGAAGGCGTCGCCATCCGACGCCAGCTTGTCGATGGTGCCGGCCAGAGCATACAGTCTCCCCGCCTCGAACGCCTGGTTGCCAAAGACGTGATCGGGATGGTGATGGGTCAGCAGCACGTGGGTCACCGGCTGGTCGGTAACGGCGGCAATGGCCGCTTTCAGCTGCTCGCCATAGCGTCGTGACGGCCCGGTGTCGATCACCACCACACCCTCGCCGGTCACCACGAAGGCGGTGTTGACGATGTTGCCGCCGTTGAGCCGTGAGAAGTTCTCGGTGCTGCCTTCCACCAGCCAGACACCCTCGGCAATTTCCCTCGGCTGCAGGTCGTAGTTCAGCTCAGCCGAAACCGGCAGGCTGAGGCAGGCGATCAGAGCGGCGCACAGACATGAACGCAGATCCATGATCAACCCTCCCCGAAGCGGCGCTCGAACACGTTGCCGTTGTTGTCGCGCATCCAGAGGATCAGGTCGCTACTCTCACCCACCAGCTCGAACACGAACATGGGGTTCTCCGCCGCCGACTCCGAGAGGCTCATGGCCAGCACCGGCTTGGCATCGGCAGCGGAGCCTTCCGCCCGCAACTCCACCTGCTGGATGTGGAACGCGGGAATATTGCCCACCATGCCGGAATCCATCGGGTGCATGACGTTGGCTTTGAGCCTGGTTGCGTTCAGGCGGGAAAAGGCGCCGCCCCGAATGGTACCGAAATTCTTCTCCCAGTCCGGATTGGCGGCCGTCATGCTGGGCGCGGTACAACCACCCCCGGCGGCATCCACATAGGCACTGCCGACGTGCCAGACACCGCTTTCATCCAGGACCGCCGCGCGCACGGTAGTGGCCTGCTGGACCCGGAAGTTCAGGGCAATCAGCCGGGCCTCCCGGTTACCGGGCTGGTAGGTGAACAAGTGGGGAATCGGGTTGAGGTCCACCCAGGCCACAATGCGCTGGATCCGACCGGGAAAGGCCGCCAGATCCACCGTCAGCGGCACCTGGGCCGAATCCTCGGCGAAGGGCGGTGCCTGGACCTGAACCCGGTCGTCGTGGACCACCGTGAGGTCATCCCCGAGGTATTTCTGCAGGTTGTACTCCCACATGGGGGAGTTGTGAGGGTCAGCGGGTACTCCGGCCTGCGCCGCGGTCGGGCCAAGCACCGTCACAAGCAGCAGGGCGAGGGCTATCGCGGGTCGGGCCATGGTCCGTCACTCCTGCGGTTCGACACCGAGTATCTGGTCGTAGTAGGCGGGAATCTCGTAACGCAGGCCGTTACGGGCAAAGATCTGCTCCATCTCGCCCTCTCGCACCATCTTGTCGACGATCGCCTCAATGGCGTAGCCGAGCTGGCGGTGGGTGTGCTTGATGGCCATGCCCACGTCCCAGGCCTGCTTCCCGACATTGGGGAAGCCATTGCTGGCGGCGCGATAGCGGTCGCCCTCAAGCTGGCTCAGCTGATGATCGATCTCCGCCCGCATGGCCATGACGCCGCGGACGTCACCGGCGGTCAGGGCATCGAAAGCTTCGCCGACATTGAAATAGTGCTTGACCTGGCTGCGCAGCCGGCCACCGAACACCGAACTCAGGTAAAGATCCGGCAGGGTGTCGATCTCCACCCCAATAGGGTGGTACTGGAAGACCCCGATGGTTTCCACGCCGTCCAGGTGCTGGCTGTCATAGGCGATCTGCCAGGTTTCCTCCTGGTAGGGCCCGAAGATCACCACCTGTTCGTTGATGTACTCGCCGGTGGAGTCCTGCATGTAGGCGTATTTCTTGTCGTAGGGGACCCGCATCATCACATCGGCAACCCGGGTCTTTGCCAGGTAGTGGCCCTTCCAGACGTTGTTGCGCAGGTCGTCCCCCAGATTTTCGTCCGGGGTGATCCAGTGGGAGCGAAACTCCACCCCCAGCTCCTCGGCAATACGGCGGCCCACATCGGCATCAACACCTCTGGCCTGGCCATCCACCTCGTAGGAATAGGGCGGAAAGTCCTTGTACATGCCCACGTTGAGGTAGCCGGAGGACACCACGATATCGTAGTCACGCTCCACCGGCCGGTTGAGTATATTGCCCTCCTGCGCCCATACCTGCTGGCCGAAGAGCATCGCCGACACCAGAAAAAGCCGAGCTAGCACCACACTACCCCCTCCAATGACAAAAAGCCCGGGGCGCGAACACCGGGCCTGGCGCTTCAGTTATTCCTTGACGGACTCGATGTAAGTCTTGATGGCCCAGATGGCGTTCTGGTCCAGGTTGGACTTGAACGAGGGCATGCCGCGGTCGGTACCGTTGAGGACGCGGCCAATGAAGTATTCGTCGTCCCAGGGCTCCAGCTCGCGCAGGTCGGGGGTCAAGCCGCCGGACATGGCCTGGATACCGTGGCAGCCGGCGCAGTTGCCCGCATAGCCGCTTTCACCCACCTTAACGGCTTCGGCGTGCATGTCGCCGTGCTGGCCGCCTTCCCGGAACGGGTTCTCCGACAGCGGCTCCTTGCCCAGGTCCGGCAGCGCACCGGTGTCCACACCCTGTGGTGTGACATTGCCATGACCGGCTGCAAGCCCCGCGAAGCCGAGAATAGCCGCAGCGAACAACGCGCGGACGGAGTTAGAGACTGTCATACCTGTTTACCTTTGCCTTGAATGTAACTGAACCAATCGAGCCGCCATGGCCGATAGACTGTGACCCAAGTATGGGAAGGACAAAGGCGTGACCGAATGCCACTTTGGGGCCTTCAGCCTAGTTCCTTGGTAGTAGGAGAGGCGGCCGGATGAGCCGGGACGAGGCAGGAGCGAACAAAGTCGCTGCCCTCAGTCAACAACCTTAGCTCGCGGCCAGGGAACGTGAATAGTGCTTTGGTACTGCACCAATGCGACTTTCTGAATATTTCGGCACTGTCCCGGCTTCCCTAACCTTGCCCTATAGCCTTTGATCCGCCCCAGAACAAAAAGAGGCATGTTCATGACGATATTCGGTCTCCGCCGCACACTTGCCTGCCTGGCCATGGGCGCTGCCCTGATTGTGCAGTCATCCCAGGCCCTGGCTGTCGACATTCTCATCGGCTATATCCAGTGGCAGCCGGACCCGGGTCCGGTCTTGTCCAACGTATTGCCGGAGCCTGAGGACGCCGGCCTGCGGGGCGCGGAGCTGGGCATTGACGACAACAACAGTACCGGCCGCTTCCTCAACCAGAAATACATCCTCAAGGCCGTGGTTGCGGCGGACGAGACCGTCGCCATGGCGGCTCTGGAAGCTCTGGTTGCCGAAGGCATCGACAAGATTGTGCTGAACGTGCCCGCCAACACCCTGCAGGCCATGGCCGACCGCGCTACGGAGCTGCAGGCCATGGGCACCCGCTCCGGCGGGCGACAGGTGCTTCTGTTCAACGCCAGCGCCCGCGAGGATCATCTTCGGGTCCGGGACTGCCGGCCCAACGTGCTGCACACCCACCCCAGCCACGCCATGCTGACCGACGCCCTGGCCCAGTGGGCCAACAGCCGGCGCTGGACCGATGTGTTCCTGATCACCGGCGCCACCGAAGGCGACCTGGCCTGGGCGGAGTCCTTCCGCCGTGCCAGCAAGCGCTTCGGCCTGGACATCGTCGAGCACAAGCCCTGGACCTTTGACGCCGACCTGCGCCGTACCGCCTCCAAGGAATTGCCGCTGTTCACCCAGGGTCCGGATTACGACCTGGTGGTGGTGGCGGACGAGCGCGGCGACTTCGGCGAGTACGTGCCCTACAACACCTGGCTGCCGCGGCCGGTAGCCGGCACCGCGGGCATGACCCCGGTAGCCTGGCACCGGGTGGTGGAGAGCTGGGGTGCGGCCCAGCTGCAGAACCGTTTCACCGAGCTGGCCAAGCGCGACATGAACAGCAAGGACTACGCCGCCTGGGCTGCCGTTCGCTCAGTGGGCACCGCCCTGACCCAGATCCAGCAGGCCGATGCCGACTCCGTCAGGGCATTCCTGCTGTCCGATGAATTCGAGCTGGCGGCCTTCAAGGGCCGCCCCCTCACCTACCGGAACTGGAATGGTCAGCTGCGCCAGCCGATCCCGCTGGTGCACCCCCGGGGTCTGGTGACCCAGGCCCCCATCGAAGGCTTCCTCCACCCCAAGACCGAATTGGACACCCTGGGTTACGACGAGCCCGAGAGCCAGTGCCGGATACAGCAACCCTGACCGCGACCGGCCGGGCAGCTCCCGGCCAGAACCATAATGAAACGGGTCCCGGACCCCGCTCTGGAGTTATCTATGAACAACATTCTAAAAATCGCCGGCCTCTGCGCCATGATAGGCCTGTCAGGCAGCCTGCACGCCAGTGTCGCCTACGTGTCCAATGAAAAGGACAACAGCCTGTCGGTGATCGACATGGACAGTCTGGAGGTGGTGGACACCATCCCGGTAGGCCAGCGCCCCCGCGGGATTCTGCTGTCCAAGGACTACACCAAGCTCTACATCTGCGCCAGCGACGACGACACCGTGCAGGTGCTGGACCTGGCAACTCGCAAGATCGTGGACACCCTGCCCTCCGGCGAGGACCCCGAGCAGTTCGCCCTGCACCCCAACAACAAGCACCTCTACATCGCCAACGAAGACGATGCCATCGTCACGGTGGTGGATGTCACCAACAAGGACGTGCTGGCCCAGGTGGAAGTGGGCGTGGAACCCGAAGGCATGGCGGTGAGCCCGGACGGCAAGTGGGCGGTCAACACCAGTGAGACCTCCAGCATGCTGCACTGGATCGACACCGAGACCTTCGAGATCAAGAAGAACATCGTGGTGGGCCAGCGCCCCCGGCACGTGGAGTTCAGCCGCGACAGCAAGATCGCCTGGGCCTCCGCCGAGATCGGCGGCACCGTTCACGTCATCGACGTGGACAGCCTCGAGGAAATCAAGAAGCTGGAGTTCAGCATCCGCGGCGTCAACCAGGACCGGGTCCAGCCGGTGGGCATTGAGCTCACCTCCGACGGCCGCTATGCTTTCGTGGCGCTCGGGCCCTCCAATCACGTCGCCGTGGTGGATGCCCGGACCTATGAAGTCCTGGACTACCTGCTGGTGGGCAGCCGTGTATGGCAGCTGGATCTGAACCAGGACGAGTCCCTGCTGCTGACCACCAACGGCGTCAGCGGTGACGTCTCGGTGATCGACGTGGCGGACCTGAAGGTCACCAAGTCCATCAAGGTAGGTCGCTATCCCTGGGGCGTGGTGATCGCGCCCTGACCCGAGGTAACCGATGAGCTTTGAAGCCCGTCAGATCAGTTTCCAGTACGGCAGCAAGCCGGTACTCAAGGAGGTCAGCTTTGAGCTGGCCTCCGGTCGTTTTCACGCCCTGCTGGGCCCCAACGGGGCCGGCAAGTCCACCCTGTTCGGCCTGATGACGCGACTGCTGGCACTGCAGGCCGGCGAGCTGCTGCTCAATGGCCGATCCCTGCGCCGGCAGCCCGCCGAGGCCATGCGCCAGATCGGCGTGGTGTTCCAGCAGAATGCCCTGGACCTCGACCTCACGGTACGCCAGAACCTGCTCTATCACGCGTCCCTGCACGGCCTGTCCCGGCGTGAGGGCCGCGCCCGCGGCGACCGGGAGCTGGAGCGCTTCGGCCTCAGCGAGCGCGCCAACGACCCGGTGCGCCAGCTCAACGGCGGCCACCGGCGCCGGGTGGAAATCGCCCGGGCGCTGCTGCACCAGCCCAGCCTGTTGCTGCTGGACGAGCC
Organism: Marinobacter sp.; assembly: GCF_033722195.1. GTDB lineage: Bacteria > Pseudomonadota > Gammaproteobacteria > Pseudomonadales > Oleiphilaceae > Marinobacter. The sequence goes on from NZ_JAWVZL010000004.1 coordinate 35,716, forward strand.
CACCGTGGGCCTGGACGTGGGCAGCCGCGCCGGGCTCAACGAGCACGTGCGGCGGCTCTGCGCCGAGGACGATCTGACGGTGCTCTGGGCCACCCATCTGATCGAGGAAGTGCAGCCCGATGACCGGGTACTGATCCTGCACCAGGGCCGGCTTCTGGCTGACGGCGAGGGCCGGGCCATCTGCCAGGCCGAGGGCCAGAGCAACCTGGCGGACACCTTTCATGCCCTGACCGGAGCCGGACAATCATGACATTGGCCCAGTACTGGCACTGCTTTGTGGGAATCCAGGCACGGGAGTGGCTGCGTTTCTGGCAACAGCGCACCCGCTTCTTCAGTGCCCTGGTACGGCCCCTGCTCTGGCTGGTGGTTTTCGCCGCCGGCTTCCGGGCGGTGCTGGGGGTCTCCATCGTCCCGCCCTACGAAACCTACATCACCTACCAGACCTACATCGCACCGGGGCTGTGCGGCATGATCATCCTGTTCAACAGCATGCAGGGGGCGCTTTCCATGGTGTACGACCGGGAGCTGGGCAGCATGCGGGTGCTGCTGATGAGCCCCCTGCCCCGACCTTTCCTGCTGGTCACCAAGCTGCTGTCCATGGGCATCGTGTCCATTGTCCAGGTCTACCTGTTCCTGGCCATTGCGCTGCTGCTGGACGTGGAACCGCCGGCCTGGGGCTACCTGGCGGTGCTGCCGGCGCTGCTGCTGACAGCGTTGATGCTGGGGGCTCTGGGCCTGCTGATCGCGACCTGGGTAAAACAGCTGGAGAATTTCGCCGGGGTGATGAACTTCGTGATCTTCCCCATGTTCTTCCTGTCCTCGGCGCTCTACCCGCTGTGGAAGATGCAGGAGGCCAGCCCCTGGCTCTACTGGATCTGCCAGCTCAATCCCTTCACCCACGCGGTGGAGGCCATCCGCTTTGCGCTCTATTTGAAATGGAGCCCGGAAGCGTTCGGCATTACCGCAGGGGTCACGGTGGTGCTGGCAGCACTGGCTACCGCCGGCTTCCGACCCCAGCGCACACGGATACTCTCCTCCGGCGGCAAACCCGCCTAAGGCGCCGGCTATTGGCCCAGCTGGCGCAACTGCGCCACCAGACTCTCGGTGGGGGCGTTGCGGGCCAGGCGGTCATCCCACTGCAACCGGGCCGGGCGACCGTCCAGATACCAGATCCGGTTGGCCAGATGATCAGCGTCGCCGGCATCGTGGGTGACGCAGATCATCGCCATCTCCGGGTGGCTATCCATCAGACCGGCAATCAGGGTTCGTAATTCCGTGGCTCGTTGGGGGTCCAGCGAAGCGAAAGGCTCGTCCAGCAGCAACAGGTCCGGTTTCACCGCCAGGCAGCGCGCCAGCGCCGCTCGCCGGGCCATACCCAGGGACAGCTGGTCCGGCAGGTAGTCACCGTTGCCGGCCAGCCCCACCTCGGCCAGCAGCCGCTCGATATCCGCTGCACCGGCGCCCACCAGGGCCAGATTCTGGCGTACCGTGCGCCACGGCAGCAGCCGGTGCTCCTGGAACAGGTAGCCCAGGCGCACGGCCTCCCGGCCGACCACGGCGCCAGCCGGTGTCCGTGGGTCCAGACCGGCGATGGCATTGAGCAGGCTGGTCTTGCCTACCCCGGAAGGCCCCAGCAGGCAGATGCGATCACCCCGGGCCACCGTCACGAAAATATCCCCCAGTACCGGGTGACCCAGCACCTCGCCGTCAATGCGCAGCTCAAGCATGCTGGAGCCCCGCCCGGCGCCAGCGCGAGGCCCGCCGCTCCAGCGGCTGCAGCAGTGCCAGCTCGATCAGCTGCACCACCGTGACGAACGCCAGGCTGTAGGCCAGGATGCTGGCCACGTCGAAGACCTGAAAGGCCATATGAAGCTGGAAGCCGATGCCGTCGGAGCGTCCCAGCAGCTCCACCACCAGAACGATCTTCCAGATCAGTGACAGGCCGCCGCGGGTGGCGGCCCTCAGGTAGGGAAACAGTTGCGGCGTCCAGATGTGCACCACCCGCTGCATGGGTGTGAAGCGATAGACCTGCGCCATCTGCTCGAGTTTGGCGTCGATGCTGCGGGCGCCCTCCCGCACGGTGACCGCCACGTTGGGCACCTTGTTGATCACCACCGCCAGCACCGCCGCCGTCTCCACCAGGCCGAACCAGACATAGAGCAGGATGATGGTGACCAGCGCCGGCAGATTGAGAAACAGCACCAGTAGCGGATCGAACAGGGCATTGGCGGTGAGCGATCGGCCCATCAGCACCCCCAGCGCCGTGCCCAGGATCATTGCCAGTACAAAAGCGATCAGGACCCGACGCAGGGTCACCCCCAGATGGTGCCAGAGCTCGCCGTTGCCGGCGGCCTGCACCAGGGTGTCCAGCACCGCCAACGGCGTCGGCAGCAGCGAGGTGTCCAGTGCCAGGGCCAGCAGGGCCCACACCAGCACACCGGCGGGCAGCATCACCCAGTAGGTCCAGCGCGGCGGGTTCATGGCCCGGGCCGGTAGAACAGTGCCGACGGCATGACCCGCCCTTCGTCGGTGCCGGCCAGGGCCAGCAGGCGCTGCAGGTCTTCAATACGCTCAGGGGTCAGGGGGGCCGGCGTGCCCTCGATGAAGCCATCGCGCAATTGCGCAAAGATGGCATCGTCGTCCGCCCGCATCAGCGGTCGGAGGGCCTGCCAGTGCTCCGGGCTGCTGGCAAGCTGGGTCTTGGCGGTGTTGAGGGCGCGATGGAAGCGGGCCAGCAGATCGGGGTGGGCCTGGGCCCAGTCGGCGCGGAACACATAGCCCAGCACCGGCAGGTTCGGGTCAAAATCCAGCGCCGCCAGCAGGTCCTCCATGCGGAAGGCGGTGCGGGCGTCGCCATCGGCCCGCAGCCGGGCGGCGAAATGCCAGTAGGTGACGAGCACATCCACCTGGTCCCGCACCAGGGCCTGGCTCAACAGTGGCGGCGCCGCGTACTGGACGCTGGCCTGGCTGGCCAGATCGATCCCCTGGCGTCTGGCCACCTGCTCCAGCAGGATCCAGCCTTTGCTGTCGGGGCCGCCGGCAACGCCGATGCGCTGGCCCACCAGATCGCTGACCTGGCGGATCCCCGATTCCGGCGCCACGAGAATGTCGCCGATCTGCGAGGAGAAGGGCAGGTAGGTGAAAGGATCGCCCGCTTCATAGCGGGCCTGGGCCCAGAGCAGGTCCGCCACCGCGCCTTCCACATCCCCGCTGGAGACCGCCAGCCGGGACGCCGGCAGATTGGCCACCAGGCGCACCTCCAGCTCGAAGCCCTCGGCCCGGTCCAGGCCGGCGCGCTGGAGATGATCCAGCTCCCAGTGGGCGGTGCCGAATTGCAGAACGCTGATGCTGAGCCTGGGCATCTCCTCCGCTGCCGTGACCGGGCGCGTCCAGAGCGACGTCAGTATCACAAGCAGGCACAGCCACAGCCACAGCAGTGGCCGGCAGGATTGAACCATAGGAGAAAGCAGTAGGCGCATCATGCCCTCACCTTACGAACCGCCGGCAAGCGCCAGAATAGTACTTTAGTGCTTCTTTTTTTGTGCGATGGTCGCATTCAACCGCCGAGGCGGTTCACGTGTAATGACACTATGACAATAATAAGTAGAGGAACCCCGATGCTGAGGCACCTCATCGCCGTGGCGCTGATCGTCGCTCCCTTCAGTCTGCCGGCCGAACCTGGCCGTTCGGTCACCGGCCAGAGCCAGCAAAGCGACGCTGCCCTGTTCTCCGACCAGGGTTACCGCATCGACCGTTACCGCAGCCCCACTCCGGCCACCGTGGCGGGTGCCACCACTGTCTCCACCGCCGACCTCGAACGCCTGATGGACCAGCACCCGGACCTGGTGATCATCGACGTCATCAACCTGGAATACCGTCACGGCCGTTTTCTCGAGGACAAACCCCATCTGGCGGTGCCTGGCGCCCATTGGCTGCCCAACACCGGTCGCGGCCAGCTGGACGAACCCTGGCTGTCCTACCTGCTGGACAATGTGCAGGCGCTGACCGAAGGTAACCGTGACCGCCCGGTGGCCGTGCTGTGCAAGTCCGACTGCTGGCTGTCCTGGAACGCCACCCGCCGGCTTGCCGACCATGGCTACCGGCAACTGTTCTGGTATAAAGACGGTATCGACAGCTGGCAGAACGCCGGCATGCCGACAGAGCCGGCGCAACCGGTCATGCCCCGTTTTGACATTAACCCGACAGCCAGTGAGGGCTGACCATGTTGACTCCGGAAGCCACCGCAACCCGAAAAACCGACGATGCTGGATTAAGGTCACCGCGTGACACCAGCCAAACACAGGCGAGCCCTTCCATGGAGCCGGTATACAAGATTCTGATCGCGGATGACCATCCGCTCTTCCGCGAGGCCATCACCAGCGTCATCCAGTCCGGTTTCGCCGGCAGCGAAGTGCTGGAGACCGCGGACCTGGACAGCGCCCTTGCCCTGACCCGTGACCACGACGACCTGGACCTGATTCTGCTGGACCTCAACATGCCCGGCATGCACGGCCTCAACGGCCTGATCTCCCTTCGCAACGAGGCCCCCACCATCCCGGTGGTGATCGTTTCCGCCGAGGAGGACAAGCAGATCGTGCTGCAGGCCATCACCTACGGCGCCATCGGCTTTATCACCAAATCCTCGCCCCGGGCCCAGATGACCGAAGCCATCCAGCAGATTCTCAATGGCAACGTCTATCTGCCGTCGGACATCATCCGCACCGGCAAGGAAACCCAGCGCCGCCACCGCCAGGACGACAACCCGATTTCACCGGAGCTGCTCAACTCCCTCACGCGGCGCCAGTTGCTGGTGCTGGAGCGGATGTCCAAGGGTGAGTCCAACAAGCAGATCGCCTACAACCTCAACATCGCCGAGACCACCGTCAAGGCCCACGTGTCCGCCATCCTGCGCAAGCTTGGCGTCCATAACCGCGTGCAGGCCATCCTGTCCGCCAGCGATGTGGATTTCAGCCAGTACCTGAAACGCTGAACCCGTGAGCTGCTCATGAAAACGCCCGGTCCTGCCGGGCGTTTTTGTTTCTGCTAGCGCCTTTGCAGCAGATGGTTCAGTGCGCTGCGAAGCTTGAGGGGTTTGACCGGCTTGTTCATCAGCAGGTAGCCCTGGCTGCGGATGTGCTGCTTGAGGTCGTTGCTGTAATTGGCGGTGATCATCAGCACCGGCACCTCAGTCGCCCGGCGTCGGTTCACTTCCGCCACGACATCGACGCCATTCTCGTCATTGTCCAGGTGGTAGTCCGCCAGGATCACGTCACAGCGGCTTCCCGCCAGGTCCACCTGGGCTTCCAGGTCCTCCAGCGACACGGCCGTCACCACCCGGCAGCCCCAGCCCTCCAGCAGGGTTGCCATGCCGCTGCAGATGGCCCGGTCATTGTCCACCACCCACACCCGGGCGCCTTCCAGACCGCCATCCATGACCGGCAGATCGGCTTCCTGCTGGGGCTTGCTGGGTTCCAGCTGCCCAAGCGGCACCTCCACACTGAACACCGAACCCCGTCCCTCCACCGAGGCCACGGTCACCGGATGGCCCAGCATGCGGGCGATCTTGTCGACGATGGCCAGACCCAGACCCAGGCCCTTGTCCGCCGGCGAACCCGCCGGCCGGATCCGCTTGAATTCCTGGAAGATCTCGGTGAGTTTGTCCTGTGGAATACCGGGCCCGGTGTCCCAGACCTGCAGCAGCAGCTTGTCGCCGCGACGCCGGCAGCCCAGCAGGATACGGCCCTTGCCGGTGTAGCGGATGGCGTTGGTGAGAAAATTGCGCAGGATCCGGGCCAGCAGCTGGGAGTCGGACCGCACCACCGCCGAGGACGCCACGAACGACAGCTCCAGGCCCTCCGCCATGGCCATCTGGCGGAACTCCCGGGCAATGTTGTTGAGAAGGTCCCGCAGATCGAAGGCGGTGACATCCGGCTTGATCACGCCGGCGTCCAGCTTGGAGATGTCCACCAGGGTACCCAGCAGATTCTCCACGTCGTCCAGGGATGTGCTGACCGAGCGCACCAGGCTTTCTGCCCGGGGCCCGAAGGAATGCTCCAGCAGGGCACTGGTGAACAGGCGGGCGGCGTTCAGCGGCTGCAGCAGGTCGTGGCTGACCGCCGCCAGGAACTTGGTCTTGGACAGGTTGGCCCGCTCCGCCTCCAGCTTGGCGTCCCGCAGCCGGGACTCCACCGCCGCCCGCTCGTTGATTTCCTGACGCAGCTGGTTGTTGAGGCCGGTCAGCGCCGAGGTGCGCTCCTTGACCCGGCGCTCCAGGTTGTCATAGGCCTGCTGCAGGGCCAGGGCCGTGCGCCTGCGATCGGTGATGTCACGGATCATCACGAAGAAACCCACCACCGCACCCTGGGAATCCAGGTTTGGCACGTAGGAGCGCAGCATGTAGCGCTGCTCGCCGCGGCTGTTGGACTCCTCGAACTCGAAGGTGACGCTCTGCCCCGCCAGGGCTTCCCGCACCCGGGGAATCAGGCGCTGGTATAGCTCCGGGGAGTGGATCTGGTCCAGCGGTCGGCCCAGCAGCGGCTCGCCCTCGGGGCTGTACCAGGCCTCGTAGACCTTGTTGCAGAACTGGATGGTGAGATCGGCCCCGACATAGGCAATCAGCGCCGGCACATGGTCGGTCACCACGCGGATCCAGCGCTCGCTCTCCTTCAGGGTTTCGGCGTAGCGGTAGCGCTCGGTGATGTCGGTGTAAGTGTTCACGAACCCACCGTCCGGCATGGGGTGGGTCTTGATCTCGATGACCGTGCCGTCGGACCGACGGTAGACCTCCTCCAGCGCCCGGCTGCCGTCCAGACCCTGCACCGGCGGGGTCAGCAGGGGCACTTCCGGCGCCGCCATCAGCTCGGCGAAGGTGCGCTCGGTACTCATCCGATCGGCCCGCAGGCCAATCAGGCTCAGGAAGCGGTCATTCCAGATCTCCGGGTAACCTTCCCGGTTTACCAGCACCACACCCTGAGACAGGTTGTCGACGGTGGACTGCAGCAGCCGGGTTTTCTCCGCCAGGGCCTCTTCCCGACGGGCGGTCTCGGTGTTCTTGACGTCGGTGATGTCCGAGTAAAGCACCACCAGGCCACCCTCCAGGGTAGGCCTTTCGGTCATCTGGACCCAGCGGTCGTTGGAAAGCAGGAACACCGAGCCCTCGGCGGCGGGATCGGTGTGTTCCTCGACGATCAGGCCGGAGCTGAAGGCCTCGGCTTTGACATCGGCGATGGAGGTGCCGGGCACCACCTGAAGGCCGGCGCTGCGCCAGTAGCTCCGGAAGCGGCTGTTGGCCTGGATCAGGCGGTGGCGATGATCAAAGAGCACGAAGCCGTCGGCGATGCTTTCGATGGCGTCATTGAGGCGCTGGCGGGCGGTCTCGGCCTCGTCCCGGGCGCGGTTCAGCGCCTTGTTGCTGGACTTGAGCTCGCCCATGGCGGCATTGAGGGCCTCGGTGCGCTCGCGAACCTGTTCCGCCAGGATCACCGAGTGCTCGAAGGCGGCGTAGGGCTCGGGCTTGTGGGCGGCACTGGACTCCACCCGGGTAATGAGGGCGTCGCGGATGCGTTTGAGGCGCTGGTTCTCCGCCTCCAGCTCGGCGATGCGCTGATCCCTTGGGTCGATCTCCCGCGTCAGGGCTTCAGTGCCCTGGGGCAGTGGCATCAGGCTGGCCAATGACCACCCCCGTAAACGTCTGGTTTATGTGCATGCCTTCGAACTGCTCGCCGTAGGTGTTGAAACCGATCACCTTGTGGGCCTTGAGGAACTCCGATGTCTCCTCCACCACACCGGTCAGCTCCGCCTCGAGCCGGCGCAGGAAACAGTCGCAGCCGATGGTGACCAGAGGCGGGCCCACCGCCGCCTCGGCTTCCTGCAGCTGGGTGCGCAGATTGTCCAGCAGCGGGCCCGGGTGCATGGCGGTCATCACGATGCCGGTTTCCACTGCGCAGTAGAAGGTCAGGCTCTTGTCCGGGTTGACCCGCTGCACCGAGCGCAGGAAATAGTTGTTGCCGATCCGCACCGCCATGGGTCGCAGCGCGAACACCTTGCGGTCGAGATCCTCGAAGGCAACGCCGGCGGCGCGGGCGTAGGCCTCGGCGGCGGGCTCGGCATTGAGTTCGTAAACGGTGCGGGTGTCGCTGTCGGCGGCCGTAACCACCAGCTTTTCGTCCCGCTCCACCATGTGATGGGTGGAGAATACCCGGAAGTCCAGCGAGGTGTTGACCAGCAAAACGGTGGCGGCACTGGTGTGGAAACGGCCCTTGTAGAACACGTGGGTGTTGGCCAGGCGCTCGTCATCACCGGCGGAGCCGCCAAAATGGGGGATAGTGCCCAGGGCTGCATTGAGGGTGGCCAGCAAAAGCTCCTCGCGGCTGGACAGACCATCCAGCAGGGTAATGGCAAAGGTATTGCCCTTGACCGGCGCCAGCCTGGGGTTGCGACAGGTAATCAGCAGGTCCTCGATCAGATCCTGGGCATTCTGCAGGGAAAACTGCTCCAGTTCGCTGATCAGCCCGCAGCCGATGGAAAAATAGCGCCGGTCAAAGCCGATGGCGGTGATGCAGCCGCGGCCATAGCCATTGGGGGTGATCTCCCCTGCCGATGTGCAGCCACAGACCTCCACACCGGAGAATACATGCTCCAGGGCAATGCCCAGACGGCCCAGGTCATACTCGGCCGAGCAGAAAAACAGCACGGAGCCGAGGTGCTCGTGGGCAAGCTGACTGGCGAGATTGGTGGCCGCCAGCATGGGATCGCGGGCGTTGGAACTGGCAACGCGGACGGCCGGGAATGTGGTCGCAGGCTTCATCGTGACCGGCTCCGGATGGACAGGGTCTGATAACGATTCTACGGCTTCTGTCCCGCGGGCCAATGCGACTTCAGTGCTTTTGATCGGGGCGCCAAATCTGACGTAAGCCATTGATTAGTCTGCCTCCGAAAAGATTATCCGAAATACATTGCTGCCAAAGCGTCAAGAATGCAGCACTTTAGTGCTAGTCCGGCCGGAGCTGGACGGAGGAAACCGGCGGTGCCGCCACCAGGACGGGCACCGCCGTACTGCAGGTCAGGGTTTAGAACAGCACCACGGCGCCCAGGGCGATGGTGTCGACTTCCTCAGCGGTGGCACCGGCGGCGTTCTCGCCTTCGTACATGTTGTACTCACCCACCAGCTTGAGGTTGCTGTTGACGTCGTGGAACAGCGCGATGGAGGTGTTCTCGGTGTCCAGGTAACCGGCATCCACCGCGTCGGTCTCGCCGTACGACAGCACCAGACGGTTGGCACCCAGGGTGTAGGAACCCTGGACCAGGAAACCGTCGGCCTCGTTGTCATCAGAGAACGCACCGTTTACCAGCAGAATGCCGTTGGTACCCTCGGAGGTGAAGCCGGAGGCGGCCAGGGTCAGGCCGGCAATGGAGGCCTTCACACCGTAACCCACCCCGGTGGTATCCACTTCCGTGGTGGCGCTTTCGGAACTCTGCTGCAGGCCGTTGACCCACGCGGTCAGGTTCAGGCCGTTCAGGTCGGCGCTGTAGGTGGCTTCCGCTTCCAGGCGGGGCGCAGACTCTTCGGACTGGGCAGCACCGGTGGTATTGGCAGGCTCAAGCACACCCACCGCCAGCTTGAAGCCGCTCAGGTCCGGGGTCCGGTAGGTGATCTGGGCAGACGGCGTCGGGTATTCGTAGCCGGCGCGGATGTTGCCGAAAGAAACGCCGTTCGGGTTCAGACCCGGGGAGCCGAAGCCCAGCAGGATCTCGTCCAGGAAGATGTTGCTGCGGGAGTACAGACCGAAGTCCTTACCGATCAGCACCTGACCGAAGTCACCGTCAACGGTGGCGTAGAACTGGCGCACGTCGATCGCGGTGTCGGTGGGGTTGTTCAGGCTGTCGTTGATTGTGGCCCAGAAGGAGGAGCGGCCGCCCAGGGTCAGGTCGCCCACGTCCTTGCTGAAGTTGAAACCGATGGTGTTGGGCAGGAAGCCCATCTTGACGTCGGACGTACGCAGATCGTTCTGCTTGTCGTCACGGTTGACGTAGAACGTGTTGAAATAACCGTCGACGGAGAAAGACGTCTTGGCGCCGTCGGTACCCTCGGTGCTGTACAGTTCCAGCGCCGCGTTGGCGCCGCCGCTCATACCCGACATGGCGGTCAGTGCAATGGCAAGACCTGACAGCCTGAAGTTGTTGTTCTTCATATATTCCCCCGAAAATTTTTATTCGTCTGTTTGATCTGTTGGAGAAGCCGAAGCTGGTTCTGTCTCCCTCGGGACCGGTAGCCATGGTCCAATTGTTATGGTCAGGGAAGCCTCTGGAGGGGGAAATGCGCCTAGTGAGCAGGTTTAATGCTTATTTAGGAGGCGGTAAAAACAACACTTTGGGATTAAGACCGGGCAGGACTCCGGCAGGAAACGCGGGCTTTTCTGAGGGGGGGGCGGAACGGCCGGATCAGGCCTGGAATTCCGCCAGGGCCGCCTGGCAATGACCCAGGAAGGCCGCCGGCTCCGGCAGGATGGCCTCGTCGGCCACGACCCCGAACTGGACCTGGCCGGCGTAGCTGACAATGCTGATGCCCAGGCCGATGTCCCCGGCCTGGGGCACCCAGAACATCTGCTCGCGAATCCGGCAGCCAGCCAGGTAGCGCGGCTCGGTGGTGCCGGGCACATTGGACACCACGGCGCTGGCCTTGCGGCAGAACATGTCCGCCAGGGGCTGGCGCCAGCCGGTGGGCAGGAAGGCGGCGCTGCCGGTGAGGCCCCAGGCGATGCCCGGCTGCCAGCTTTTCTTTAGTTTGCGGGTCTCGTGCTTGACCCGGTAGAGCCGCTCCAGCGGGCTGTCGCCATCCACCGGCAGGGGCACGAAAACGGTCCCGAAGTAGTTGCCCAGCACCCCGGGGTCGGGCCGGATGCCATCCGGCAACCGGCTGCGGATGTCCACCGGCACTGCGGCGTGCACCAGGGCGTCGCCCAGCGTCACCTCGCTGTCCGCCAGCAATCTGCGCACCGCCCCGGTTACACACGCCAGCAGGACATCGTTGATGGTGCAGCCGGTACTGCGGGCCACCTTCCGGAAGTCCGCCAGCGCCACCGGCGCCGACCAGCGGCAGACCCGCCGCCCCAGCAGCGACCGCTTGAGCGGAGACGGCGTGTCCTCCGGCTCCACCAGAAACTGACTCACCTCGTTGACCAGTCGCAGGCCGTTGAAGGCGGTTTTTTCCAGACGCGCACGGGGGGTGGCGGGAGGGGGGCGTTCGATGCGGCCGGTGACCGGCCCGGCAGCGGCCTGCAGGGCCGCCAGCCAGGACTGCGCCGCCTCTCGCCAGCGGGCAAGATCGGTGCGTTCGCGACCGCCGTAGAGCACCGGTGCCTGTCGCGGCGAGGGGGTGCAGATGCGGTCGAACACCCCCATCAGGGACAGGCCATCGGCATAGCAATGGTGCAGGCGCAGGACCAGGGCCGCGCCGCCGCTGGCATTGGGCAGCAGCCAGAACTTCCAGCGCGGCCGGTAGTCCGGTAGCGGCTGATTGAGACGGGCAGAAACCCAGTTTTGGAGGCCGGTTTCATCCAGCGCCTCGGTGCTGACCTGGACATGGTGACTCAGGGCGAAGGTGGGGTCGGCCTGCCACCACCAGCCGGTGGGCCGCTGCTCGGGCATGCAGCGAAAGCGCTCCCAGGCCAGCCAGTAGGTGTCGAGGAATGCCAGCAGGCGCTCGGCGGTGAGACCCTCCACCCGCATCAGCACGGTGATGGTCATGGGGTTGTTGGCGCGTTCCAGCGCCAGCCAGGCCGAATCAGCAGGCAATAATATACGCGACTCGTCGTGACTCAAGCCCTGACTACCCCGGCTGCAATATAAAGTGGCGAGAAAATACGATCCGCCATTGTGCCAGACAAGCTGAAACAGCTCCACAACGACCCCGTTACAAAAATTTACATCCAGGAAATCCCTATTTCCTATACTGATTTACAGAAGCTTGTTGGTACCGAGTCGTAAGTTGATCGCCACGGACTGGCCCTGGCGAGGCCGGATCCGCGCCATTCACGCCAATACATCCTCGGCACATCGACGGTATGTTCTAAGCACAAAGTGCTAGATACAGACGCAAAAAAAGCTCGAATACTCAAACCATAACAATAATGACGCCGTACCGTGCCGGTAGGAGAGTGGTTATGAAAGCAAGCCATGTGCGCAAGCTGATCAAACCGATCGACAGTGCATACTCGGAGATGTTTTCCGGTCGGGTCTACCGTGTCGGCCGTGGTGCCGTCTCGGTCCGCAACCACAGTGGCAAGGCCGAACAAACGGTGATCGGAGTCCACGGTTTCCTCGAGAATCACTGTTACTTTACCCAGGCCTACGAGGCGCCCACCACCGAACTCATCCTGCTCACCTGCAGCAACTATCACATCCCGGTCAACGGTGTGACACCGGAATCACCGGAGTGGGAGGTGCCCATCAAGCACCTGGAAGCCACCATCGAGTACGACGCCTGTATCCTGAACCAAGCCCTCGAGCATCTGCCCAGTACCGACAACATCCGGATTCACGGCCATTCAAGAGGCGGTGCCATCATCCTGCAGGCGCTGGCGTTCCGGCCCGAGCTTTTTGCCAACGTCGAGATCGTACTGGAAGCGCCGGTGCTGCCCCAGGGCAAGCTGCACGGCCTGGTCACCACCCTGCTGGAGCCGGTCAGCCACGGCATGTGGCCCTGGTTGATCCGCCTGATCAACAGTGCGCCCTCCTCGGCCTATGGCCAGACCTTCTTCGGCAAGATGAATCCCCGCAAGAAGCAGCTGCTGAGCAAGCTGTTCTCTGCCACCCAGGATCATCTCACCATCGTGCGCAACATCGAGAACATCATGGAGTGGATGACGCGCACCGATACCTCCATTTACGATGAAGTCCGTCACGGCACCTTCCTGGTGCCCAGGGTGGACCGGATTCTGGACCGCGGCGCCATGCTGGCCAGTGCCCGCCAGAGCCCCACCACCATGCGGATCGTCGAGACCGAAGCCCCGAGCCACTTCATTACCCTTGACAGCAAGGAATGGGTGCCCGGTTTCGAGACCCTCCCGGCCACGGCACAGGGCTGACCGACCCCGTCATTCCCGGTTTGCGAGCCGGGTCCTGACAGCGGAGGCAAACCTCCGCTAGACTGACCCGCTACGATTACGCAGCCGCAGGGAGGCTTTGCACCATGTATCGCCAGCGTCTGGCCGGCACGCCTGTCACCACCGACAGCGCCCGCCGGCTCCAGAATCGGCTGCTCAGCTATCACGATTTTCGCCAGCACAAGAGCCAGCATCCCCTGGCCCGCGGCCTGGCGGCCCTGGGTGACTGGCAGGCCGCACGTCTCAGGCACACCCATGCCGACCTCTATCACCAGCCGGGCTACCACCAGGGTCTGGAATTCCTGCTCACCGACCTCTACGCGCCGGCCGGCATGACCCGGCGGGACGACAATCTGGACCGCATCTTTCCCCGTATCGTCAAATGGCTGCCGGAAAACCTGCAGGACACCCTGGCGGGCCTGGTGGAACTCAACCATGTGACCCAGAGGCTGGACCTGACGCTGCTGGAAAACCTGGCCGCACTGGGTCTGCCGGCGGCGGATCTGACTATCGGGGCGCTGGACGATCAGACCTACTGCGAGGCCTTCCGCGCCGGCGACCCGGACGAACGGGAGCGGCAGATTGCGCTGGTGGCCGAGGTTGGCCAGCAGTTGGATCGCTACGTCCGGAATCGCAGCCTGGGCTGGCTGCTGAGCATGAGCCGGGCACCGGCGGAGATGGCCGAACTGTCCGATTTGCACAGCTTCATGTATCGGGGCTACCGGGCGTTCCAGGCCATGGAGCGGGTGGACCGGCTCATCAAGGAGGTGGTCCGGCGGGAAAGCGAGGTGATGGCGCGTATCCTCGCCGGCCATCCGGCGCCTTTTTCAGTGGCGACCGAAGCGCAGCCGCACAATGGCGAAGGGCCCGGCGTCAGGCCGGACCGGTCAGCCGGTCGAGCTGGCTCTTGATTTCCTGCTCGATGCGGGACTTGAAGGGTCTCAGCATCAGGCCCAGCTCCAGGTGAACATGCAGGCTGTCGGGTGCCACATCCAGGTGGCCCTTGACGCCGCTGCGCTTGAAACGCATCACGTCGCCGTCCCACTCGTAGTCCACGTCGAACTGGCGGGACAGGTCCCGGGCCAGGGTTTCGGCGGCCTCGCGGGCGTGATCATGATCCAGGGTGTGGCTTCGGCGGACATCAATCGAGGACATGGTGATCTCTTGACAGGTGACGGTCATGGTGGCTTGGCTGCTATCAGTTTAGGGAAAGCGGCCGCCCGCGCAAGGTTTGCGAACCCGATCCATCGGGCATTTACCGGGAATTGGCTTGTAGCCGGGCCCGCGACCGTTAGAATACGAGGTTCAGAACCGGACAGGATCCCCCCATGAGCGAACAGCAAAGCCCCACTGAGCCGAACCAGGCCCAGATCAGCGAGGACGACAGCACCCACTTTGGCTTCCGCAAGGTGGCCCGGAGCCAGAAGGCCGGCCAGGTGGCGGAAGTCTTCCATTCGGTGGCGGGCAAGTACGACCTGATGAATGACCTCATGTCCATGGGCATCCACAGGCTCTGGAAGCGGTTCACCATCGAGATCAGCGGTGTGCGGCCCGGCCACCGGGTGCTGGACATTGCCGGCGGCACCGGCGACCTGACCATGAAGTTCTCCGACCTGGTGGGCCGTGACGGCCAGGTGGTGCTGGCGGATATCAATGCTTCCATGCTGCAGGTTGGCCGCGGCCGCCTGATGGACCGGGGCTATGCCGGCAACATCGAGTATGTGCAGGCGGATGCCGAGCACCTGCCCTTCCCGGACAACAGCTTCAACGCCGTCAGCATCGCTTTCGGCCTGCGCAACGTCACCGACAAGGACCAGGCCCTGCGGGACATGACCCGGGTACTCAAGCCCGGTGGCAAGCTGCTGGTGCTGGAGTTCTCCAAGCCCACCAACCCGCTGCTGAGCAAGGCCTACGACGTCTATTCCTTCAATGCCCTGCCGCTGATGGGCCAGCTTATTGCCGGCGACTCGGGCAGCTACCAGTACCTGGCGGAATCCATCCGCATGCATCCGGACCAGGACACCCTGAAGAGCATGATGGAAGCCGCGGGTCTGGTGAACTGCAAGTACCACAACATGACCGGCGGCGTGGTGGCCCTGCACGTAGGGATCAAGCCCTGATGTTCCCCGGCCCCACCCTGCGCTCGGCCCTGTCCGGCGCCCTGGAGGCCGCCCTCAACCGGGCTTTGGCACTGGATCCCGCCGGCCGCCGCGCGCTGCTGGCGGCGCTGGCCGGGCCGGTGCAGTTCGAGGTGGGGCAGAGCCAGGCCCTGACCCTGACCCTGCGGCGCCAGGAGGACCGGGTCCGGCTGGGCACGGAGCCTGCCGAAGATGCCGTCCTGGTGCTGCGTGGTTCGGTCCTGGCGTTTGCCGCCCTGGCCCTGGGGGATCGCAATGTCTTTGCCGAGGGCCGCATTGCGGTCAGCGGTGACACCGCCCTGGCCCACCAGTTCCAGCGCGCCCTGGCGCAGCTCGACCCGGACTGGGAGGCGGCCCTGGCGGCGCGGATCGGCGATCTGCCGGCGCACTTTCTCGGCCAGCGGCTGCGGGAGGCGCTGGCGTGGCGCCGCCAGGCCGCCGACCGCCTGACCCGCAACCTGGAAGAATACATTCACGAGGAAAGCCGCCAGCTGCCGGGCCGCCGGGAACTGGAGGCCACCTTTGCCGATATCGACGACCTGACCCTGCGGGTCGAGCGGCTGGAGGCCCGGCTGACCCACCTGGACAACAAGGCTCGGGCCCGGGCCGATGCAAAGCCATCATCACCGTCATCACCCCCGGAGTCGCCGTGACACGCCTGCAACGCCTGTTCCGTATTGCCTGGGTTTTCTGCCGCTACCGCCTGGATGCCCTGCTGCCTTTGACCGAGCTGCCGATGGTGATCAGGCTGCTGCTCCTGCTCGCGCCCTGGCACCTGTTCCCCCAGCCCAAGCTGGACCGGGGCGAGCGGCTGCGGCTGGCGCTGCAGGAGCTGGGCCCGATTTTCGTCAAGTTCGGCCAGATCCTCTCCACCCGGCGCGACCTGCTGCCGGATGACATGGCCGAATCCCTGCGCCACCTGCAGGACCGGGTACCGCCCTTCCCGGGCACCCAGGCCAAGACCATTATCGAGAAATCCCTGGGCGCACCGGTGACCGAGCTGTTCCAGGCCTTCGAAACCGACGCCATGGCCTCCGCCTCGGTGGCCCAGGTTCACGCCGCCATCATGAAGGACGGCCGCTCAGTGGTGGTCAAGGTGGTCCGGCCCGGCATCGAGCGGGTTATCCGCCAGGACATCGCACTCATGTACCTGATGGCCAACGGCCTGCAGCGCTACTGGTCGGAGGGCCCGCGGCTGCGGCCGGTGGAAGTGGTGCAGGACTACGAAACCACCATCTTCGACGAACTCGACATGCAGCGCGAGGCCGCCAACGCCAGCCAGCTGCGCCGCAACTTCGAGAATTCCAACCTGATCTACATCCCGGACATCGACTGGGACTTCACCACCCCCAAGGTGCTGGTCATGGAGCGCATCAGCGGCATTCCCATTGCCGATGTGGACGCCCTGCGGGCCGCCGGGGTGGACCTCAAGGTGCTGGCGGAGAAGGGCGTCGAGATCTTCTTCACCCAGGTGTTCCGGGACAGTTTCTTCCACGCCGACATGCATCCGGGCAACATCTTTGTGGACGCCACCAACCCGGCGGACCCCCGTTATATCGCCATTGATTTCGGCATCGTCGGCACCCTGGCGCCGGAGGACCAGAGCTACCTGGCCCGCAATCTGCTGGCCTTCTTCCGGCGGGATTACCGCCAGGTGGCGGTGCTTCACATCCAGTCCGGCTGGGTGCCCTCCCACATCCGGGTCAACGAGTTCGAGGCCTCCATCCGGACCGCCTGCGAGCCGATTTTCGAACGCCCGCTGCGGGACATCTCCTTTGGCCACTTCCTGCTGCGGCTGTTCCAGACCGCCCGCCGCTTCGAGATGGAGGTCCAGCCGCAACTGGTGTTGCTGCAGAAAACCCTGTTGAATGTGGAAGGCCTGGGCCGCCAGCTCTACCCGGACCTGGATCTGTGGACCACCGCGCAGCCGTTCCTGGAAAAATGGATGCGCCGGCGCATCGGGCCGGCCCACCTGTTCCAGACCCTGCAGTCCCATCTGCCGTCCTGGATCGAGCAGTCCCCGGACATGCCGCAACTGGTGCACGATGCGCTGGTACAACTGCGAGGCTCCAGCCCGGTGATCGCCGAGAATGTCGGCACCCTGGAGCAGATCCGCCAGCAGCAGGCCCGGGCCGACCGGCGCTGGCGCCAGCTGCTGGTGGCCGGTGTACTGGGCGCCGCGGCCTGGCTGAGCACCCGCGAGGACCTGCCCGCCCTGGCGGCGGATGTCACCCCGGTGACCTGGGGTCTGATGGCGGCGGCGATGTTTTTCCTGCTGCGCAGCACCCGCTAGGATGGTGGCAGTAGCCGTTCCCTTTACCGATTGTCAGGATTCACAGAAATGCAAGATTCATCACCTAGTGTAAGCACACCCGAGTGGCTGGCCCAGGTCCGCTGGAACGCCGACGGGCTGGTACCGGCCATTGCCCAGGACGCCGTCACTGGCGATATCCTGATGATGGCCTGGATGAACGCCCAGGCACTGGTGCTGACCGCCACCGAGGGCAAGGCCATCTACTGGTCCCGCTCCCGGGGCAAGCTCTGGCGCAAGGGTGAGTCTTCCGGTCACGAGCAGCTCATCGCCGAGATCCGCTTGGACTGCGATGCCGACGTGATCCTGCTGAAGGTGGAGCAAAAAGGCGGTATTGCCTGTCATACCGGACGCAGGAGCTGCTTTTACCAGCGTCTGCAGGATGGCGAATGGGTGACCACGGATCCGGTCCTGCGGGATCCGGAGTCTATCTACGGTGGTAAGGGGGGCGCTGGCCATGAATGATGTACTGACGCAGCTGGCCGCCGTGCTGGAAGCCCGCAAGAGCGCCGACGCCGACAGCTCCTACGTGGCCAGCCTGCACGCCAAGGGACTGAACAAGATCCTGGAGAAGGTGGGCGAGGAGTGTACCGAAACCCTGATCGCCGCCAAGGATGCCCAGCACAGCGGCAACACCGACGAGCTGGTTTACGAGACCGCGGATCTTTGGTTCCACACCCTGGTCATGCTGTCCAACCTGGGCCTGGGACCGGATGCGGTGCTGGCGGAACTGGCCCGCCGTTTCGACCTGTCCGGCCTGGAGGAAAAAGCGGCGAGAACACAGAAATAACCTGTCGCCGGGATTTCAGTTTTATGACCGGTGTAACGTACAATCGAAGCAACCCAACTGAGTATTGAGGAGCCCGTCATGGGTATCAGTATCTGGCAACTGTTGATCGTCCTGGGCATTGTGGTACTGCTGTTCGGAACCAAGAAGCTGCGCAACATCGGTAGCGATCTGGGGGGCGCCATTCGCGGCTTCAAGAAGTCCATGGGGGACGAGGACAGCGACAAGAAGGAAGACAAGGGCTCGATTGAAAGCAAGTCGGAGGCCCCGGTCCAGGAACGACAGTCCGAGAAGGCCGAAGACAAGACCCCTAGCTGAGCCAACCTCGAATGTTCGATATCGGCTTTCTTGAGCTATTGATTTGCGGTGTCATCGCCCTGCTGGTGCTGGGCCCCGAGCGTTTGCCCACGGCGGCCCGCACCGCCGGGCGCTGGATCGGCAAGACCCGCCGCCTGGTGAGCCAGTTCAGTTCCGAACTGGACCGCCAGCTCAAGGCCGAGGAGCTGCGGGAGCAGCTCCGCAAGGCCGGCGACGTGGGCCTGGACGATGTCGAGAAGAACGTACGCAGTGCCCTGGACGAAGCCAAGAAATACCAGCACATGGTCTTGCCGGACGACCAGACCCGGCCGCCCAGGCCGGCGCCTGCAACCCGGCGGCTGAACCGGCCCGACGCCGAGACTGCCGGTACGAAAAAAGAGCCTGACACCAACCCGGAACCCGGTCCCTACCAGGGCTCTGGCGCGGACACCGCTCCAAGGACCCAAGCGCAGCCACGGGATCCCGGGGCGCAAGCCGAACCGGAGCGCCCGCATGACAGTACGCCGGAATCCCGTTCATGACCCAGCAAGAACACAAACCGACGGACGACAGCACCCTGCAGTCGGAAATGCCTCTGGTGGAGCACCTGCTGGAGCTGCGCAACCGGCTGCTGAAGATGGTGCTGGCCGTGCTGATCTGCTTTGCCGCCATCTACCCCTTTGCCAACGAGCTGTACCTGTGGCTGTCCCAGCCGCTGCGGGACCTGCTGCCGGAAGGCCAGATGATGATCGCAACCGACGTCACCGCGCCCTTCTTCGCGCCCCTGAAGCTGGCGCTGGTAGTGGCGGTGTTCGCCGCCATTCCGGTCATCCTCTACCAGATCTGGAGCTTCATTGCCCCCGGCCTCTACAAGCACGAAAAGCGCCTGGCGTTCCCGCTTCTGTTCACCTCGGTGGTGCTCTTCTACCTCGGTGCCGCCTTCGCCTACTTCGTGGTCTTCCCGCTGGTGTTCGGCTTCTTCACCGCCATCGGACCGGAAGGCATCGTGGAACTGCCGGACATCAGCAGCTACCTGAATTTCGTGCTGAAGATGTTCTTTGCCTTCGGCGTGGCTTTCGAAATCCCCATTGCCACCATCCTGATGATCCTCTCCGGCGCTACCACCGCTGACAGCCTTGCCGCCAAACGGCCCTATGTGGTGGTGGGGTGTTTCGTCATCGGCATGCTGCTGACCCCGCCGGACGTGATCTCCCAGACCCTGCTGGCGGTGCCCATGTGGTTCCTGTTCGAGCTGGGCATCGTGTTCGGCCGGCTGGCCCAGCGCCGCGCCCCCGTGGAGGACACCGGGGAAGCCCCCGGGCAATGAACCTGGCATTGCTGTTTGACGAGGACTTCATCGGCCCTGACCGGGTCCGGCTGACCGGGCGCCGCCGGGCCCATCTGGCGACCGTGCTCAAAGCCGCCGAAGGCGACCGGATTCCCGTGGGCCGGGTCAACGGTGAACTCGGAGAGGGCCTGGTCACGGCCCAGGACGAAGACGCTGTGGAGCTGGCCGTCACCCTCACCCAGCCACCGCCCGATCCCCTGCCCCTGACCCTGGTGCTGGCCATGCCGCGACCGAAGATGTTCCGGCGGGTGCTGCAGACGGTGGCTTCCCTGGGCGTCAAGGACATCTGGCTGATCAACGCCTACAAGGTGGAGAAGAGTTTCTGGCAGACCCCCTGGCTGTCGGAGGCCTCACTCCGTGAGAATCTGGTGCTGGGCCTGGAGCAGGCCCGGGACACCCGGATGCCCCGGGTGCAGATCCGCAAACTGTTCAAGCCCTTTGCCGAGGACGAACTGCCGGCGCTGATGACCGAGCGGCCGGGCCTGGTGGCTCATCCTGGCACCGAGACACCCTGCCCCGTGCACTTGAACGCTCCTGCCACCCTGTGCATCGGACCGGAGGGCGGTTTCATACCCTACGAAGTGGACAAACTGGTGGCCGCCGGTGGCCGCTCGGTGCACCTGGGCCGCCGCATCCTGCGGGTGGAAACCGCCGTGCCGGTACTGGTGGGCCGCCTCTACGACGCCGCCCGCTACTGAGCCGTTGCCTTGTAGCGGGGATTAAACACCCAGCCCCATGGCCTGGGCCGCCAGCCGGTTCTTGAGGGGCGCGGCACCATCCAGCCAGCGCATGCCGGTGTTGCGCAGCCAGCGCAGCGGCAAAGCCTCCTGGGCGAACAGCGTCTTGAAACCCTCCATGGCCGCCATCATGGCCAGATTCTCACCCTTGCGCCGGCGCTCGTAGCGGGCCAGGGTCAGATGATCGTCCGGCGCCAGCCCGCTATCGCGGGCCCGCGCCAGTTCCTCCAGCAACACCCGCACATCGCTGTAGCCCAGGTTGGCGCCCTGCCCCGCCAGGGGGTGGATGGCATGGGCAGCATCCCCCACCAGCACCAGGCCCGGCCTGGAATACTGTTTGGCGTGACATTGCCGTAACGGGAAGGCATGGCGTCGGGACACCGCCTCAACCGGCCCCAGCTGCTGCTCGATGGCCTCCCCCAAAGCCTGCCGGAAATCGTCGTCCGGCAGCGCCATCAGGCGTCTGGCTTCGGCGGTGTCCTGGGACCAGACGATGGAGCAGAAATGGCCGGCCTGCGGATCCTCGCCGGCCAGCGGCAGGAACGCCAGGGGACCTGTGGTGGCAAAGCGCTGCCAGGCGGTATGGCGATGACTCTGGGCGGTCTGGACGGTACAGACGATGGCCTGTTGCTGGTAGTCCCATTCCCGGCTCGGCACCCCTGCCCACTGCCGCAGCTTGGAGCGGGCGCCATCGGCGGCAACGGTCAGCGCAGCCTGTATCCGGCGTCCGTCCGACAGTTCGATGCCCCGGCCGCCATCCGGCTGCTCCCACCAACCGGTGACGGTGGCGCCATCCAGAAGCCGCAGCTTACTGGCCTGCACCCTTTGCATCAGCGCTGAGATAACCAGCCGGTTTTCAACAATCGCGCCGAGGGCGCTCACCTGCAGATCGGCGGCATCGAATTCGATCCGCCCGGTACCCTCGCCATCCCAGACCACCATGCGCTGGTAGTCACAGACCCGGCCGCCGTCCAGCGGCCAGGCCCCCAGGTCCCCGAGCAGGGACTGGCTGGCCAGGGAGAGTGCGCTGACCCGCGGTTCGAAATCATCCGGAACCTGCGCCGGCGGCGGCACCCGGGTGAGTTCATCGGCAGTGGCGCTCTCCACCAGAATCACATCCCAACCCTGATGTTCCAGACCCAGGGCCAGTGCGGTGCCAATCAGGCCGCCGCCCACCACCAGGATATCGCAGGTCAGTTCATCGCTCATGGCGGACTCCTTGCGCCGCGGCGCCGGTCCTGGTGGCGCGACGGCCCCCCACGCCCATGGCCTGGCGGCCGAACCAGCGCCGCAGACCGGGCACCAGATCCAGCCCCACCAGCCCCAGATCCCGGGCCGCAGCCACCGCCGATACCTGGCTGCCAAAAATCTGTATCAGCGAGTCGGAGAAGCGAACGGTGCGCTGCCAATCCGCGCGATGCTGTTCCTGATAGCGGCGCAGCACCGTGAGGTCGCCAAGCGACTGGCCCTGGCGGCGGGCCTCGGCAAAGCTCTCCACCAGCGTCATCAGGCCCCTCAGGGCCAGGTTGAAACCCTGGCCCGCCACCGGGTGCAGGGTGTGGGCGGCGTTGCCCACCAGCGCCACGCCCGGCTGCACCATCTCGGCGACGGTGTGCAGTACCAGGGGATAGTGGGCGCACGGGCCGATCCTGGTAAAACGGCCCAGACGCCAGCCGAAACGCGCCTGCAATAGCCGGCATCGGGCCTCATCATCGCAGGCCAGCAGGGTGTCCAGCTGCTGCCCGGACAGGGTCCACACCAGGCCGGCGTCAGTGCCGGGCCGGCCCGGGCCACCGGCGGGCAGCAGCGCCATGGGACCGGCGTCGGTAAAGCGTTCGTAGGCCACGAAATCGTGGCTGCGGTCGGTGGAGACATTGGCGATCAGGGCGTGCTGGCCGTAGTCATGACGGGCCACCTGAAACCCCAGCTGCTCCCGCAGGCCGGAGCGGCCGCCGTCCGCCACCACCAGACACTGGGCCCGCAGCGGCGTTGCGGTGTCTGCGCCGTCGTCGGTCACCGCCACCGAGACACCGCCCGGCAGACGCTCCACCCCGGTCACCCGGGCCGGCGCCCGCCAGCTCAGGTTGGGGCACTGGCGCAACCGGG
Source organism: Marinobacter sp. (assembly GCF_033722195.1). Classification (GTDB taxonomy): domain Bacteria; phylum Pseudomonadota; class Gammaproteobacteria; order Pseudomonadales; family Oleiphilaceae; genus Marinobacter. Next base: position 58,543 of record NZ_JAWVZL010000004.1, read on the forward strand.
CCATCAGGCACAGGCCCATCCAGCGGTTGTCCACCACATAGCCCAGGGCCTCCTGGCGGTGCTCTTCCGCCGCCATGCGGGTGGCTCCGAAACGGCCGCGGTCGGACACATGGATGTGGCGAATGGGGGTAGCCTGGCGGGCCAGCTCGGGCCAGAGGCCCAGGTCCTCATAGATCAGCCTTGAGCCCCAGGCCAGCGCGGTGGCGCGGGCGTCGTAGCTAGGCTGGTAATCGTCCGGGAGGGCGTCGTCGGAAAGCGGAAAGGCCTCCACCACGATCACCTTCAGTTGCGGCAGCAGCCGGGCCACCGCCAGGGCCAGGGTGGCACCCGCCAGGCCGCCGCCGGCAATGACCAGATCGGCGTCCAGTTTGGGTTGGGTCTGCTCGCCGGCGCTGGTCATGTCAGCCTGCCATCAGGGCTTCGATGGCGTCGATGGTCTTGGGCACGCCATCGGTCAGCACCCGGCAACCGTCCCGGGTCACCACCACATCATCCTCGATGCGGATGCCGATGCCGCGCCAGCGCTCGTCCACCGAACTGTTGTCCGGTGCTATGTAGAGCCCGGGCTCCACCGTCAAGGCCATGCCCGGTTCCAGGACGCGCCAGGCGTCACCCACCTTGTAATCGCCCACGTCGTGGACATCCAGGCCAAGCCAGTGGCCGGTGCGGTGCATGAAGAAGGGCCGGTAGGCTTCTTTCTCCAGGGCTTCATCCACGCTCATGTCCAGCAGCCCCAGCTCCACCAGGCCCTGGGTCAGCACTTTCAGCGCCGCTTCGTGGGGGTGATTCCAGTGGTTGCCCGGCTTGACCGCGTCGATAGCGGCGTACTGGGCTGCCAGCACCACTTCATAGAGCGCCCGCTGGGGTTCCGAGAAGCGGCCGCTGACCGGGAAAGTGCGGGTGATGTCGGAGGCATAGCACTCCAGCTCGCAACCGGCGTCGATCAGCACCAGGTCGCCCTCCTTCAGGGGCGCGCTGTTCTCGATGTAGTGCAGGATACAGCCGTTGGCTCCGCTGCCCACGATGGACGGATAGGCAGTGGAGCGGGCGCCATGACTCATGAAGGTATGGATCAGCTCGGCTTCCAGCTGGTATTCGTAGCCACCCTTGCGGGCCCGCTTCATGGCGTTGCAGTGAGCCTCGGCACTGATCTCGCCGGCCCGGGCCATCACCTTGATCTCGTTGGCGCTCTTGTAAAGGCGCAAGTCGTGCAGCAGGTGCTCCAGGGCCACGAACTCCCCGGGCGGCCGGGCGCCGGAGCGGACCTTGGCCCGCAGGGTCTGGACCCACTCCATGACCTGGGTGTCAAAATTGTGGTCCTTGCCGAGGGGATAATAGAGCCGACTGCGGCCCTCGATCATGCCGGGCAGGATCTCGTCGATATCGGCAATGGGGAAGGCGTCGTCCATGCCAAAGCGCTCGATGGCGCCCTCGGGGCCGGCCAGGAAGCCGTCCCAGAGTTCTTTCTCGGGATTGCGCTCCTTGCAGAACAGCACCGATTCGCCGTGCTCGCGACCTGGAATCAGTACCAGTACCGCCTCAGGCTCGCCAAAACCGGTCAGATACTGGAAGTCGCTGTCCTGGCGGAAAGGGTGCAGCACATCCCGGTTACGGGTGCGTTCCGGCGCCGACGGCAGGATGGCGATGCTGTCCGGCGCCATCTGCTCCATCAGCCGGCGACGGCGTTCGGCGAAGTCCTTGACGGGGATTAGCTGGTTCATGATGTCTCCGGTTGCGCCCTTGGGCTCAGTGCAAAGTCTTGTTCAGTGGCTGGTCGCGGTCGCCCGCCGACTCCGGCGGGTTGAATTCGGTGTAGACCGCCAGCGCCCCCAGTCTTACGTATTCGACGATTTCATTGAACTGGTATTCACCGTCCTCGCTGTCTTCCTCGGTCTCATCACTGACCTGGCTGATCGCCACCATGTCCTCGATCAGCTCGCGGATCTCCGGCGGCGCCTCGCCGAGCGCTTCACGGGCGCCCACCGCCATACCCTCGAGGAAGCCCCGGACCCAGGCCGACAACGCCTGCACCCGCTGGTCCAGGGTGTAGTCGTCGTCCGGCAGCAGCGGCTGGAAGCTCATGTCCGCCGCCTTGAGCTGGGCCAGGGCCTGGTCGTAGGCGGCGCTCAGGAAACCGGCCAGATCGTCGTCCTCCCGGGCCGCGCCGGGGGCCAGCCCCATCTGCTCGCAGGCCACCTGAAACCACTCCGTTTCTGCCATACGAGCGCCCGCTGCAAGCCGACCACAGAGGCCGCCGTGCAGCTCCGAGGGATGGCTGAAAGCCTTATGGCTGGTGTAGAGGTTGGCCCAGTGCTCGAAGGGTGCCACGGGATGGGTGCTGGTTTGATCCGAAGTCATGAAAAGAGGTTGTTCCTGCTGCGCGGCGTGGATGGATGGACTGCCTCTATCCTAGCATTGGCACGGGTCAAAGACACCGACCGGGCACCACCACGACTGTGCATTGACAGCAAGCAGGCAGGGTTATTATGTTATAACATATCAATCTCAAGCCCCGGAGATGACCTCATGGCGATCAAACACACCCATCCCCTTACGCTCCTGGCCCTGGCAGTCGCGGCACTGCCTGCCGGTGCCGCCGATAACCCCGGTGTCCACAGCCACGGCCAGGCCCAGTTGCAGGTGGCCCTGGAGCCGCCCCGCATCGACCTGATGCTACAGTCCCCAGCCGCCAATCTGATCGGGTTTGAACACCAGCCCCGGAACCCGGAGCAGCAAGAGACGCTCGAGGCCGCGCGGGACTGGCTCGAGACCAATCCGCTTGTGGCTTCAGCGGGCGGCTGCACCCTGGTCAGCGTCGAGGTCAGCGACGATTTCGCGGCCGCCGGTGGCAATGCGGGGCATCACAAGCATGGGAGCGGGCACCATCACGATGAGGCCCATCACGACCATCACAAAGAGCACAAAGAGCACAAAGAGCACAAAGAGCACAAAGAGCACCACCATGACTCACATCATGACCATGACAAACATCACGGCCATGACAAACATCATAAGCAGGGCGAATATCATGGCCACGAGAAGCACCACGGCCATGGCGAATATCAATGCCATGACAAACATCACCAGCACGGCGAGCATCATGACGGGGAACAGCACAGGGAGTTCAGTGTGACCCAGCAGCTCAACTGCACCGGCAGCCTGGATTCGCTGTCAACCGCACTGATGGAGCGATTCCCGGGTATCGAGCAGCTGCAGGTGGAGTGGCTCAGCCCTCAGGGTCAGGGCAGCGCCCGGCTCGAGGCCGGTGAGAATCAGTTCTCCACCAGCCCCTGAGTGGCCTCATTACTCGTAGGGGGTAACGGCCTCGGCCCGGATGGCGTAGGACGCGGTGCCAATGTCGTGTTCGGTGCGGCTGATGGTCAGCGGCCCCTGGATCCAGAAGGGCTCGTAGAGCACTTCCAGCTCAATGCCTTCCGGGTAGGTGACATGGATGATCTGGTTGGGCGGCGGTGGCGGTACGTGAATGCAGGCGCCGTAGTAGGGCACCAGGAAGAACTCCACGATGCGCTGGTCACCCACGGTTTTCAGGGGCACGATAAAACCCGGGATACGGGCCGGGACGTTGTCCATTTCCGGCACCACCCGGCCGGTCATGATCTCATCCGGAAGGGTCACCGGGCCGTCCCCCTCATGCTGGATTTCTGGCAAACTTTCCAGCAGCTTGAGATCTTCCGCCGGCATCAGCTCGATCCAGTCCAGGGTGCGCCATTGGGTGTCCGCGGCGGCGATGGCGGATACGACCATGGCCAGACACAGCGAGAGGCCGTGCATCAGTTTCCGCATGTCAGTCATACCTCCTCAATTCATTGGTGACGATAGTACCGGGAGAAAGTCCATAATCCTATGACGCACTCCTCGACAGGTGACGCCGGGCCCGCTTATGCCCTGGCGAGCCACGGGCTCTGCTTTCAATGGCCCGGCAGCAGCCAACGACTGCAATACCCAGACCTGGCGCTGGTCGCCGGCCAGCATCTGTTCCTGCAGGGCCCCAGCGGTTGCGGCAAGAGCACCCTGCTGGCCATGCTCTGCGGCCTGGCCGTGCCTGCCGCCGGCCAGCTCTCGGTGCTGGGCACTGAGCTGCCGGCGCTGTCGGCGTCGGCCCGGGACCGGTTCCGGGCCGACCATCTCGGAGTCATCTTCCAGCAATTCAACCTGGTGCCCTACCTGGACGCGCTGGCCAACACCTTGCTGCCCTGCCGGCTCTCCGGCCGGCGTCGCGCCAGCGTGTCGGCCTCGCCCCGTGCCGAGGCCGAGGGCCTGCTGACGGCCCTGGGCCTGGCTGCGTCAGACTGGCATCGTCCGGTGACCATGCTCAGCGTCGGCCAACAGCAGCGGGTGGCTGCAGCCCGCGCCCTGATCGGCGCGCCGGCGCTGATCCTGGCGGACGAGCCCACGTCGGCCTTGGACACCGCCAATCGCGACCGGTTCCTTGAGCTGTTGCTGACCCAGGCCGGGCTTCGCGGCACCTCGGTGGTTCTGGTCAGCCACGACCCGGCTCTGGCGGCGCGTTTCGACCATTCGATCAGCCTGGAGGTGGCGCCATGAAGTTGCGTCTGGCCCTGTCACTGGCAATGGCCAGCCTCTGGCACCGCCGCGGCGTGCTGGCACTGGTCACCCTCACCCTTACCCTCAGCGTGACCCTATTGCTTGGGGTCCAGTACCTGCGCACGGAGGTAAAGCAGTCGTTCAGCAACACCATCAGCGGTACCGATCTCATCGTCGGCGCCCGCAGCGGCCAGCTCAACCTTCTGCTTTACACCGTGTTTCATCTGGGCGATGCCACCAGCAACATCCGCTGGTCCACCTATCAGGCCCTGGCAGAGGATCCCCGGGTGGCCTGGACCGTACCCATCTCCCTGGGCGACAGCTACCGCGGTTACCGGGTGGTGGGCACCAATGACAGTTACTGGGAGCATTTCCGCTACGGTGACGACCGCGCCCTGGCCATGGCGGATGGCCGCTGGTTCCACGGGGTTTTCGAGGTAGTCCTTGGGGCCGAAGTGGCCCGCCAGTTCCAGCACCGGGTCGGTGATGAGCTGACCCTGGCCCACGGCACCGGCCGGGTCAGCTTCATGAACCACGACGCCCACCCGTTTGATGTGGTGGGTGTGCTGGCGGCCACCGGCACCCCGGTAGACCGGGCGGTCTACGTCAGCCTGGCGGGCCTGGAAGCCATCCACATCGGCTGGCAGGCGGGGGTACCGATTCCGGGCCGTACCGTGTCCCGGGATCAGGCCCTGGACCGGGACCTGACGCCCTCCTCCATTACCGCCGCTTTGGTGGGGCTGGAGCGCCGGGTACTGACCTTCCAGCTCCAGCGCCAGCTCAACGAGTCGGACCGCGAACCCTTGACGGCCATCCTGCCCGGCGTGGCCCTGAACGAACTCTGGCGTATCCTGGGCCAGTTCGAGCGCACCCTGCTGGCGCTGACCGGATTTGTGGTGGTGACCAGCCTGGTGGGCCTGGCGGCCGTGCTGCTGACCCTGCAGGCCCAGCGCCGGCAGGAGATCCGGATCCTGCGGGCGGTGGGGGCCTCCCCCGGTCTGGTGGCGACGCTTTATCTGCTGGAGTGCACCCTGTTGGCCAGTCTGGCGGCGGTCCTGGCCCTGGTCGCCGGCAGCCTGGCGGTGTGGCTGGCCGGGCCCTGGCTGCTGGAGCATTATGGCTTTCAGGTATCCCTGCGGCCCCTGCAATGGCAGGAGTGGCTGCTGCTGGCCAGCGTGCCGGTGGCCGGCCTGCTGATCGGCCTGATTCCCGCCGGCCGGGCCTGGGCCCGCGCTCGCCAGCCGGCGCTGAATCCGGAGCCCTGAGGAGCCGGGAGGCCGCTTTGTGAACGGCGTTCAAATGACAGGGCGGTAAATTGACCGGCTCCGGGCCCGCACTTATAGTTAGAGAGCCTCCGGCAAGCCGCCCGGACGCCACCTATCTCTTGCTACGATGTTGGAAACACCATGGAACAGCCCGAACTGGAAGCCCTGGCGAACAAGCTGGATCGCCTGATTGAGCGTTGCCGCAAACTGGAGCAGGACAACGCCGCCATGCGGGCGCTGCAGGATGACTGGAACCGGGAGCGGGCTCAGCTGATGCAGAAAAACGACCTTGCCAAGAACAAGATTGAGGCCATGATCGGCCGTCTCAGGGCCCTGGAGCAACACTGATGCCGCAACAGCCCACCACCGTTGAAGTCAATATTCTGGACAAGGAATACCTGGTCGCCTGCCCCCCCGAGCAACGCGACGCCCTGCGGGAGTCGGCCCGCCATCTGGACGCCAAAATGCGTGAGATCCGGGCCACCGGCAAGGTGTTCGGTACCGAGCGGATCGCCGTCATGGCGGCGCTGAACATCACTCACGAGATGCTGGAAAGCAGCACCATGTCCGACAGCGCCACGGAGCTGCTGCAGGAGATGGACCAGAAGCTCGATGACGCGCTCGGCAACGGCAAGGCCTGAGATTCCGGCCGGCCGCAGACAGATTTGCATTCAGCCCGGGTGATCCCCGTATAATGAGTCAACTTCCTGGGCTGTTCGCTGGTCGGATACGTCCTCGAGCCGATGCTTAAACGCAAGGTGGCCACTTCAGGGCATTGTGAGCAGGTCCCCAGCCGGGGAAAGCCTAATATGTCACAGCGGCCACCACCTTGAACCTTGGGTTCAAGGGCTATTTCCGATAACGGCAGCCCGGGAAGCTTTATCAGTGACTGAGCCTTTCTCTCCAGAGCCTTTTTCTCCAGATACATTCGCCACCGAACCCGATCGTCCCTCACGTACCGAGCTGCGCAAGATCCTGCGGCACAAGCGTCGCGCCCTGAGTCCGCAGCAGCAGCGCCAGGCGGCCCAACGGCTGGCACGGCAGTTACTGGGTCATCCCCTGCTCTACCGCGCCCGGCACATCGCCCTCTATCTGCCCAACGACGGCGAGATCGATCCCCGTTATTACATGGCCCAGGCCAGGCACCGGGGCATCCGCTTCTATCTGCCGGTGCTGCATCCGTTGCGCCGCGGCCACCTGGTGTTCAGCCCCTATGATTTCGACACCCAGCTGTCGCCCAACCGCTTCGGCATTCCCGAACCGGACTTCCGGGACGGTCTTGGCCGACCGCCATGGGCACTGGATGCGGTACTGATGCCGCTGGTGGGGTTTGACCGCCACGGCGGCCGGCTGGGAATGGGAGGCGGATTCTACGACCGAACCTTCGAGTTCGTCAGGCGCACACCGGCGCTGGCTCCGAAACTGATTGGCCTGGCCCATGACCTGCAACGCATGAACCTGCTGCCGGTCCAGCCCTGGGACATTCCACTGCATGCGATTGTGACGGATCAGGGCCGCTACAAGGCCCGGCCCTGAGCCATCGGAGAAGTGACGGCGCTCAGTTCAGGCCGTTTTGCCGGGGCGCCTGTGCTTCCGACACCACGGGAGCGGCAGAGACGCCCTCCTCCGAGGTACGGATCGACGTAAAGCCGGAAATGGCGAGGCCAATAGCGAAGACAAGAAGCACGGCCCGGATGACGTCAGGCTTGCGTTCCATGTGACATACCCCATTACGCAACACGTAAAGCTGCGCAAAATCATGCGATTATTTGAGTTTTACAGAAACCGCTAAAAGACTATCACTCATCTTTATTTTTACAATTTTTGACAGGTTAAAAATCGTTAACTTTTGCCATTGCCGTGCCCGAGGAACAGCCGATAGGCCTCGTTGTCGGTGACGTTCTCATAGCGGAAGCCGATCTTGTCCAGCATGGTTTCGAAGGCCTCCAGCTCGTCATCGTCCACCTGGGCACCCATCAGCACCCGGCTGTAGGCGGCACCGTGGTTGCGGTAGTGGAACATGGAGATGTTCCAGCGCGTGCCCATGGACATGAGGAACTTCATCAGGGCGCCGGGGCGTTCGGGAAACTGGAACTGGTAGACCTTCTCGTTCTTCACCGTGGGCGCATGGCCACCCACCATGTGGCGGATGTGCTGCTTGGCCAGGTCGCTGTCGGTCAGATCCACCACCCCGTAACCGCTTTCCCGCAGCTCCTGCACCAGCTCGTCCCGGCCCAGACCGCCGTGCTGGATCTGGATACCGACAAAGATCCGGGCCTCCTCGGCATCCGAGTAGCGGTAGTTGAACTCGGTGATACTGCGCTTGTGCAGGGCGTTGATGAAAGACTTGAAGGCACCCGGCCGCTCGGGGATGGTCACCGCCAGGATGGCCTCGCGCTTCTCGCCGATCTCGGTGCGCTCGGAGATATAGCGCAGGCGATCAAAATTCATGTTGGCGCCGCTTAAGGTGCCCACCAGGTTCTCGCCCTCGATGCCCTCACGCTCGATGTACTTCTTGATGCCCGCCACCGCCAGCGCCCCCGCCGGCTCCGCGATGGAGCGGGTGTCTTCGAACACGTCCTTGATGGCGGCGCAGATTTCGTCGGTGGACACGGTGATCACTTCGTCGACGTGATCCTTGCAGATCTCCCAGGGGTGCTCGCCGATCTGCTTGACCGCCACGCCGTCGGCAAAGATGCCCACCTCGTCCAGGATCACCCGTTCACCGGCGGCCAGGGCCGCCTGCAGGCAGTTGGAATCGTCCGGTTCGACGCCGATGACCTTGACCTCCGGCCTCAGGTATTTGATGTAGGCCGCCATACCGGCAATCATGCCGCCGCCGCCGACACAGATGAACACCGCATGGATGGGCCCGGAGAACTGCCAGAGGATCTCCATGGCAATGGTGCCCTGGCCGGCGATGACGTCCGGGTCGTCGTAGGGCGGGATATAGGTGTAGCCGTGCTTCTTGATCAGCTCCTGGGCGTGGGCTGCGGCCTCGTCGAAGGCATCCCCCCTGAGCACCACCTTGGCGCCGTGGTCCCGCACCGAACGCACCTTGATGTCCGGCGTGGTCTGGGGCATCACGATCACCGCCTTGATGCCCAGCTTCTTGGCGGCCAGCGCCACACCCTGGGCATGGTTGCCGGCGGAGGCACAAATCACGCCCTTGGCTTTCTGTTCTTCCGAGAGCTGGGCAATACGGTTGTAGGCGCCGCGAATCTTGAAAGAAAACACCGGCTGCAGATCCTCCCGCTTGAGGAGGATGTTGTTGCCGAAGCGCTTGGAAAGGCTGCGGGCTTCGGTCAGCGGGGTCTCGATGGCCACATCGTAGACCCGGGCATCCAGTATTTTTTTGATGTAGCGTTGCGGCATAGCGATCTGATCCAGTTGGCGGCGAACATTCCGAAAAAAGCCGCGCAGGGCGCGGACACAAACGCACAGTGTAGAAACTTTGCCAAGCCGGCGTCTATAACGGATCGGCCCCGGCGGCTATAATATCGGCGCTTTGGGGACCTGCTTCTCAGGTCCTGCCACCCAACCGACGAAAACCCGGAGCCCGGAATGAACCAGGACCAACTGAAACAGGCCGTGGCCAAGGCCGCCGTCGACTACATCGCGCCGCGGTTGAGCCGCGACAGTGTGGTGGGTGTGGGCACCGGCAGCACCGCCAATTTCTTCATCGACCTGCTGGCGAAGCTGAAAATGGAGTTCGACGGCGCCGTCGCCAGCTCCGAGGCCACCGCCGAACGTCTCCGCAGCCACGGTATCACCGTCTATGAACTCAACAGCGCACCGGAGCTGGAGTTCTACGTGGACGGCGCCGATGAGGTCAACGAGCGCCTGGAAATGATCAAGGGCGGGGGCGCCGCCCTGACCCGGGAGAAAATCGTCGCGGCAGTCGCCGGTACCTTTATCTGCATTGCCGACGAATCCAAGAAAGTGGATATCCTCGGCAAGTTCCCCCTGCCGGTGGAAGTCATCCCCATGGCCCGCAGCCACGTCGGCCGCGAGATCGTCAAACTGGGCGGCGACCCGGTCTACCGGGAAGGCGTGACCACTGACAACGGCAACATCATCATCGACATCCACAATATGGACCTGTCGCGCCCCATCCAGGTGGAGGAACGCCTCAACCAGGTCGTGGGCGTGGTCACCAACGGCCTCTTTGCCCGTCGCCCGGCGGACCTGCTCTTATTGGGTACCAGCGACGGCGTCAAGAGTTTCAAGCGGCCGGCCTGAGGTGACAAACCAAGCGCTTGCTTGGTAACCGTTTTTCGGCAACACTGGCTCCTCTCACCTTGCCGGAGGACGTATCGCCGTGTCTGATTACTTCAACGACACCCATGAGCAGGCCCGCCTCAGCGCCCGCCGCTTTATCGAAACCCACGTGCTGCCCCATATCCAGGATTGGGAGGAAGCCGGCGAGTTCCCCCGCAAGCTCTACCGCCAGGCCGGCGCCGATGGCCTGCTTGGGATCGGCTTCCCGGAAGCCCTGGGGGGCACCGGCGAGGGCGACGTCTTCCTCAAGGTGGCGGTGAGCGAAGAGCTGATGCGTTCCACCTCCGGCGGTCTGGTGGCCAGCCTGGGCTCCCTGGATATCGGCCTGCCGCCGGTGGCCAAATGGGCCAAGCCCCACATCCGCGACGCCATAGTGCCGCCGGTGCTGCGGGGCGAGAAGATTGCCGCCCTGGCGGTAACCGAACCCGGCGGCGGCTCCGATGTGGCCAACCTCAGGACCCGGGCGGTGCGGGACGGCGATCATTATGTCGTCAACGGCAGCAAGACCTTCATCACCAGTGGCCACCGCGCCGACCATTACACGGTGGCGGTGCGCACCGGCAGCGAGGGCCACAGCGGCATCAGCCTGCTGCTGATCGACCGCGACATGCCGGGGTTATCCACCGGTAAAAAGCTGCGCAAGATGGGCTGGTGGGCCAGCGACACCGCCGAGCTCTTCTTCGAGGACTGCCGGGTACCGGCCGACCGGCTGATCGGCGCGGAGAACGCCGGCTTCATCGCCATCATGAGCAACTTCCTGTCCGAGCGGCTGATGCTGGCCATCATGGCCTACATGACCGCCGAGCTGGCGCTGGAGGCTTCACTGGCCTACGCCCGCGAACGCCAGGCCTTCGGCCGGCCCATCGGCGGCTTCCAGGTCACCCGCCACAAGCTGGTGGAGATGGCCACCCAGGTGGATGTGGCCCGTGAATACACCTACCGCGCCGCCGCCCTGATGCAGGCCGGCAAGAACCCGGTCAAGCAGGTGGCCATGGCCAAGAACTTCGCCACCGAGGTCTGTGAAGCGGTGACCCGGGAGGCGGTGCAGATCCACGGCGGCATGGGCTACATGCGGGAGTCGGTCGTGGAGCGGCTCTACCGCGACGGCAAGATACTCTCGATCGGTGGTGGTACCACCGAGATTATGAAGGAGCTGATTGGCAAGCAGATGGGGCTCTGAATCCAACTGAAGCACTTGCCTATCGCTTCCTAAACAGCGCTCGGCCGGCCGTGTCACCAATGGGAGGGGTTGTTCCAGACACGCCCGTAAATACCCCTTCGGGGTCCGGCCAGCAATCGCAGATTGCTGTCGTTCGGCTGCGCATGAAGCGATGCTTCATAGACGCTTGCCTCACCCCTGTAGGGCTCGGGCGCAGCCATCCCTGGCTGCTCACGGTCTGGAACAACCCATCCCATCAGCGACACTCATATTGGTGCAGTCCTCCGCACTTTTCCCTTCGTCAAATTTGGCGAAATATCTCCTTTCAGGTCTCGCGAGTGTCAAATTATCTTTCGGACTGCTCGATGCATGCAGGTCGGGCTGGCGGAGGCCTTTCTCAGACCGTGAGTGGCCAGGGATGGCCACGCCCGAGCCTTACATGGACGTACTTGCAGGCGTGTCTGGGAAAGGCCTCCGCCAGCCTGACCCGGCACCATACCCAAACAGCCTTCTCTCAGTGCCGAACCCCAACGATGGTTTAGTTTCGAACAGCACCGGAACCCCGTATAATTGCGCCCACTTTTTAAACGCAGTTTCACGGACCATCGATAAGGAACCCTCATGAACTTTGATCATATCCCCGCTGGCAAGAACCCGCCGGATGACATCTACGTGGCCATCGAGATTCCGGCCAACAGCTCCCCGGTCAAGTACGAGATCGACAAGGACATGGGCGCCCTGCTGGTGGACCGTTTCATGGCCACCCCGATGTTCTACCCGGCCAACTATGGCTTCATTCCCCACACCCTGGCGGACGACGGCGACCCGCTGGATGTGCTGGTGGTCACCCCCTACCCGGTCCAGGCCGGTTCGGTGATCCGTTGCCGCCCGGTGGGTGTGCTGAACATGGAAGACGAGGCCGGCGGCGACGCCAAGCTGGTGGCCGTGCCCCACGACAAGCTCACCAAGGCCTACCAGAACATCAAGGACATCGAGGACCTGCCCCAGCTGCTGCGGGACCAGATCCAGCATTTCTTCGAGAACTACAAGACCCTGGAGCCCGGCAAGTGGGTCAAGGTCCAGGGCTGGGACAACGCCGCTGCTGCCCGCAAGGCCATCGAGGACTCGGTTGCCAACTACGGCAAATAAGCCTGCACCATAAAAAAGGCCGGACGGGGCAACCCCTCCGGCCTTTTTTGTGCCTTGGAGCCATCAGCCCCGGGACAGAAGCTGCCTCAGATCGCTGATCGCGGAATTAGCCCGCGAGATATAGGCCGCCATGGTCAGCGAATGGTTGGCCAGCACGCCGTAGCCACTGCCATTGAGGATCATCGGGCTCCACATCTCACCCTGGGTGCCCTCCAGCTCGATAATGACCTGGTGGACACTGGCCATGGCGTTCTTGTCGTTCAGCACCTTGCGGAAGTCCACCTCGATGGCGCGGAACAGATGGAGCAGGGCCCAACCGGTGCCCCGGGCCTCATAGAAAATATTGTCGATCTGGGTCCAGGGCGTCTGCACCTCCGCCACCGCATCCACGGACACGCCCTCCGGACCGGACTCGGCGATGGCACCGCTTAGCGATGGCTTGCCCACACTCTCACCGAGGGCGCGGGACAGGCTACCCAGGCGGGTTTCCAGATCCGCCAGCCAGCTGTTGAGGTTGTCGGCCCGGGCGAAGAAGCGCGCGTCCGGCTGGTCCGGCTGCGACAGGCGGTCACGATAACGCTTGAGGGCGTCGATGCCGCGACGATACTCGGTTTCGGTGGACGGCAGCGCCCAGCTGCCACTGTCGAAGTTGAACTGGGGCTCCGCGATCACCAGGTCCTTGTCTTCCGAGGACTGGCTCTGGGACCGGCTGATGTCCTGGCGCATGGCCCGGGTCATGTCCCTCAGCTGAACCACAACACCGAACTCCCAGCTGGGAATGTTGTCCAGCCAGACTCCCGGCGGCAGCAGGTCGTTGGAGAGATAGCCGCCGGGCTTTTCCAGCAGGGTCTCGGCCAGGCGGATGAGGGTGCTGGTGGTGGCGAAGCCAGTCACCGGCTCGCGGTTCATCTGCTCGGCCACCTGCCGGGTGTGTTCCCGCACCGAGAAGGTCTCGGGTTCATCGCTCCAGTAAATGCCCAGAATGATGGTGACCAGCAGGTAGAGCAGCAGTAGGGCCACCACCACCTTGGCGGTGCGGCCGCCGCCGGTGAAATCCTCGACATCATCCTTGCGATCGCGAAAGAAACCTTTGACACGGCTCAACATAGTCAACTTACCCCGTATTGCAGCCGGCGGCGCCCCGGGTAAGCCGGACGCCAGCGGTGCGGTGGTGAAATTCAGTGATCTGCCCGGCCACGGCCCGGCCATGGACAGAAATCAGCGTATTACGATGACGCAAAGCCCGGGTGACTGCAATCGGACCGGTCACAGCGGCCCGTGATCACCAGCCAGGGGTTCGGGCCGGCCCAAATGGTAACCGGCGGCGCCGTCGATACCCAGGGTCCGCAAGAGCTGCCACTCGGCGGCCGTCTCCACCCCGGAGACGAACACCCTGACGCCCCGGCTGCGGGCAATCGCCACAATGGACTCCAGGTAGAAGCGATTGTCGTCGTGACGCGGCAGGTCGTGGACAAAGCTCTGGTCGATACGCAGGGCCTGGAAAGGCAGATTTCTGAGGTAACTGAAGGGCACACCACCGACGCCGAAACCGTCCACCAGGACCTCCACCCTTTGGCGACGCAGCTGGTCTACCAGCCGCCGCGCCGAATCGTGATGGTGATGCACGGCGTGCTCCTGGATGCCAATCGTCAGACGTCGGGAGACAGGGCCGGCCTCTGCCAGCCGGCTGATAAAGGCGGCGTGGAAGTCCGGGTCCGCCACCGAACTGTTGCCCAGCGTCATCACCAGGCGCTCATCGGGGCGACGCACCAGTGCGGCCAATACCAGCTCGATCACGATCAGATCCAGTCGCGGCATGAGGCCGAAACGTTCGGCCCAAGGCGCGAATACACCGCCCCTACGCCAGTCACCCTCGATCAGCAGTCGGGAGGTCACCTGACCGGCCAGCTCCGCCTCATCCGCCGGTGCCACCACAGGCTGAAGCCAGATCTGGACCTGGCGGTTTGCCAGAGCGGCCGTCAACTCACGGCGCCAGCGATCGGCACCGGCCCGGCCACCGGCATCCTGATCCGCCTCCCGACAGCTGCTGGTTTCGGACATCTGGGCCTGGCGCAACGCCTGGTCGGCGGCGGCCAGCAGGGATCTGGCGTCAAGCCCCGTGGCGGCCTGGGCCAGGCCGGCGTGAACCGCCGCTTGCAGAGGCTCGATCAGGTCTGCGTAGTCGCCATCCAGATTCGCGACCAGTTCCCGGGCCCATGGCATGGCGTCCGCCATAGCAACGCCCGGCAGGAAAACCGCAAACTCCGCCCCGGCCCGGCGGCCGGCGAAAGCCCGGGCGTGGTTGAGGGCGAATTCGTTGAGCCGCTCCGCCAGCCTGATCAGCACCTGGTCCGCCTGTTCCCGGCCGGCCCGGCGGTTGAACTCCTGAAAGCCGGCGAACTGGATCAGCATCAGCACACCGGTGGCCTCGGCCTCCCGGCTCTCCACTGCCACCTTGACGCGCTGGTCGAACGCGCGACGGCTCACCAGCCCGGTAACGCTGTCTTCGTTGTTGAGACGCCGCAAGTGCTGGATCAGCTTGGCCTGGCCCTCAAACAGCTGACCCAGGTCGTCCGCCATCTGGTTCATGGCCCCGGCAACCCGACTCAGCTCACGGGTTGCCCCCGGTGCCACCCGACGCCGGAAATCCCGACGACCCATGGCCTCGGCCTGACCTTCCAGATCCCGCAGGGGACGCAGAAGACGGGTGAGGAGCAGATAGAGCACCAGCAGCGCCACGCCACCGATCAGCATGGAGCCGGTGACGATGGCCCAGGAGATCCGCCACAGGTCCCTGTAGGCCCGGCCCGGATCGCTGGTGACGGTCACCACTCCCAGACGCTGCCAGCCCCGGACCACCTCGGCCCGCTGGGACGTGATAGGAAGGCTCGCCAGGGAACGGAACCAGCCGGGCACCGGCAGGTCATCCAGGCTGGCGGTACGCTGAACCACCAGGTCACCGGTGATGTCGTGATATTGAATGCGAAGGTAGCGGCCGCTGTCGAAAGTGGCATCAATCAGGGTGGCGGCGGCGACGGGGTCGCGGCCGTCGATCGCATTGGAGAGGGACAGGCCCACCGCAGTGGCGGCATCCTGGGCGTGGGCCCGCAGCTGGTCGGCAATATAGTCACGGAAGCGGTCAAAACTGACGCTGACACTGACCAGCAGGAGCAGCAGCACCAGCGCCCCGGTATAGCCCAGCAACAGGGCCCTGAGACTGATCTTGCGGGTAGGGTCGGAGTTCCGGTCTGCTCGCATCCCTGCCACACCCCCGAACGGTGGATTCCGGCCTGGCCGGGCTGCCCCGACACCGGCTTTGGCCAGAGTTGACAAACATTTACACAGCTTCACCTACGCCGACAACTTTAAACACTATAGACTCTGGAAACGGACTAGTGTTGTTAAAAAAAGAAGGCAGCCCGGAGCCCCATGAACGACGAAAGCCAGAAAGACAAACTCAGACAGCATTTTGCCCGGAGAGTCACCACCCAGGCCCGGGTTGTGCTGGACACCTGGCAGAAACTGCGGGCTCACATGGAAGAGTCACCGGCCTTCCGCGAGGATCTCATTGCCGCCACCGAAAAACTGGTGCGCTACGCCCAGCGTTTCGAGATGGACAAGCACGCCAGCGCCGGCCAGCATCTGCTGGAGGCCCTGGCCCGTTGGCCTGCCGGCACCACGCCCGATGCCGAGCAGGTCCAGGTGCTGGAGACGGCCGTCGAGGAGCTGGGTCAAAGCACCCTGCGCCGGGCCGACCAGGACCTCACCGAAACGCCCCGCACCTACCGCCGCACCCCGGTCTATGTCGCCATCAGCAATATGGAAATGGCGACGCGGCTGATCAAACAGCTGGAATTCTTCGGTTTCCGCGCCTCCGCCTTCGAGAACCCGGAGGCACTGATGGACGCCTGCGCCCTCCACAAGCCGGAAACCATCCTGATGGACGTCAACTTCGGCGGCGCCCTCAACGAGGGGATCGCCACCGTTGAGCGCCTTCAGGAGCGCCACGACACTCCCATTCCCATTGTCTTCATGAGTGACGAGGACGGCACCATCGAGACCCGTCTGCGGGCCTCCCGATGCGGGGGTGAGGAGTTCTTCTACCCGGCGGTGGACCCGGGCCAACTGATCGAGAAGATCGAGACCTACACCCACGGCAACACCGTGGAGCCCTACAAGGTGCTGGTGCTGGACGATTCCCGGGCCCAGGCCAAGTTCATGGAAACCGTGCTCAAGAAAGCCGGCATGACCGCCCATATCATCACCGACCCCATGCAGATCATCACTGCGCTGGAATCGTTTGCCCCGGAAATCATCATCCTCGACATGTACATGCCCGGCTGCACCGGCATGGAGATCGCCCGGGTCATCCGCCAACAGGACCGTTTCCACAGTGTGCCCATCATCTACCTGTCGGCGGAGGATGACGTCACCAAGCAGCTTCACGCCATGAGCCTTGGGGGTGACGACTTCCTCACCAAGCCCATCGATCCCAAGCACCTGATCGCCACCATCCACAACCGGGGACGACGGGCCCGTTCGCTGCTGGCGCTGATGATCCGCGACAGCCTCACCGGCCTGTTCAACCACACCCATACCCTGTACCTGCTGGACCAGGAAATCGTCAAGGCCCGCCAGAAGGGGCACACCCTGTGCTTCGCGATGCTGGATATCGACTACTTCAAGAAGGTCAACGACACCTTTGGCCATCCCATCGGCGACCGGGTACTGCGCAGCCTGTCCATGTTCCTCAAACAGCGCCTGCGCAAGACCGACCATATCGGTCGCTACGGCGGCGAGGAGTTTGCCATTATCCTGCCGGACACCCGGGAGAGCGATGCCCGGGCGGTGCTGAACGAAATCCGCGAGCGCTTCTCCGAGCTCCAGCAGCCTGCCGGTGACCGTGAATTCACCGTCACCTTCAGTGCCGGCGTGGCCTGCTGGGATGGCGAAAACTCCCAGCGCCTGTGCGAGCGCGCCGACCGCGCCCTTTACAACGCCAAGGCCCAGGGCCGCAACTGCGTGATTGCCAGCGAGGACTGAGCCCGGCCAGGGTGGCAACCAGCGCTCCCAACCCGGCTCTTCATCCCCCCCACCATCCACCACTCCCGCGAACCGGCCCCATGGTCGGTTTTGTCGTTATGAAACCAACGTCTTATGGACGCCGCCCGCCGGCTCTCGGACAATGGGCTCTCGCATCCGGACCGACTAAGGTCTGATGTCAAAAAGTGTTGAATTGAAATGCTTTAGACCGCAGGATGAAGGGAAAATGTCGCTAATATCGGCGATCCTGTTTCAGACCACCGGAAGGTAGTGAACCTGCATGGCCACCATTCTTGTGCTTCATGGCCCCAACCTCAACATGCTTGGCGTCCGCGAGCCGGATGTCTACGGCCATGAATCCCTGGCGGACATCAACGAGCGCCTCCAGCGCCAGGCCGCCGACCACGGCCACCACCTGCTTCACCTGCAGTCCAATGCCGAATACGAGCTCATTGACCGGGTGCATGAGGCCAGATCCGAGGGTGTGGACTATATTCTGATCAATCCGGCCGCCTTCACCCACACCAGCGTGGCCCTGCGGGACGCTTTGCTGGCGTCCGGCATCGCGTTTATCGAGGTGCATCTTTCGAACGTGCATGCCCGGGAGGCGTTCCGGCATCACTCCTATTTTTCCGACATCGCTGAGGGCGTCATTTGCGGCCTTGGCAGTCTTGGCTACGACCTGGCCCTGCAGGCGGCGCTGACACGACTCAACCGATAAGAGACCAACGGGACTCAATTATGGACATTCGAAAAATCAAGAAACTGATCGAGCTGATCGAGGAATCCGATGTTGAAGAGCTCGAGATCTGCGAGGGTGACGACTCGGTCCGCATCTCCCGCCGTCGCGAGCAGCCTTCCGGTGGCATGATGATGTCCCATTATCCTCAGCAGCAGTACTCGGCCCCGGCCCAGCAGGCGCCGGCGGAGTCCTCCGACAAGCCGGCGGAGAAGCCAACGCCCAGCGGCCATACCATCAAGTCGCCCATGGTTGGCACCTATTACGAGGCGCCGTCGCCTACCGCCAAGGCTTTCGTGGAAGTGGGTCAGAGCGTCAAGGCCGGCGATGTGGTCTGCATCGTGGAAGCGATGAAGATGATGAACCAGATCGAGGCCGACAAGAGCGGTACCGTGACCGAAATCCTGGTGGAGAACGGCCAGCCGGTCGAGTTCGACCAGCCCCTGATGATCATTTCCTGAGCGTAGCTAACCCATGGCCATGATTGAGAAAGTACTGATCGCCAACCGGGGCGAGATCGCGCTCCGGATACTGCGCGCCTGCAAAGAGCTGGGCATCCGTACCGTCGCAGTCCATTCCCAGGTTGACCGGGAACTGATGCACGTTCGCCTGGCGGACGAGTCCGTGTGCATCGGCCCCAACAGCGCCACCGACAGTTACCTGAACGTGCCGGCCATCATCAGCGCCGCGGAAGTGACCGACTCGGTGGGCATCCACCCCGGCTACGGCTTCCTCGCGGAAAACGCTGATTTCGCCGAACAGGTGGAAAAGTCCGGCTTCCGGTTCATCGGGCCCAAGGCCGACACCATCCGCCTGATGGGCAACAAGGTCTCCGCCATCAACGCCATGGTGAAGGCCGGCGTGCCCACCGTGCCCGGCTCCGACGGCCCCATCACCAACGACGACGAGAAGACCCTGGCGGTGGCCCGCAAGATCGGCTACCCGGTCATCATCAAGGCCGCTTCCGGCGGCGGTGGTCGCGGCATGCAGGTGGTGCACTCCGAAGCCGCCCTGCTCAAGGCCATCCAGATCACCCAGAGCGAGGCCCGCAACGCCTTCGGCGACGAGACCGTGTACCTGGAAAAATACCTGGAACGGCCGCGCCATGTGGAGGTCCAGGTGCTGGCGGACACCCACGGCAACGTCATCCACCTGGGCGACCGGGACTGTTCCATGCAGCGCCGACATCAGAAGGTGCTGGAAGAGGCTCCGGCCCCCAACATCGACCCCGAGGCCCGGGAGAAGACCCTCAAGGCCTGCGTCGATGCCTGCAAGGAAATCGGCTATGTCGGCGCCGGAACCTTCGAGTTCCTCTACCAGGACGGCGGCTTCTACTTCATCGAGATGAACACCCGGGTCCAGGTGGAGCATCCGGTGTCGGAGATGGTCACCGGCGTGGACATCGTGCGGGAGCAGCTGCGGATCGCCAGCGGCATGCCGCTGCTGTACAAGCAGGAGGACATCAAGATTTCCGGCCACGCCATGGAATGCCGGATCAACGCCGAGGATCCCCAGACCTTCATCCCGAGCCCGGGCCACGTCAAGCAGTTCCACGCTCCTGGCGGCAACGGCGTGCGGGTGGACTCCCACATGTACAGCGGCTACACGGTGCCGCCCTACTATGACTCCCTGGTGGGCAAACTCATCACCTGGGGTGACGACCGCGAGATCGCCCGGCGGCGCATGAAGAACGCCCTCGACGAGCTGGTGGTGGAGGGCATCAAGACCAACCAGGCCCTGCACCGGCGGCTGGTACGTGACGGCGGCTTCAAACAGGTCGACTTCACCATCCACTACCTGGAAAAACTGCTTAAGGAATAACATGCCCTGGATTCAGCTGCGGATTCCCGCTGACTCGGACACCGCCGATCAGCTCGAGGATCTGCTCATGGCCCTGGGGGCCGACGCCGTGTCCATGGAAGATGCCGCCGACGAACCATTGTTCGAGCCCGACCCGGGCACCACGCCCCTGTGGCAGGCGACCCGGGTCACCGGACTGTTCGATGCCGGCCGGGACATAGAGCAGCTGTGCAGCGAGATCCGCGACGCCTGGCACCAGCAGACCCAGCAGTCGCTGGCGGAGATCGACATCGAGCTGGTCGAGGACAAGGACTGGGCCCGAGCCTGGATGGAGGACTTCAAACCCCTGAAGTTCGGCGAACGGCTGTGGATCGTACCCAGCTGGCACGAACCGCCCGACCCGGACGCCGCCAACCTGTCCCTGGACCCCGGTCTCGCCTTCGGCACCGGCACCCACGCCACCACCGCCATGTGCCTGGAATGGCTCGATGAGCACCCCATCGCCGGCCGTCAGGTCATCGACTACGGCTGCGGCTCCGGCATTCTGGGGCTGGCCGCGCTGCTGCTCGACGCCCGTCACGTCATTGGTGTGGACACCGACCCCCAGGCGCTGGAGGCCAGTCGCGACAACGCCCGTCGCAATGGTGTGCCGGACGACCGACTGGATCTTTACCTGCCCGGCGAGGAGCCCGAACTCCAGGCCGACGTGATGCTGGCCAACATCCTGGCACAACCGCTGATCATGCTGGCGCCCAAGCTGGCGGCCAAGGTCCTGCCCCGGGGCGACCTGGTGCTGTCCGGCATTCTTGCCCATCAGGCCCGCGAGGTGATGGCCGCCTATGAACCCTGGTTTGTAATGGATGAGCCCGAGCAGCGCGATGAGTGGATACGGCTCACAGGACGGCGTCGAGACAGGTGACGAAGCTGCATGGAGCGACTAAACTCCGGGACTCATGGCACCGCCCCTTCACAGGAATAAAGGATGACCGACACCACCCTGCTGACCCGCTGTCCTCATTGTGATACCCGTTTCCGGGTCACCGATGAGCAGCTTGGTATTGCCAAAGGCAAAGTGCGCTGCGGCAGCTGCATGGAGGTGTTCAATGCCATCGACAACCGCGAGCCGGAAAAGCAGGAAGGCCCGGCCAAACCGGCGGACGTAAAAACGTCCACGCCGCCACCGTCCTGGTCCGAGGCCGAAGACCAGGACCTGGCCGGTGAAGAGGACTTCGTGTTCCAGGACAATCCGGAGGAAGACGCCGTCGCCGGTCGCTATGCCGGCAGCAAGACCACCTTCTCCGACGACGAACTCAGCGACAGTTTCCGCGCCTTCGACGAGAAATCCTCCGGGGGTTTCGGCGACGACAGCGAGGTGGAACAGACTGACGAGTCCATCGATGAAAGTTGGGCCGAGGCCATGCTGACCGAAGAGCGCCCCCGCTCCGGGGAACCCGAGCCGACCGCCACCCCCAGAGGGGGGACGGATTCCCGGGCGGCGAAGGAGCCCGCGCCCAGGCCGGAGCCCCCCAAAAAACCGGCGCCCGAGCCAGAGCCCGAACCCGAAACCGAACAGCCGGCGGCGCCCCGCTTCAGCATGGCGCCGGATCCGAATCAGGATCGGCTGGAGGACACGGCCGCAGGCTGGAACCTGGGTCCGGACTCCGGTCTGGCGGCCGAGCGCCCGGCCGCTGAGCCCTACCACAATCTGCGCTACGAGCCCATTGAGGTGACCGGCTCCGGGTCCGGCAGCTGGCTGCGCAAAAGCGTCTGGACCCTGGTTGTGCTGGCCCTGGTGGGCCTGCTGGTGTCCCAGCTGGCCTACTTCCAGTTCGAACGCCTGTCGGCGGTACCGGAGTTGCGTCCCTTCTACGAGCAGGCCTGCGAGCTGGCCGGCTGCGAGCTGGAACCGCTGGTGGCCATCGACAAGATCCAGAGCCGCAAACTGGTGGTGCGCACCGCGCCGGACGACCGCAATTCACTGATCGTGGACGCGGTCATCATCAATGAGGCGGAGTTCGCCCAGCCCTTCCCGGCGATCGGCCTGACCTTTTCCAATCTCAACGGCGACGTGGTGGCCCAGAGCCTGTTCGCCCCCGAGGACTACCTGGCCGGCGAGGCCCTCGAGCTGGAATCCATGCCGTCGCAGACGCCCATCCGCATCGCCATCAACATCCGTGACCCGGGCCGTGACGCGGTCAACTACAACATCAGTTTCCTGCCGCGGGAGCCCTGAGACGCGGCCGTAAAAGACTGCCACACGGGCAAAAGTCAACCAACCAGCACGAAAAATAATCAACTTTTTCCGCCAGATTCCTCTTCAATACCGGTGCCCCCGGCGGTATCATTGTCGCCCCCTGTCATCTGGTGATCATATTTCAACCAGTTGCAATCCGGAATGAAACCATGCTGCCGACGGCGACTATCGGGCCCTACAGGCTCCCCAATCCGCTGATCGTCGCGCCCATGGCCGGCGTGACCGACCGCCCTTTCCGCCTGCTTTGCCGGCGCCTGGGGGCGGGTCTGGCGGTGTCTGAAATGGTCATCGCCGACAGCAGCCTCTGGCACACCCGCAAGTCCCGGCTCCGCCTGGACCACAACGGCGAACCGGAGCCACGCTCCGTACAGATCGCCGGTGGCGATGCCGAAATGCTGGCCAACGCGGCCCGGATGAACGCCGAACATGGCGCCCAGATCATCGACATCAACATGGGCTGCCCGGCCAAGAAGGTCTGCAACAAGGCCGCCGGATCCGCCCTGATACGTGACGAAGCCCTGGTGGGCGAGATTCTCGACGCGGTGGTGGCGGCGGTGGATGTGCCGGTCACCCTGAAGATGCGCACCGGCTGGGATCAGGACAACCGCAATGCGGTGACCATCGCCCGCATGGCGGAGGCCGCCGGCATCCAGGCGCTGGCGGTACACGGTCGCACCCGGGCGGACGCCTACCGCGGCGAGGCGGAGTACGACACCATTGCCGAGGTCAAGTCCCGGGTCGGCATACCGGTGTTCGCCAACGGCGACATCACGTCGCCCCAGGTGGCGAAACAGGTGCTGGCCCACACCGGGGCCGACGGTCTGCTGATCGGTCGCGCCGCCCAGGGCAGCCCCTGGATATTCCGGGAAATACTGCATTTCCTGGAAACCGGCCAGACCCTGGCCGCACCCGCGCTGGACGAGGTGGAACAGATACTCAGCGAGCATCTGGACGCCCTGCATGACTTCTACGGCGAGGTCATGGGACCGCGTATCGCGCGCAAGCACGTGGGCTGGTATCTGCAGGCCCACGACCCGGACAAGCAGTTTCGCAGACGCTTCAACGCCATCGAATGCGCGCGGGAGCAGAAAGACAGCATTCAACAGTACTTTGCAGGCTTACGAAATGGAGAGGTATTCGCAGCATGACCGCTGAGACACTGGCAAACGACAACACCGCCCAACCGGCAAACGACGAGCTTCACCAGCTCCAGACCGTCAACAGCAGCGGCAATACCGTCACCCTGCGTGACAGCGTCGAAGTCGCCCTGAAGAACTACTTTGCCCAGCTCGACGGCGCGCCGGTCACGGAAGTCTATCAACTGGTCCTGTCCGAGGTGGAAGCGCCCCTGCTGGAGCAGGTCATGAAGTACACCCGCAACAACCAGACCAAGGCATCCACCATGCTGGGTCTGAACCGCGGCACCCTGCGCAAGAAGCTCAAGCAGTACGGTTTGCTCTGATCGGGCAATCCCAGGAGGGCCTCCCGGACACCGTCTGCGAGGCCTTTATTCGTTCATACCCAGCGAAAAACGGACCCCATGGCAAATCAGGCAAACACCCCAGTACGCCGTGCACTGATCAGTGTTTCTGACAAGACCGGCATCGTCGACTTCGCCCGCCAGCTCACCGAACAGGGCGTGGCGCTCCTGTCCACCGGCGGCACCTTCCGCCTTTTGCGGGAAAACAGCATTGCGGTTACCGAAGTGAGTGACCACACCGGCTTCCCCGAAATGATGGACGGCCGGGTCAAGACCCTGCACCCCAAGATCCACGGCGGCATTCTCGGCCGGCGCGGCACCGACGACGCGGTCATGGCCGAACACGGCATCGACCCCATCGACATGGTGGTGGTCAACCTCTATCCCTTCGAGGCCACCGTCGCCAATCCGGACTGTGCCCTGGCCACCGCCATCGAGAACATCGATATCGGGGGCCCCACCATGGTCCGGGCAGCCGCCAAGAACCATGCCGACGTGGCCATCGTGGTGAACGCGGCCGACTATGACCGTGTCATCAGGGAACTGGCCGACAACAAGGGCGCGCTCAGTCACGCCACCCGCTTCGACCTGGCGGTGCGGGCGTTCGAGCACACGGCGGGATACGACGGCGCCATTGCCAACTACCTGGGCGGCCGCACCGCCGACAATGACAACGTTGACTTCCCCCGCACCTTCAACAGCCAGTTTGTGAAAGTGCAGGACATGCGTTACGGCGAGAACCCGCACCAGCGCGCTGCCTTCTATGCCGAGCGTCATCCCCGGGAAGCCAGCGTCGCCACCGCCCGCCAGCTGCAGGGCAAGGCGCTGTCCTACAACAACGTCGCCGACACCGACGCTGCGCTTGAATGCGTCAAACCCTTCGCAGACCCGGCCTGTGTCATCGTCAAGCACGCCAACCCCTGCGGTGTGGCCATCGGCGCCGACATCCGCCAGGCCTACGACCTGGCCTTCGCCACCGACCCCACCTCGGCCTTTGGCGGCATCATTGCCTTCAACCGGGAGCTGGACGCCGACACCGCCCGCGCGATCGTCGAGCGCCAGTTCGTGGAAGTGATCATCGCCCCCACGGTGGCCCCGGAGGCGGCTGAACTGGTGGCCGCCAAGAAGAATGTGCGGCTGCTGGCCTGCGGTGACTTCACCGGTGAGCGTGCCCGCAGCATGGACTTCAAGCGGGTCACCGGCGGCCTGCTGGTGCAGGACCGGGATCTGGGCATGGTGGCCATGGCGGACGTCAAAGTGGTCACCGAGCGCCAGCCCACCGAGGCGGAGCTGAACGATCTGCTGTTCGCCTGGGAGGTGGCCAAGTACGTCAAGTCCAACGCCATCGTCTACGCCCGCGCCGGCCGCACCATCGGTATCGGCGCCGGCCAGATGAGCCGGGTCTACAGCGCCCGCATCGCCGGCATCAAGGCCGCCGACGAGGGTCTGGAAGTGAAGGGCTCGGTGATGTCCTCCGACGCCTTCTTCCCGTTCCGGGACGGCATCGACGCTGCCGCCGCCGCCGGTATCACCGCGGTGATCCAGCCCGGTGGCTCCATGCGGGACCAGGAAGTCATCGACGCCGCCAACGAGCACGGCATTGCCATGGTGTTCACCGGCATGCGCCATTTCCGTCACTGAGCCTGCAGCAGAGGAAGACCGACATGAACATCCTGATCATCGGCAGTGGTGGGCGTGAGCACGCCCTGGCCTGGAAAGCCGCCCAGTCGCCCCAGGCCGACCGGGTCTTCGTGGCACCGGGGAACGCCGGCACCGCCCGCGAACCCGGCCTGGAGAATGTTGCCATCGATGTGATGGACATCCAGGGCCTGGCGGACTTTGCCGCCACCCACGATGTGGGCCTGACGATCGTGGGTCCAGAGGCGCCGCTGGTGGCCGGCATCGTCGATCACTTCCGCAGCCGGAAGCTGCGGGTGTTCGGCCCCAGCAAGGGCGCTGCCCAGCTGGAGGGCTCAAAGGCCTTCACCAAGGACTTCCTGGCACGCCACAGGATTCCCACCGCCGGCTACGGCAACTTCACCGATGTGGATGCCGCGCTGGCCTATGTCCGTGAACGGGGCGCGCCCATCGTGGTCAAGGCCGATGGCCTGGCCGCCGGCAAGGGTGTGATCGTGGCCATGACCCTGGCCGAGGCCGAGACGGCCATCCGCGACATGCTGGCCGACAACGCCTTTGGCGACGCCGGCAGCCGGGTGGTGATCGAGGAGTTCCTGGAGGGCGAGGAGGCCAGCTTCATCGTCATGGTGGACGGCAGCAACGTGCTGGCCATGGCTACCTCCCAGGACCACAAACGGGTCGGCGACGGCGATACCGGCCCCAATACCGGCGGCATGGGCGCCTACTCCCCCGCCCCGGTGGTTACCGATGCGGTCCACCAGCGCATCATGGACGAAGTGATCTACCCTACCGTCAAAGGCATGGCGGCGGAAGGCCATGAATACACCGGATTCCTCTACGCTGGCCTGATGATCGACCCCGACGGCGCTCCCAAGGTCATCGAGTTCAACTGCCGCTTCGGCGACCCGGAGACCCAGCCCATCATGCTGCGGATGCAGTCGGACCTGGTGGAGCTGTGCCAGGCCGCCATCGACGGCCGGCTGAACGAGTGCGAATCCAACTGGGACGAGCGCGCCTCGGTGGGCGTGGTGCTGGCCGCCGGCGGCTACCCCGGCAGCTACCGCAAGGGCGACGTCATTTCCGGCCTGCATGAAACCGAAACCGCAGGCGAGAAGGTGTTCCACGCCGGCACCAGCCTGAAGGGCGAGCAGGTGGTGACCAGCGGCGGCCGGGTGCTTTGTGCCACCGCCCTGGGCAGAACGGTCACCGAGGCCCAGCAGCGCGCCTACCAGGTGGCGGAGCGGATCCAGTGGCAGGGCGCCTTCTATCGCAAGGACATAGCCTATCGGGCCATCGCCCGGGAAAGCTGAAAGCCTGACGCGAACCCCTCTGCAATCCAGGGACCCGGTCATTGACCGGGTCTTTTTTTGCGCTATGGTGAGCTTCCCGCGCACTGAAGGAAAGCTCCATGATGCCCCCTCACCCGATGCTCCGGATTCTGACCCTGCTGGCCCTGCTGGTGCTGGCGGGCTGCTCCCGCCAGACCATTTACCAGACCGCGCTGGATTTCGAGCGCGGCAGGGCCGATCTGGAAGTGTCCAGCCTGCAGATTGGCGAGCTCACCATCAGTTACCTGAGCAACCCGCCCATTGCGGGCGCCGACACCCTGGTAATGCTGCACGGTTTCGGCGCCAACAAGGACAACTGGCTGCGGATGGCGGGCTATCTGACCAAAGACTACAACGTCTACGCCTTCGACCTGCCCGGCCACGGTGACAGCAGCAAACCGTTGGACATCGGCTACAGCATCGCCGACCAGGTGGCCTACGTGAACGCCATGCTGGACCAACTGGGCCTGGGCCGCGTCCATATGATGGGCAACTCCATGGGCGGTGCCATTACCGCACTCTACGCCGCCACCTATCCCGAGCGGGTGCAGAGCGCGGTGCTGTTCGATCCCGCCGGCGTCTTCGTCTACGACAGCGAACTGGTGGCGCTGGTGAAACAGGGCGAGAATCCGTTGATCGTGAAGCAGCCCGGGGATTTCGAACGCCTCGTGGACTTCGCCCTGGAGCAGGAGCCCTTCGTGCCCTGGCCCATCTACAGCGTGATGGAGGAGCGCGCCATCGCCAACCGGGAGGTCAACGAGCGCATCTTTGCGGCCATCCGGGATTCCGGCTACCAGCCCGGCTTCCGCGACGCCCTGGAGCGTATCACTGCTCCCGTACTGGTGGTCTGGGGACGGGAGGACCGCATCACCGATTACCGCAACGGCATCATTTTCGCCGAGCGCATCCCCAACGCCCGGCTTGAGGTCCTGGACGGTGTCGGCCATGCCCCGATGATTGAAATTCCCCGTCGCTCGGCCACACTGGTGCAGGAGTTTATTGAAACCGCGCCCGACTCCGGCCGGGTGACCCAGCCCTGACCGTCCTGCAAGAGAGCCCTGCCATGACCGACGCCGTCCATACCGAGATCCGGGGGCCCGTCTGCACCATCGTGCTGAACCGGCCCGAGAAACGAAACGCCGTGGACCGGCCCACCGCCACAGCCCTGCGCAATGCCTTCGAGGCCTTCGAAGCCGACGATCGGCTCAGGGTTGCGGTGCTCTGGGGTGCCGGTGGTCACTTCTGCGGTGGCGCCGACCTGGCCGCCATGAACGACCCTGACAAACGCAACGAGCTGGACGCCGAAGGCGCCGGCCCCGGCCCCATGGGCCCCACCCGCATGGCCTTTAGCAAGCCGGTCATCGCCGCGGTGTCCGGCTATGCCGTTGCCGGCGGCCTGGAACTGGCCCTGATGTGCGACCTGCGGGTGGTGGAGGCGTCGGCGGTGTTCGGGGTCTTCTGCCGGCGCTGGGGCGTGCCGCTGATCGACGGCGGTACCGTGCGGTTGCCACGGATCGTGGGCCAGAGTCACGCCCTCGACATGATCCTCACCGGCCGGCCCGTGCACTCGGACGAAGCCCTCCGTATGGGTCTGGCCAACCGGGTAGTGGCCGACGGCGAGAGCCGCGCGGCCGCCGAACAGCTGGCGGCGGACATCGCCGGCTTCCCCCAGACCTGCCTCAGGGTGGACCGGGACTCCGCCCTCTCCCAGTGGTCACTGGATCTGGCCACCGCTTTGCAGCGGGAAGGCAAAGGCGGCTTTCCGGTGGTGTTCGAGGAAGCCCTGGAAGGTGCCGACCGCTTTGCTTCCGGCGAAGGCCGGCACGGACGCTTCTGACCGGCAGGCCGCGCCGGCGCCTGCTATGCTGCCACATAAGGGTGGGTTGGCCGCAGAACCAGCCCCGCTTTTTCCAGGCTGTCGGGTGACCTGTTGTGATGACCCAGATGAGCGCGCTCCACGAGACGCGCCTCGATACGGTATTGACCACGCTCAAGGCCACCGGCGCCCGCTCGGTGCTGGACCTGGGCTGCGGCTCCGGCTCGCTGCTGCTGCGGCTGCTGGGGGAGCCCCAGTTCGAGCGCATCACCGGCCTGGAGCAGTCCGGCGCCTCCCTGGGCCAGGCCCGGCAGATGCTCGCCGGACTGCCCGGTGCCGAGCGCGTCCGTCTGATCCTGGGGTCTTACCTGGAGCCGGATCAGACTTCTGGGCTGACCGGTTTCGACATTGCGGTGATGCTGGAGACCATTGAGCATGTCCGGCCCGGGCAGCTGTCACTGGCCGAGCGCACGGTGTTCGGCTGCTACCGGCCCGGCCAGGTACTGATGACTACACCCAACCGGGAGTACAACCCCCTGTTTGACCTGGCCCCGGGCGAGCGCCGCGAACCGGATCACAAGTTCGAGTGGTGCCGGGAGCGCTTCCGGCAATGGGCCCGGGGTGTGGCGCAGCGCCAGGGCTATCAGGTAGCATTTGGCGGCATCGGCGAGCAGCACCCGGACTTTGGACAGCCAACCCAGACCGCTCTGTTCGAGCGGCTGTAGACATCATCGGGGACGGACGCCCTCAACACCGGGGCAGGCGCCCGCAAGCCCGACGCCAACATCCGCCCCAGCAGCAAAAGGCAACCCCAGGCTATGGCCGAAGCACTCTGGATCAGCTTTGCATTCTCTTTGGGCCTCGTGGTCAAACGCCTGAGTCTGCCGCCCCTGGTGGGTTACCTGGCGGCCGGTTTCATCCTCAACGGCATCCTCAGTCCGGATGCCCTGGAGCTCGCCGAAGGCAAGACCCTCGATCATATTGCCCACCTCGGCGTGTTGCTGCTGCTGTTCACTGTGGGCCTGAAGCTCAAGGTCCGCTCCATACTGCAGCCCGAGGTGATCGGTGGCAGCCTGCTGCATTTCGCCATTACCTGTGTGGTCTTCACTCCCGGCATCCACCTGCTGGCGGACCTGGACTGGCAGACCTCCCTGCTGCTGGCCATCGCGCTGTCCTTTTCCAGTACGGTACTGGCGGCCAAGGTGCTGGAGAGCAAGCGGGAGTTGCGGGCCTTCCATGGCCGGGTGGCCATCGGCATTCTGGTGATGCAGGATTTGATTGCGCTGCTGGTGATGAGTCTGGCGGCGGGCAAGAGCCCTTCCGCCTATGCCCTGGTGATCCTCGGCCTGCCGCTGCTGCGACCGCTACTCTACCGCCTGCTGGATGCCAGCGGTCACGATGAGCTGCTGGTGTTGCTGGGGCTGCTGTTGGCGCTGGTGCTGGGGGGGCTTGGCTTCGAATCGGTGGGCCTGAGTTCGGAGCTTGGCGCGCTGGTGTTTGGCGCCATGCTGGCCAACCACCCCCGCGCCGAGGAGCTTTCACGCTCGCTGTGGTCGCTCAAGGAAGTATTCCTGGTGGGCTTTTTCCTGCAGATAGGCATGGGCGGACTGCCGGACAGCGATGCCCTGGTGTTTGCCGTGGTGGCGGCGCTGGTGCTGCCGCTCAAGGGCATCCTGTTCTTCTTCCTGCTGCTGGTGTTCCGGCTGCGGGCCCGCAGCAGTTTCCTCAGCGGCCTGGCGCTGACCAACTACAGTGAGTTCGGCCTGATCGTGGCCAGCGTTGCGCTGCAGGAATGGCTGATCCCCCTGGCCATCACGGTGGCGCTGTCGTTCGTGGTGTCCGCTCCCGCCAACCGGATCGCCCACCGCCTCTACGAGCGCTGGAGCCACCGCCTGGAACCCTTCGAAAGCCAGCGCCGGCACCCGGACGAGCAGCCGGTTTCCCTGGGTGACACCGAGGTGCTGATCCTGGGTATGGGGCGCACCGGCACGGCTGCCTACGAAAAACTGCACCCTGAAAATCCCCAGACCATGGGGCTGGATTCCGACCCCGCCAAGATCGAGAAGCACAAGGCCCTGGGCCGTAACGTGCTTTTCGGGGATGCCGAGGACACCAGTTTCTGGCAGAGCCTGGAGATACCGAAGCTGAAGGCGGTGATCTTGGCGACCCACGACATCGAGGGCAAGGTGATCGCCGCCCGCAAGCTGCGTGAGCGCGGTTTTTCAGGCCAGATCGTGGCGCATACCATGTACGAGGACGATGCCGCCGCGATCAAGGCGGCCGGTGCCGACGAGGCCTATCTGACCATGGACGAGACCGGGGTGGCCCTGGCCAGCCATACCCTGGAGTACACCAGCGTGCGGGAGAGCTGAGGCGGCGCCCTCAGGTCCGCCGCCAGGCGCTCAGCTCGGCAATGGAGTGCTGGAACTTGCGGCGGGTCTCGCGGATCACGAAGGGCACATCCACCGGCGGTGCCACCATCTCGAAATGCGGCGCAAGCACCGACTTCATACCCTTTAGCACGGTCACCGGCTGGCCATCGCGCTCAAAGCCGCCGAGCCAGTTGGCCCTGGGGGTGAACTCCTCCAGCAGGGTATAGGGCGAGCTGATCACCAGGGTACCGCCTTCCGCCAGGTGCTCATGCACGGACGCCAGGAACGCACTCGGGTCCTGCAGGCGGTCGATCAGGTTACCGGCGAAGATCAGGTCATAACCGCTGTATTCGGGCCCCAGGTTGCAGGCGTCGGCCACTTCAAAACGGACCCGGGCGGCGGCCCGGTCCAGACCCAGGTCCGCCA
>NZ_JAWVZL010000005.1:0-77563 GCF_033722195.1 Marinobacter sp.
GCCGGGTCCTCCGCCGTGGAGACGGTTTGGTGGTCGACCGCGGCGGTGCGGAAGCACTTCGCCAGGGCCTGTTCGTGGGCCAGCACGCGGTCGTGGAAAGCTTTCTGGAAGCGGCTGTCGCCACCATTGAACCAGACCGGGCCGTCCGGCCCCGCCACTGCAAAACGGCCCTGATGGGGCAGATCCAGCTCCAGCGGATCAACAATGCGCAGGGCGCTGACGGAATTGTGGCGGGCCAGGGCGCCCAGCAGGCTGGCGGTGTCCTCGGTGAGGGTCAGAAAATCGCTCAGCACGAAAATGCGGCTGCCGGTATGGGCGACCCGGCGCGCCTCCCGCAGGGCCACATCCAGAGGGCTGGTGGCGGATTCGGTGATCGCCTGGCCGGGCCGGCGCTGGAAGCGGGCCAGGGCATCGAGCAGTCGGAGCACCGATTTCTTGCGCCGGGCGGGACGCTGGACGTCGACATCCGTCTCGGAGAACACCAGCCCGCCAATCTGGTCGCCGGCCCAGAGCCCAAGCCAGGCGATCAGGCTGGCCAGCTGGGCGCAGCGAACCTGCTTGTAGGCTCCCTGGCTGCCGAAGAACAGGCTCTGGCTGAGATCGCACACCAGCAGCACCGGGCGCTCCCGTTCCTCCTCGTAGAGCTTGGTGTGAGGGCTCTGGCGGCGGGCGGTGACGCGCCAGTCGATGCTGCGGATGTCGTCGCCGGGCTGGTAAAGTCGCACTTCCGCAAACGCCATGCCTCGGCCCCGGCGCGGCGACGCCTGCAGCCCGGCCTGGCGGGTCCGGACCTGACTGGCCGCCGGCAACCGCAGGGCCCGGGCATCGGCCTGCAGGCGAATCAGCGCCGGCAGATCGATGTGGGTCAATGCGCTGTGGGGATCCATGGCGGTCGCGGTCATGATCAGGCGGTCACCGGCACGCAGTCGATCAGGCGCTGGATGATGGCGTCCGGCGTCATACCCTCGGCTTCAGCCTCGAAGGTCAGCAGCAGGCGGTGGCGGAGAACGTCGAAGGCCATGCTGCGCACGTCGTCGGGGCTGACGAAGTCGCGGCCATCAAGCCAGGCCTTGGCCCGGGCGCAGCGATCCAGGGCGATGGTACCGCGGGGGCTGGCGCCAAAGGCGGTCCAGCGCGCCAGCTCCGGGTCCAGGCTGCCGGGGTCACGGCTGGCCAGCACCAGTGCCAGCAGGTAGTCCTCCACCGCATCGGCCATGTAGATGTCGCTGATGGCCTGGCGGGCCTGGAATACCTGTTCGGCGCTGACCCGAACCTGGGATTGGGGTTTTCCCTGACGGTAATCGTTACGGGCAAGGTGCAGGATGTCCCTTTCAGCGCTGGCGGACGGGTAATGGATATTCACATGCATCAGGAAGCGGTCCAGCTGAGCTTCGGGCAACGGATAGGTGCCCTCCTGCTCAATGGGGTTCTGAGTGGCCATCACCATGAACAGCCGGTCCAGCGCGAATGTTCGCATGCCCACACTGACCTGCCGTTCCCCCATCGCTTCCAGCAGGGCCGACTGCACTTTCGCCGGCGCCCGGTTGATCTCATCCGCCAGTACCAGGTTATGGAAGATCGGCCCCCTCTGAAATTCAAACTCGCCGGTTTCCGGCCGGTAAATCTCGCTGCCGGTGACGTCCGATGGCAGCAGGTCGGGGGTGAACTGGATGCGATGGAAATCCCCCTCCAGATGATCTGCCAGGGCCTTGATGGCGGTAGTCTTCGCCAGACCCGGTGCCCCCTCAACCAGCAGATGGCCGTCCGCCAGCAAAGTGATCAGCAGCCGCTCCACCAGGGTTTCCTGGCCGATGATGCGGGTTGCCAGCTGGGCTTTGAGTTCACCGAAGGTTTGCTGAAGGGCCATGTCAGGGAGGTACTCCTGGGGTGATTGTTTTTTTGTCGCCACAGTTTTTGTGTCTGGCCGGCAAAAATCAAGGGTTTGACTATGCTGTGGGGATAGCGCCGGGTTATCGCTCGTGCAACGCCATGAGACGAGTGGCTACGAGGGCTGGTGAGTCTGTGGGATGACCGCCCAGTACATTCATTACCATACGTTCACACATCGAGGGCGACTATGAATACGCTGACTGTGGCCAGCAAGGATCAGTTCTTCAAACAGCTGGCGGAAGCCTTCCACCAGAAGATTGAGAAGACCGAAGCCAAGAAAATCAGCGAATTTGCCGTTCAGCACTTTACCCATCTGCCGCTCGAAGAATTGCTCAGCCGGCGCTTTTCCGACATCTACGGCTCGGTGCTCGCGGCCTGGCAGTTCCTGCAGGCCCGAAAGCCCGATGAAACCCCGGTGTCGGTGTTCAATCCGGACCTTGAAAGCGACGGCTGGCAGTCCACCCATTCGGTGATTTTCATACTGCACCCCAACATCCCCTTCCTGATCGACTCCATTCGGATCGCCATTAACCAGCGCGAGATCGGTACCCACACCATCTACCACTCGGTGCTCAAGGTCGATCGTGATGACAACGGCAAGCTGAAAAAGTTGCACAGCCGCAAGAGCAGGGCGTCGAAAAGCAAGGCCCAGGACGAGGCCATGATCGTGCTGGAGATCGACCGCCATAGCGACCAGCAGGATCTGCGGAACCTGGAGGACATGCTGCAGAACGTGCTGCACGAGGTGCGGATTGCGGTGGCGGATTTCCCGGTGATGCGGGACAAGGCCAAGCAGATCATGGACGAGCTGGAGAGCACCAGCGCCCAGATCGACAAGGACGATCTCCACGAGGCCCGGGAGTTCGTGCAGTGGCTGACCCAGGACCACTTCACCTTCCTGGGCTACGACGAATATGATTTCGCCGGCGGCAAGCAGGGCGTGATGGTGCAGCGGGTGGCGGACTCGGAACTGGGCATCCTGCGGGTCAACAACGAGCGGCCCGGCAAGGTCAGGCTCAACGAGCTGCCCAAGCGCACCCGCGACGAAATGACCCGCACCGACGACATCTTTATTTTCGCCAAATCGGCCCAGCGTTCCCGGGTCCACCGTCCGGCCTACCCGGACTACATCGCGGTGAAGAAGTTCAACGCCAAAGGCGAGGTGGTGGGGGAGCGCCGCTTCCTCGGCCTCTACACCTCCAAGGTTTACCATGAGCGGCCGGACGAGATTCCGTTGCTGCGCCGCAAGGTGGAAACCGTACTGGAGCGCTCCGGTTTCGTGCGGGACGACTACGCCGGCAAGGAACTGGACCAGATCCTCACCACCTACCCCCGGGACGAGCTGTTCCAGATAGAGCCCGACGAGCTGCTGGACACCGCCCTGGACATTCTCTACATCCAGGAGCGCCGCAAGATCCGGCTGTTCATGCGAGAGGACGTTTATGGCCAGTTTGTCACCTGCCTGGCCTTCTTCCCCCGGGACATCTATAACACCGAACTGCGCCTGAAGGTGGAGCGGGTCTTGTGTGAGCGCCTCGGGGCGGAGGACATCGAATTCGTCACACACTTTTCCGAATCCGTGCTGGCCCGCGTCCAGTTCACCATCCGGGTACCCCAGGAGGAGAACCGGCAACTGCCGGTCAACGAACTTCAGGAGCGGGTCATCGAACTGGCCCAGTCCTGGCATGACGGCCTGGCGGAGGCCCTGCACGAGAGCTGTGGTGAGGAGCGAGGCAATGACCTGCTGCGCCAGTACCACTCTGCCTTCCCGGCCAGCTACCAGGAGCTGTTCTCACCGCGCCGGGCCGCCATTGATCTCGAGCACATCGCCCATGTGGCGGAGAACGACGGCCTGGAAATGAGCTTCTACCGAGCGCTGGAGGAGGACCAGGCGACCCTGCATTTCAAACTCTTCCACCCCGATGACCAGCTGCCGCTTTCGGACGTCATGCCCATCTTCGACAACCTCGGCTTCCGGGTGATCGGCGAGCATCCGTTCGAGGTGCGCAATCGCAACGGCCGCACCATCTGGATTCACGATTTCTCGCTGCAGGCCGCCAGCGGCGCCACGGTGGACATCCACCGCATAAAGCCTATCTTCGAGGACCTCTTCCGCCGGGTCTGGTACAAGGAGGCAGAGAACGACAGCTTCAACAGGCTGGTGCTGGCCTCCTACCTGAGCTGGCGCCAGATTGCGGTGCTCCGTACATACGCCCGCTTCATGCGCCAGATCCGCATCTCCAACAGTCAGAGTTTCATCGCGACCACCCTGGTGAACCACGTCTCCATGGCTGCTTTGCTGCTGGAATTCTTCGAGGTGCGTTTCAACCCGGACCGCTATCAGAGCGAGGGTAAGAGCACCGCCGCCCAGCAGAAGCTGGAACTGGAGTTCAATGCCGGTCTGGATGAGGTGGAGAACCTCAGCGAGGACCGGGTGCTGCGGCTGTATCTGGAGCTGATGCAGGCCACCCTGCGCACCAACTATTTCCAGCCTGACGGCGAGGGCAAGGTGAAGCCCTACCTGAGCCTGAAGTTCGACCCCTCGCGGATTCCGGACATGCCGCTGCCGCTGCCCATGTTCGAGATCTTTGTCTACTCCCCGCGGGTCGAGGGTGTGCACCTCCGGGGTGGCCGGGTGGCCCGTGGCGGCTTGCGCTGGTCGGACCGCTTTGAGGACTACCGCACAGAGATCCTGGGCCTGGTGAAGGCGCAGCAGGTCAAGAACGCGGTGATCGTGCCGGTGGGCGCCAAGGGTGGCTTCGTGGCCAAGAAGCTGCCGGACGCCTCCGATCGGGACGCATTCCAGAAAGAGGGTATCGCCGCCTACAAGACCTTCATCCGCGGACTGCTGGACGTCACCGACAACCTCGTGGATGGCGAGATCGTGCCGCCGGAGCGGGTGGTGCGCCATGATGACGATGACCATTACCTGGTGGTGGCAGCGGACAAGGGCACCGCCACCTTCTCGGACATCGCCAACAGCCTGTCGGCGGAATACAACTTCTGGATGGGGGATGCCTTCGCCTCCGGCGGAAGCCAGGGCTATGACCACAAGAAGATGGGCATCACCGCCAAGGGCGCCTGGGTGTCGGTGGAGCGGCATTTCCGCGAGCTCGGCATCAATCCGGCCAAGGACCTGTTCTCGGTGATCGGCATCGGCGACATGGCCGGCGACGTCTTCGGCAATGGCCTGCTGCGGTCTGACAAGGCCCGCCTGGTGGCGGCCTTCAACCACATGCACATTTTCGTGGATCCTGACCCGGACCCGGCCACCAGCTTTGAGGAGCGCAAGCGCCTGTTCGAGCTGCCGCGCTCGGCCTGGTCCGATTACAACCCCGACCTGATCTCCAAGGGCGGCGGGGTCTTCAGCCGCAGTGCCAAGTCGATTCCGGTCAGCGCCGAAATGAAAAAGCTGCTGGGCATCAAGTCTGATCGGGTGCCGCCCAACATGCTGATCAGCCACATCCTCAAGGCCCAGGCGGACCTGCTGTGGTTCGGGGGTATCGGCACCTACGTCAAGAGCCAGTCCGAGTCCCACACCGATGTGGGGGACAAGGCCAACGACGGCCTGCGGGTGGACGGCCGCGAGCTGCGCTGCAAGGTGGTGGGCGAGGGCGGCAACCTGGGCATGACCCAGCTCGGCCGCATCGAGTTCGCCCTGCAGGGCGGTCGCCTCAACACCGACTTCATCGACAATGCCGGCGGAGTGGACTGCTCCGACCACGAGGTCAACATGAAGATCCTGCTCAACCGGGTGGTGGCCTCCGGTGACCTCACCGAGAAGCAGCGCAACCTGATGCTGGAGCAGATGACCGACGATGTGGCGGACCTGGTGCTGCTCAACAACTACCGCCAGACCCAGGCCATCAGTATCGCCAGCGTCGAGGCCGCTACCCGCCTGGAGGAATACCGGCGGCTGATGAATACCCTCGAGGCCGAGGGCAAGCTCAACCGCCAGCTCGAATTCCTGCCGGACGAGGATGTGCTGGCGGATCGCAAGGTGCGCAAGCAGGGTCTGACCCGGCCCGAGCTGTCGGTGCTGATCTCCTATGTCAAGGCGGACCTGAAGCAGGCGCTGATCGCCAGCGACCTGCCGGACGAGCCCAGCCTGACCCAGGAAATGTACAAGGTGTTTCCCCAGGCCCTGACCCGGGAGTTCACCCAGGAGCTGCACAACCACCAGCTCAAGCGCGAAATCATTGCCACCCAGATTGCCAACGACATGGTCAATCACATGGGCATCACCTTCGTCGAGCGGCTGTCGCAGTCCACTGGCGCTTCATCGCCGGCCATTGCCCTGGCCTGGATCATCGCGCGGGACGTGTTTCGTCTGGACACCTGGTGGAACCGGATCGAAGCGCTGGACTACGAAGTGCCGGCCCAGCTCCAGATCCGCCTGATGAACGATCTGATGCGGCTGATCCGGCGCTCGGTGCGCTGGCTGCTGCGCAACCGCCGCAGTGAGCTCAACATCCAGTCCCATATGGACCGCTTCTGCAACAGCATCGGCAAGATCACCGCCAACCTGCCGGATTACCTCGGCGAGCAGGCCGTGGCGGAGTGGCAGAAGCAGCACCAGGGCTTGCGGGACCAGGGCGTGCCGGAGGAACTGGCCAATGTGCTGGCGGGTACTTCCTATCTCTATTCCGCGCTCGGCATCATCGAGGCCCAGGAGGCCTCCGGGGTGTCCCTCAAGACCGTGGCCAACCTTTACTACAGCCTCGGCGAGAAGCTGGAGCTGAACTGGTTTGCCAACGCCATTGCCAAGCTGCAGCCCAGCTCCCACTGGCAGGCCCTGGCCCGGGAAAGTTTCCGGGAAGACCTGGACTGGCAGCAGCGTGCGCTTACATCCGGCGTGCTGCGTCTGGCCGGCAGCCACGGCAACGTGATCGAATGTGTCGACAACTGGATGGATTACTACCAGCCCATGGTGATCCGCTGGAAAAGCATGCTGGCGGAGCTGCGCAGCGTCCGTGAACCCGAGTACGCCATGTTCTCGGTGGCGCTCCGGGAGTTGCTGGATCTGGCCCAGACCACCCTGCACACGCCGCTGGAACCGCCGGCAGGTGCGACCCAATGACGGTTGCCATGGTGACTAAAATCCCGTTCAATGCCGGCACACAGGGCCGCGGCGACAGGCCGGAACCAGTCAGATGGCGAGGAAGCAGGCGATGCGGGGGTTGAGAAATTTGCTGGCAAAGATCGGGCGCGGCCGATGCGCGCGAGCCGTGGCAAGGCCTGATTGATGGCGCAAGGCCCCACCAACTCCCACCAGGCCCTGTTACGCAACCGCCAATACCTCGAAGGCCGTCTGCTGGTACTGGGTCTGCAGGACCCTGACCTGCTGGCCGGGCTGCCTGCCGGCGGCCTGGCCATGAGCGAGCATCAGGGAGTCTGCCAGCAGGCGCGCCAGATGGCGCCGTCGAGCTGGCAGGTGGCCTTTGGCTACAACGATCCCGCCCTGCAGACCGCCCGCGCCGACACCGTGGTGGTTTTCCTGCCCAAGGCCCGTCAGGAGCTGGACCTGCGTCTGGCCCTGGCCCGCGCTGCCCTGGTGGATGGCGGCAAAGTGCTGGTCATTGGCGAGAAGCGGGAGGGTATCGCCGGTGCGGTCAAACAGCTCAGATCTCTGGATGGTGCGGCGGTCAAGCTCGACAGCGCCCGCCACTGTCAGGTCTGGCAGGCTCGCCCCGCGCCGGCTCCCTTCAGCCTGGAGGAATGGTTGCGCTGGCACCGGGTGGAGGTGGCGGGTACCGCTGTCGAGGTGGCCGGGCTGCCGGGGATTTTCAGTGACGGACACCTGGACGAGGGCACCCGGCTGCTGCTGGAAGCCCTGGCCGCGAGGCCTCTGCCGGGGCCGGTGCTGGATTTTGCCTGCGGCGCCGGCACCATCGGCGCCTGGCTTGCCGGTCATCACGGCGACAATTTTCTGGTGGACGGCATAGACGTGCAGGCCCAGGCGGTTTTCTGCGCCCGGCAGACCTACCAGCGCCAGGGCGTGGCGGGAGCGATCATTGCCGCCGACGGATTGCCGCCAGACCTGGGCCGCTATGCCGCCGTGGTGACCAATCCGCCATTTCACACCGGCGTGCGCACGGACGCCTCCATGACCACCCAGTTCCTCCAGCAGGTGTCCCGGCATCTCACCGCCAGTGGTGAGCTGGTGCTGGTGGCGAACCGCTTTCTTCCTTACCCGGAGCTGATCCAGAGCCGCTTCCGGGCCTTCGAGGTGTTGGCGGAGGACAGCCGCTTCCGGGTCTACCGTGCCAGCGGGCCGCGGCACTGAAGCGGAACCGGTCACTGAACCTTCCCAAAGTTGTCATGTTCACGTCATTGCGCTGTACCAAGCTTGGTCGAAACATTGTTGAGCCGACGGAGCCGTGCCATGCCAGCCTACCGAAGCGTTTTCATATCCGACGTTCATTTGGGGTCGGCGGACTGCCAGGCCGAGTACCTGCTGGATTTTCTGTCCCGGGTGAGCTGCCGGACACTCTATCTGGTGGGCGACATTGTCGACCTGCTTGCCATGCAGCGGCGGGTGTACTTTCCGGCCAGCCACCAGGCGGTGGTCAATCGCCTGCTGGCGCTGGCGGAGACTGGCACCCTGGTGATCTACATACCGGGCAATCATGACGAATTCCTGCGGTCCTTCTGCGGTCAGACCATTGCCGGCATCGAGCTGATGCAGAAGACGGTCCACATCACCGCGGACGGTCGCCGCTTTCTGGTCTGCCACGGTGACCAGTTCGATCAGGTGGTGCGCTGCAGCCCCCTGATGCTGCTGGTGGGGGATCGGGCACATGGCCTGCTGCTCCGGCTCAACCGCTGGTTCAATGCCTTCCGCCGTTTCCGCGGTAAGCCCTACTGGTCGCTGGCGGCCTGGGTAAAGCCGCGAATCGGCAAGGCCCGGGCGTTCATCCAGCGCTTCGAGCAGGCGGCCCTGACGGTGGCCGAGCGTGGCCACTACGACGGCTTCATCTGCGGCCACATTCACTCCGCCGGCTTTCGTCGCGGCCGTAGCGGTCTCTACTGCAACGACGGCGACTGGGTGGAACACTGCACCGCCCTGGTGGAGGGTTTTGACGGCCGGCTGTCCATACTGCACTGGTCGGAGCAGCCATCGGTGGTGGCGGAGGAACCGGATGCGCCGACCCCCTACGAGGGACCCGCACCGGTACCCCTGGCGGCCAGCTTTATCGAGCAGGTCAATGCCATGCCGACCGGGCCTGGTGGTCGCCGGCAGCAGGCCTGACCTTCCGGCGGCGGTCCGGCCCGGAATGCGTAAAAAGCACGTTGTTTGCTGGCGCCGTTTGGCCCGGTATACTGCGGTCCTGGGTATCCGGTTTGCCGAGCTCTGCGGCAGCTGACCCAGTTCATGGCCCGGCCGGGATTTCTGGGTCGTTGTGTGGGGATCCGAGTCGCGGCAGTACAGTGACGTGCGCCGGGCTTTATCGATTCAGGCAGTATCACGTCATCAGCACCAGCCTCAAAACACGGCTCAGTCTCGCCTTCGGCGGTCTGACCATCGCCCTGACCGCCCTGATTGTCGCGTATACCTCGCATGTGGCCACCGAGGAAGTGCGGGAGCGGGTCGGCTCCAACTTGCAGGAAGTGGCGCTGCAGCTTCGGGACAAGCTGGAGCTTCAGCTGCGGGAGCGTTACTTCGACATGGCCACGGCGGCCCGTATGACAACGGTGCTGGTGGAAACCGAGCAATTCCAGGAATTGACACCCATCCTGGACCAGATCAAATCCAACTTCGACCAGTACGCCTGGATCGGCTTTGTCTCCCCCAGCGGCCACGTCT
This sequence comes from Marinobacter sp., assembly GCF_033722195.1. Classification (GTDB taxonomy): domain Bacteria; phylum Pseudomonadota; class Gammaproteobacteria; order Pseudomonadales; family Oleiphilaceae; genus Marinobacter. The sequence goes on from NZ_JAWVZL010000005.1 coordinate 9,698, forward strand.
GGGCCGCCACCGGTGACATGCTGGTGGGCAAGAATGTGTCTGAGCGGCCCTGGTTCCAGGAGGCTCTCAAGGGGCCTTTTCTGGGTGACGTCCACAAGGCTTTGCTGCTGCAGAAACTGCTGGAGCCGGACAGTGAGGAGCCCCTGCGGTTCATTGACGTGGCGTTGCCGATGAAAAGTCGCCGTGGCGAACTGCTGGGGGTCCTGGGGGCTCACCTGGACCTGCGCTGGGTGGCGGACCTGGGTCAGTCATTGCTGGAGCCACTGCAGTCAAGGCTGCAGTCGGATCTGGTGATCACCAGTGATACCGGCTCGATGATTATCGGGCCGGCGGAGCTGCAGGGCTCCGCGATGCTCGAGCGCATTGCCACCGAGGCCGCCGCCAGCGAGGATTTCGGCTATACCACCAAAACTGCCGATGATGGTCGCCAATACCTACTGGGTTATACCCAGCTGAGGGATGATCGTTTCTACCAGAGCCTGGATTGGGTCCTGATGGTTCGCAAGCCCCTGGATGAAGCCTTTGCCGAGGCGGTGGCGCTGCGGAACCGGATACTTCTCGCCGGAGCCGGTGTCGCCCTGGTTTTCTGTGTCCTGGCCTGGCTGACCGCCAGGCGGGTATCCCGGCCCCTGCTGGATCTTGCCAACGAGGCCGAGGCGCTTAACGAGGGCCGGCTGCATACGCCCATCACCCAACGCAATGATTTCGAGGAAGTACGCGTACTGACCCACGGCCTGCGTCGACTGGTGGTTGGCCTCATCAACAAGGAGAAGGAGCTGACAGCGCTCAATGCCAATCTGGAGCAGCGGGTCCAGGGTCGTACCGCGGAGCTGGAGGCGGTGAACCGACAGTTGCGGCAAGAAATGGATGTGCGCGAACGGCTCTATCAGGAACGCCGGGAGCTGGTGGACAAGCTGGAAAAGACCGCCAATACCGACGCCCTGACCGGCGTCAGCAATCGCCGGCATTTCTTCGCCGCCGGCGAGCAGGCGCTAAGGCGGGCCAGGCGGCATGAGCGGCCCCTCAGCGCGATGATGTTCGATGTCGACCATTTCAAGTCCATCAACGACAGCTACGGCCACGGCGTGGGTGACGAGGCCCTTTGCCACCTGGTGACGCTGGCAGGGAAAGCGCTACGGGACATCGACCTGCTGGCCAGGATCGGCGGTGAGGAGTTCGTCGTTGTACTCGAGGATGCCGATGAGCGGCAGGCCGCGGTCGCCGCCGAGAGGCTGCGGGCGCTGGTGCAGGCCGAGGCCCTGCACAGCGGCAACCTGACCGTGAGCATGACCATCAGTATCGGGGTGGCCGCCATGTCCGGTGACAGTGATGGAACCCTGGAAGCCCTCCTGGCCCGAGCCGACCGGGCGCTCTACCAGGCCAAGGCCGAGGGCCGGAACCGCGTGGTCAGGGAATCGGAGATGAGTCGATCACAAGGACCGGTGCAGGCGCAGGACGAAAAAAAGCCCCTGGGGTGAGGGGCGAAACCGGGTCGTGGCCAGACCCTGGCCACAACCTCCAACCAACCGGTTACATCGGTAAACATGTCCTTACAATCCAAGGTTAGGCATAATTTCTAGAGTAATCAGCCTAGAAAATTCCTTTTGCCGAGTGACACATGGATCTCCTCGAACTTTCCGCGGGTGAGCGGGCGCTCTCGCTGGCGCGTCCGGATGCCGGCAGGACCGGCCTGCGAGCCTGGGATGCCGCCGACGAACAGCTGATCGCGGCGGCCCGGCCGCTGGCATCCGAAGGCGCCCGGGTGGCCATTGTGGACGACAGCTTTGGTGCCCTGTCGCTGGCACTGGCGGATCTGACGCCGGTCAGTGTTGCCGACAGTGCGGTGCTGCCCGCTGCCCTCGCCGCCAATGCCAGGGCCAATGATCTCATGCCCGGCGCCGTGAGCTCCTGGCTGATGCCTCCCACTGGCCCCTTTGATCTGGTGATCATGAAACTGCCCCGGCAGGTGGACTACCTGGCCTACCTGTTGCGCTGGGCCAACGACGCCCTGGCGCCGGACGGACGCCTGCTGGCCGGCGGCATGATCAAGCACCTGCCGGATCGCTGTGCCGAGAAGTTCGACAGCCTGGTGCGTACCGAGGAAGTCCACCGGGCCAGGCGCAAGGCTCGGCTGCTGGAGTGCCGGCCAGGGCGGGACGGTCTGGCGGGCTGGTCCGGCCTCTGGCGCGGCTACACCACAGCGGCGCCCCCAGGTGGGCTGGATCTGCAGGGCCTGCCGGCGGTGTTCGGGCGCGAGCGCCTGGATATCGGCAGCCGGTTGCTGCTGGAGCCGATCAGCAGCGTAGCCAGGGAGCTTGCCGCCGGCGCCCGGGTGCTGGATCTGGCCTGCGGCAACGGTTTGTTGGGGTTGACGGCACTGGCCGCCAACCCCGATCTGGTGGTGAATTTCGCAGATGTGTCGAGCCAGGCGGTGGCCAGCGCGACCCGGAACGCTACCGGCTGTTTCGCCGGTGCCCGGGCCGCTTTCTTTCATTGCGATGGCGTACCGGGCAATAGCGGGGTCTATGACCTGATCCTGCTCAATCCACCCTTTCACGAGGGCGGCACCGTGGGGGACCACATTGCCTTGCGCCTGTTCCAGCAGGCCAGCCGTGTGTTGGCGCCGCAGGGCCGCATGCTGGTGGTTGGCAACCGCCACCTGGGCTATCACCGCAGTCTGCGGCAGTGGTTCAGGGTCCGCCAGCTGGACGCCGATCCCCGCTTCGTGGTGTTTGAGGCCAGGCCTCAGGAGGGTGGGCGGTCGTAACCCATCCGGGCCAGGGTGTCGACGATGGTCTGGGTCTGGCTGTCGATTTCGATGTTGACTTCATCACCGGTCGCCAGCTCGCCAAAGGTGGTGGCCCGCAGGGTTTCCGGAATCAGGTGGACGTTAAAGCGGCTGTCGGTGACCTCACCGATGGTAAGGCTGGCGCCATTGACCGCGATATAGCCCTTGGGAAAGAGGTACTTCGCCCAGTCCCGGGGCACCTCGAAGGTAAGGGTCCGGTTGTTCTCCGGGGTCTGGATGTCGACGATGCGGGCGGTGGTATGGATATGGCCAGACAGCAGGTGGCCGCCGATCTCGTCGCCGATCCGGGCGGCCCGCTCGAAGTTGACCCGATCACCCGGCTTCAACCCGCCCAGTGTGGTCCGGCTCAGGGTTTCCTGCATGGCATCAAAACTCAGGCAGTCCGCCTCCTGACGGGTCACGGTCAGACAGGTGCCGTTCAGGGCCACCGAGGCGCCAATACTGACCTTCTCCACCCGCTCCGCCGGGAAACGAACTGACAGGGTGGTGAGTCCGGGCTTGCTGGTGAGCTCTTCGACGCTGGCGATGCCCTGTACAATACCAGTAAACATGACGGATCCTTCTTTGATGTGACGCCGGCTGTGGGATAACGCCGGCGTCGGTTCCGGTGGCGCCCGGCGGCCATTTCTGACGAGGTGCCCAAGCATAACCAGCGCGCCGGCTGCTGCCAACCCGGCCGGCCCTCAAGAATTGTCTGCCGCGGGCGATAAACAGTCAGGAGCCTGGTTTGATGACCCACCCCGATCTGCCCCAGGCCACAGGACTCACCATGGCGGACACCCAGAGATCCCAGCAGACCCGTCCCGGCCGCGATCGCGGCGGCCCGGTGCTGCGCGCTGGCCGACCGGCGGACCCGCCTCCCTCCGCCCCGCCGGCCGAGAGGGCTGCCGAGGCAGCGCAGGGACCGGAGGCAGTGCAGGCGACGGCGGCGATGCCAGCCGCCGAGCCGGACGCGAAAGCGCCCGAGGCCGAAGCGGGGACTGATCGGCCATCCGGTCAGCCCGCGCCGGAGCCCGAAGCTGCGGCCCGGCCCCAGGCCGAAGTGGAAATGCTACAGCACAGACGGCGTCAGCTGCTGCGCCAGTGTGAGCGTGTCCTGCTGCTGGATTTTGATACCCTGGCCATGCAGGGCTGGCCCGACAGCTACCAGCTGGCCCAGGCCCGCAAGCGTCGTGACCTGTGGCTGTTCAGTGCCACGCTCTGCGCGCTGGTGTTCCTCAGCGGCATGACCGGACTGGTGCCGGCCTGGATTGCCGGCGGGGGTTTTGGTGCCAGTGTGCTGATCACCCTGGCGGGCGTGCCGGCCATCCGGCGCCTCTATGCCTCCCGCCCGAGCCATCTGGACCTGGTCATGAAGCGGTTGCGGCTGTTGCGGGAAGCCCGCAAGCACATTGCTCACCTGGAGAACGACACCGGCCTGGTGTGGCAGTGCGTGGCCATGGCCGAATTCAATCCGGCGTTGCGCTCGCCGCGGTTCTCCGGCCTGGTACGGCTGTCGGAGCGCCGGATGCTGGCCTCGGCACTGACCCGCCGGGAGCATATCCGGTTGTGCCTGATTTTTCTGCTGGAAGCGGAGAAAGCCTACAGTCGGCTGGAGCAGGCCTATTTCGATGGCCATCAGAGAGCGATCGATCAGGCCTCGGCGGAGAGGGCGGACGCGCCGCCGGCCCGGGCCGACAGCACCGGTGAGCCGCCCCCAGGCTGACAGCGCTGATGCCATCCCCGGCCTTTGGGCAGGCTTTGCGACTTTCGAATGCTTCTGCCGCCGTCGCCTTGACAGGTTGGTGCTTCAAACGTATGTTTAAAACAGACGTTTAGTGGCGGTAGCGGACATTCATTATGGCACAGTCGGATACAGTTGACAGAATTCTGGACGCGGCGGAGGAATTGTTTGCCGAGCGCGGATTTTCCGAGACCTCGTTGCGCATGATTACCAGCAAGGCCAACGTCAACCTGGCTGCGGTGAACTACCATTTCGGCTCCAAGAACGCACTGATCCACGCCGTCTTTGCCCGCTTCCTCACACCTTTTTCCGCCACCCTCGAGAAAGCCTTCGACGACCTGGAGGAGCGCTGCCAGGGCGAGCCGCCGACCCTGGATGAAACCCTGCGGGCGTTAACCGAGAGCGCGGTGCGCATGCCCCAGCGCAATGAGCGGGGCATTTCCATTTTCATGCGCCTGCTGGGGTTGGCCTACACCCAGAGCCAGGGCCATCTGCGCAAGTTCCTGGAACAGGAATACAGCAAGCCGTTCGGACGCTTCATGCGCCTGCTCAAGGAAGCCACGCCGCAACTGACCGCCGTCGACCGCTACTGGCGCATCCAGTTCATGCTGGGCGCCACCGCCTTCACCATGTCCAGCAGCGACGCGCTGCGGGACATTCTGGAGAACAAGCTGGGCGTGGCCACCGCCATGCCGGAGATCGCCCAGCGCCTGGTACCCTTCCTGGCCGCCGGCATGCAGGCCCGGGACCCCATGCTCAAGCCTGCCATCATTAAGCCCTCGGTTGCCTGACACCGGACCCGTCGGTTACGCTCGTGAGCCAGTCACGGGCAAGGCAACGAGTGCGGTTCTATGGTGGCAGTTCCCGATTCCGAATCAGCCATTGAAATCGATCTGGGTCACCAGCGGCTCACACTGACGTCCCACACGGGGGCGACCCTGCTCGAATACCCCGTCTCAACCGCACTGAACGGGCCTGGCGAACGCCAGGATTCCGGCTGCACACCTCGTGGCCGGCATTATGTCCGCGCCAGGATCGGTGACGGCCAGCCCGAGGGAACGGTATTCGTCGGCCGCCGGCCCACCGGTGAGATCTATACGCCAGAGCTGGCCCGCGAGTATCCCCGGCGGGACTGGATCCTGACCCGTATTCTCTGGCTCTGCGGTCTCGAGTGGGGCCGCAACCGGGGCCCCGGTGTGGATAGCTTCCGACGCTTCATTTATATTCACGGCACACCGGATACCGAGCCCATGGGCGAGGCCCGTTCCCACGGCTGCATCCGGATGCGCAACCGCGACCTGGCCGATCTGTTTGACCGGATCCCGGTGGGCACACGGGTGATCATCCGGCAGTAGGCGCCGATCCGTCCGCAGCCGCTGTTACTTCACGCAAGAGGCCATTCATGGTTGAGGAAACCCCAAGCTACTTCAAAAGCTGGATAGAGAATTGGGACCTGCTGCCTGAAAGCTGGCAGGCGGCCCTGGTGATCTTCCTGCTGGTGCTGGCAACAGCCACCGTGGCTTGGATCGCGGGCCGGGTGGTGTTGCGTCTTGAGCGGCGCTGCATGCGCAGCAGCAATTTGTGGGACGACGCTTTCCTGCACGCCCTGCGCAAGCCTGTCGTGGGCTTTGTCTGGCTGCAGGGTGTGTACTGGGCAGCGGAAATCGCCCATCGCTACTCCGAAGCCGAAGTATTCTCCGCCAACGATGCCGTGCTTGAGGTGGGCTTCGTGGTGCTGGTGGTCTGGACACTTCTGGGTGCGATCAAGCAGGGTGAGTACATCCTGGCGTCGCCGGTCAAGCTGGAGCAGCCGCTGGATTACACCACCGTCACCGCCATCAGCAAACTGCTGCGGGCGGTGGTGATCATCACTGCGGTGCTGATCCTGATGCAGTCCCTGGGCTACAGCATTTCCGGCGTGCTGGCCTTCGGTGGCGTCGGCGGCATCGCCATCGGTTTTGCCGCCAAGGACCTGCTGGCCAACTTTTTCGGCGGCTTCATCGTGCACCTGGACCGGCCCTTCAAGGTGGGTGACTGGGTGCGTTCGCCGGATCGCAACATCGAGGGCACGGTGGAGCACATCGGCTGGCGGGTCACCACCATACGCACCTTCGACAAGCGCCCGCTCTACGTGCCCAACTCGGTCTTTACCACCATCGCGGTGGAGAACCCGTCCCGGATGAGCAACCGGCGGATCTTCGAGACCATCGGCCTGCGGTATGTGGATGTAGGTCAGATGGCGGGGGTGGTCGATGACATCCGCGGCATGCTGGAAAAACATGAAGACATAGACTCGAGCCAGACCCTGATCGTCAACTTCCTGGGTTTCAGTGAATCGTCCCTGGACATCATGGTCTACACCTTTACCCGCACCACCGAATGGGTCAGGTACCATGCCGTCAAGCAGGACGTGCTGTTGCGCATCAGCGACATCATTGAGAGCTACGGCGCCGAGATCGCCTTCCCGACCCGGACCCTGCATGTGCCGGAGGGTCTGAGGCTGGAACAGGACCCCGGCCAAGACCGCGAGGCGGACAGCGAAGAGGGGCGTGAAGGCGGCCAGGCCCGGGCCAGCGGCCGGGCCAAAGCCCCAAACTCCGGTCGCAGGCGGACACACCAGGGTGACGAGGGCGAACAGGCACAGGCGGACGACGGAGGCGAGGAGTCATGAGCAACACACAAGCACCGGTGGCCATCATTGGCGGTACCGGCCTTACCAGCCTCTCGGGGCTTGAGATCACCGGCAGGGAGACTGTGGATACACCCTGGGGCGCACCCTCGGCACCACTGGTTTCCGGGCGTCTGGGCAGCCAGGCGGTGGTTTTCCTGGCCCGCCATGGCGACCCCCACCGGCTGCCGCCCCACCAGGTCAACTACCGCGCCAACCTGTGGGCGCTCAAGGAGGCCGGGGCCCGCACCGTTGTCGGTGTCAACGCAGTTGGCGGCATTCACCCCGGTATGGGGCCTGCCCACATTGTGATCCCCGATCAGCTGATCGATTACACCTGGGGCAGGGGTCACACCTTTTTTGAGGGGGAGCTGGAGGATGTCACTCACATTGACTTCACCTTCCCCTACAGCGATCGCGCCCGCCGGGAACTGATCCTGGCGGCTGAAGCCCTGGGCCTCAGCCACTCCGCCAGCGGCGTTTATGGCGCCACCCAGGGCCCCAGGCTGGAAACTGCCGCCGAGATTGTGCGGCTGGAGCGGGACGGCTGCGACATCGTCGGCATGACCGGCATGCCGGAGGCGGCCCTGGCGGCGGAGCTGAACCTGGATTACGTGTGTCTTGGCCTGGTGGTCAACTGGGCCGCCGGCAAGTCCGACCACATCATCACCATGGCGGAGATCCAGGACGCCATCGACCAGGGCATGGCCGGGGTCAAGGCAGTGCTTGAGCGCTCGGTTGGCCCGCTAGGGAACCCGCGTCCTCAATCCGCTTGAAGAACACCAGCAGACCGATGGTGGGGGAGTCCAGGAAGTGGATTTCCTCACTGCGCATGCGCCGGGTCTCGTGAATCCAGGTCACCAGTTCCAGGGGCCGAAGCGTCCCGGAAGGAATCGGCGCGGTGGGGTCCAGGCCGGCGCCGCTGCCGGAGGCAATGGCGGCATCGGCGCGGTTGACGGATTGACTGCGGGGCTGCGAGCCGGGGGTCTCCAGGGTGCCGGCGCTGTCACGGACAACGCTGGGTGCAGGCGCTTCCTGCCAGTGGTGCAGCTTGGCTGTCACGTGTAGAAAACGCATCCGCTCGATGGTGAGGGTGCCCTGTATTTCCCGCTCGCCGGCTGCCGCCAGCCAGTCCCCCACGGCGATCTGCATGGGCTCGCCCTTGAAATCGGGCGGATAGGCCTGGCGCCAGGCGGCGGTCATCAGCACCCGGTAGCGGCCGCTGCGCTCCAGCCGCTCGGCGGCGCTTCTCAGGCTCATGCGCTCCCGGGGTACAAGGTTCATGGTGGTCTGCGGGGTGCCGTCCTCGCCCACCACCCACAGCTTGCGTTCCAGCTCCGGCGTGGGTTCCGGTGTGCGCCCTCCCATGCGTTCCTCCACCGCTTCCGGCTCCACCAGTCGCTCCAGCAGGACGATTTCGGCCCGGTAGAGGTTGTCGCTATCGGTGCTGCCTTCCTGGCCCTGGGCGGCTGCGGACAAAAGGATCAGGGACAGCGCGGCACGGGCAAGCTGGGTGCCGGTCAATGGAAAGCCAGTGAGTCGCAAGAGACGGTCTCCGCAGTTATCGGTTTGCAGGGCTAGGCTGGCCTGAGCTGGTCCAGCATGGTGGCAACGGCCTCGAGTTTACCATCGGTGGAGGCATCCTTCAGCCGGAATCGGAAACTGTTGGCCCCCTCCAGCCGGAACAGGTCCGGGCTCTGCTGCACTTTCTTCACCAGGATCAGCGGGTCCACCGGAGTGGAGCTGCCGAATTCGAGCCGCGCCCACTCCTTGCCGGCATCCACCTTGGTGATGCCCAGGGCTTCCGCACGCAGACGGAGGTGGCACTGGCGCATCAGGTTCTTGGCCGGTTCCGGCAGCAGGCCGAAGCGGTCGATCATTTCCACCTGCAGCTCTTTCAGGGCGTCGGCGGAGTCCGCGCTGGCGATGCGCTTGTAAAGCATCAGGCGATTGTGGACATCCGGCAGGTAGTCGTCCGGAATCAGCGCCGGAATGCGCAGGTTCATCTCGGTGCCGTGGCTCAGGGGCAGTTCGGCGTTGGGCGTGCGGCCCTCGCGGATGGCGGTGACCGCTTCATCCAGCAACTGCATGTAGAGCGTGAAACCGATGCTCTCGATCTGGCCGCTCTGCTCCTCACCCAACAGCTCGCCGGCGCCGCGGATCTCCAGGTCGTGGGTGGCCAGCATGAAGCCGGCACCCAGGTCCTGGGCCTCGGAGATGGCCTCCAGGCGTTTGCGGGCATCGCTGGTAAGGCTCTTTGGAGGCGGTGTCAGCAGGTAGGCGTAGGCCTGGTGATGAGAGCGGCCGACCCGGCCCCGGAGCTGGTGCAGCTGGGCCAGGCCGAACTTGTCGGCGCGTTCGATGATGATGGTATTGGCGCTGGGAATGTCGATGCCGGTCTCGATGATGGTGGTGCACACCAGCACGTTGAAGCGCTTGTGGTAGAAGTCCGACATAATCTGTTCCAGTTCGCGCTCGCGCATCTGGCCGTGAGCCACCCCGACCCGGGCCTCCGGAATCAGCCGGCGCAGGTCCTCGGCGGTCTTCTGGATGGTGTTGACCTCGTTATGGAGGAAGTACACCTGGCCGCCCCGCAGGATCTCCCGCAGGATGGCCTCCTTCACCATGGCGTCATCGCGCTGACGCACGAACGTCTTCACCGACAGCCGTCGTGCCGGCGGCGTGGCGATGATGGACAGGTCCCGCAGATGGCCCATTGCCAGGTTCAGGGTGCGGGGTATGGGGGTGGCGGTCAGGGTGAGCAGGTCCACCTCGGCCCGCAACGCCTTGAACTTTTCCTTCTGCTGGACCCCGAAGCGGTGCTCCTCGTCGATGATCACCAGTCCCAGGTTCTTGAAGGTGATGTCCCCCTGCAGCAGTTTGTGGGTACCGATGACAATGTCGGCCCTGCCCTCGGCGATGTTCTGCAGGGCGGTGCTGGTCTGGCCACTGGTGCGGAAGCGGCTCAGCAGCTCGACATTGACCGGAGTGTCCGAGAAGCGGTCACGGAAGGATTCATAATGCTGCTGGGCCAGCAGGGTGGTGGGCACCAGCACCGCCACCTGCTTGCCGGAATGGGTGGCCATGAAGGCGGCCCGCATGGCCACCTCGGTCTTGCCGAAACCCACATCGCCACACACCAGCCGGTCCATGGGTCGCTCGCCGGTCATGTCGGCGATTACCGCCTCGATGGCGGCCTGCTGGTCCGGGGTTTCCTCGAACGGGAAACCGGCGGCAAAGCTGCGGTAGGCCTCGCCGGGCTGGTCGAACTGGTAGCCCTCGCGGGCCTCCCGGCGGGCATAGACATCCAGCAGTTCAGCGGCGGTGTCGCGGATCTTCTCCAGCGCCTTCTGCTTGGCCTGGCTCCAGCGCTCGGTGCCGAGCTTGTGCAGGGGCGCGTGTTCGGTGTCGCTGCCGGTGTAGCGGGAGATCAGGTGCAGGCTGGACACCGGTACGTAGAGCTTGGAGCTGCCGGCGTATTCCAGTTTCAGGAACTCGGCGGCGTCGCCCTCGACGGTGATGGTTTCCAGGCCCAGGTAGCGGCCGACACCATGGTCGATATGCACCACCGGCGCGCCGACGCGCAGCTCCGACAGGTCGCGGTAGCCACCGTCATTGACCTCTGTGGGTTTGTCCCGACGCCGGCGCTGCAGCACCCGCTCCCCGTAGAGGGCGGTCTCGGTGATCAGGGCAAGACCCTGGTCAGGCAGCAACAGGCCCTCTTCCAGCGGTGCGATGCTGACCGCCAGTCGGATATCCGGCGCTGCCAGGAAGGCCTGCCAGCTGTCCAGGGGTTCGGTGCGGATGCGATTGGCCGCCAGGCTTTCGATCAGCGCCTCGCGCCGGCCGGAGGACTCGGCACAGATCAGCACCCGGCCGTGGAAATCGGCGAGAAACTCCCGCAGGCGCCGGGCCGGGTCGGTGGCACGACCGTCCATGGCAACATTGGGCAGGGCCGCGCCGGGGCAATGCACCTCGCGGGCGCTCTGGCCGCCGGCCGGTTCGGCCTGGGGCGAGACCCGGGCGAACCGCTTGAGGTGGCTGAACATCTCCTCCTTGCGCAGAAACAGCTGCGCCGGCTCGAGGATGGGGCGCATGCGGTCGTGACGGCGTTCCTCGTAGCGACCCCACGCGTCGGCCTGGAACTGTTCCACCGCGGTTTCCAGCCCCGGGGCGGTGAACACCCGGGTTTCCGGCGGCAGGTAGTCGAACAGGGTGGCGGTGTTGTCGAAGAACAGCGGCAGGTAGTACTCGATGCCCGGTGGCGTAATCGCCTGGGTGATGTCCTGATAGATGGGGGCATCCTTGGCGGCATTGGGGAACTGCTCGAACCAGCGGCCCCGGAACGCGGACCGGGCCTCCTTGTGCCAGGGGAATTCATTGGCCGGTAGTAGCTCGATGCGTTCAATCCGGTCGATGGAGCGCTGGGTTTCCGGGTCGAAGGTGCGCAGGGTCTCGATTTCGTTGTCGAACAGATCGATCCGGTAGGGCAGGGTGGCGCCCATTGGGTAGATGTCCAGGATCGCACCACGGACCGCGTATTCGCCATGTTCGTAGACGTTGTCGGCATGGCGGTAGCCAGCGGCCTCCAGCTGCAGGCGCCAGCGCTCTGTGTCCAGCGACTGGCCCACCTCCAGCAGCAGGGTGTTACCTTGCAGATAGTCCACCGGCGGCAACCGGTGCATCAGGGTGCGGGCCGGCACCACCAGCACCCCGCGGTCGGTGCGGGGCAGCCGGTGCAGAGTGCGGATGCGCCGGGAGCTGATGTCCTGGTGGGGCGAGAACAGATCGTAAGGCAGGGTTTCCCAGTCCGGCAGAGACAGAAGCTCCAGACCGTCGTCGGTGATGCCTGGCTGGTCTTCGTCGGAAGGCAGGGCCAGGTAGAAGCGCATGGCCTGCTCCAGGCGGATGGCCTCGTCGGTGCTGCCGGCGATCACCAGGGTCAGGCCTGGATGGGCGCGGGCACTCTCGCAGATGGCCAGGGCATTGCTGCTGCCGTAGAGGCCGCTCCAGACCCGGTGGTCTCCAGGCCTGTCCGGAAACGGCGGCGCCACCAGGGGCTGATTGCTGGCCACTGCGGTAACTGCCGGTTGCTCTACGCTGCCTTGGCTCATGGGCGCTGGGAACTCCTGCCGGGTCTGCTTGGGAGAGGGCGACTCTCCGGTGAATGTCGGGCGGTTATTCTAACGGCCGCGGTGGATGGTGTCATGGCGGTCTGATTGCCTGTGGCCGGCCGGAGGCATTTGCGATCAGGGGCATTAAATTGGATAATATGCGCCCAATTTTCCCGGCAGCCACCCCCGTGTCTGCTAACGTTAACTGCAGAGGTTTACGCGTGAGTCACGAACAGATGAATGAGCACCTGTCCGACTGGACGGAGCGGGAGTCCACCGCCGAGGCGATGATTCCGCTGATCGGTCGTCTTTACCGCAAGAACAACGTGGTTACGTCGATCTACGGTCGCGCGATCATCAACCAGTCTGTGATCGGCATTCTCCGTGCCCATCGCTACGTCCGCCAGGTTGAGAACAGCGAACTGTCCGTGCACGACACCTTCCCGATCCTGGAAGCCATGGATCGCCTGGAACTGGGCTGTGCCCACATCGATATCGGCAAGCTGGCGGTCAAGTTCCGCAACGAAGGCGGCGCCGATTCCCTGGATGCCTTCCTGCAGCGCGAGATCGGCGAGATCATCGGCAAGCACAGCGCCGAATCTGCCAGTAATGCCGAAAAGGACACCAAGGATGTGGTGCTCTACGGCTTCGGTCGGATCGGCCGCCTGCTGGCCCGTATCCTGATCGAGAAGGCCGGTGGCGGTAATAACCTGCGCCTGCGGGCCATCGTGGTACGCAAGGGCGGTGCCAGCAACGACCTGGAGAAGCGCGCCAGCCTGCTGCGCCGTGACTCGGTCCACGGTTCCTTCAAGGGCACGATATCCGTGGATTACGACAACTGCGCCATTATTGCCAACGGCAACTACATCAAGGTGATCTACTCCGACGGCCCGGATACCCTGGACTACACCAGCTACGGCATCAAGAACGCCATCGTGATCGACAACACCGGTATCTGGCGTGATGAGGACGGCCTGGGTCTGCACCTCAAGTCCAAGGGCGTCAGTCGGGTCATCCTGACTGCCCCGGGCAAGGGCAATATCAAGAACATCGTTTACGGCATCAACAACGACTGGATCACCGACGACGACAAGATCCTGTCAGCCGCCTCCTGCACCACCAACGCCATCACGCCCGTACTCAAGGCCATTCACGACCAGTACGGTATCGAGGACGGTCATGTCGAGACGGTACATTCCTACACCAACGACCAGAACCTGATTGACAACTACCACAAGGGCAGTCGCCGTGGTCGCAGCGCCCCGCTGAACATGGTCATCACCGAGACCGGCGCCGCCAAGGCCGTGGCCAAGGCGTTGCCGGAGCTTAAAGGCAAACTCACCGGTAATGCCATCCGGGTGCCCACCCCCAACGTGTCCATGGCCATTCTCAACCTCAACCTGAGCAAGGAAGTGACGGTGGAGGGGGTCAACGAATACCTGCGGGAGATGGCGCTGCACTCGGAGCTGCAAAAGCAGATCGACTTCGTCAATTCACCGGAAGTGGTGTCCACCGACTTCGTGGGCTCCCGTCACGCCGGTATTGTTGATGCCCAGGCCACCATTGCCGGCGGTCACCGTCTGATCCTCTACGTCTGGTACGACAACGAGGCGGGCTACAGTGCCCAGGTGGTGCGTTGCGTGAATCAGATGGCCGGGGTCACCTACCCGATCTTCCCGAAGCGGGAGCGGCCAGAGCAGTTCGCCGACTGATCGTTGCCGGATTGCCCTCCTGGAGGGTGTTCCGATGACCCGAACCCCCGCCGGTTTGTAACCTGCGGGGGTTTTTTGTGCGGACTCGGGAGGCTCGTTGCGGCGCGCCTCCAGCGGGTGATTCGCTACAAAGTCGCGGTGGTTCTGGTGGAAATGCAAGGCCCCAACCTCTATAATTGGCGCGATTTTGGGTACGTCTGGCACCCGTATTTTTCGCTTATCCAGTTGGCGCAGTCCGTGCAAACTCTCACGGTGACACAGGGTCATGGCTCCAGAGAGCCTGGCTACGCCTTTCTGCAAGTGATTCCTCCTGGGCCCGGCGCTACAAATCCGACTAAGTTTCTGATGATTGGACGAGGCTAATGATCAAGATCAAAAAAGGCCTGAATCTTCCCATCAGCGGCGCCCCTGAGCAGACCATTACCGATGGCAAGCCCGTCAAGCACGTGGCATTGATCGGTTTCGACTACAACGGCATGAAGCCGACGATGGCTGTTAAAGAAGGGGACCGTGTAAAGCGCGGGTCGCTGCTGTTTACGGACAAGAAGACCGAAGGCGTTCGATACACCTCACCGGCTGCCGGTGTGGTCAAGGAAATCAACCGGGGGGAGCGCCGGGTTTTCCAGTCCATCGTGATCGAGGTGGACGGTGATGAGGCCGAAACCTTTGCCCGCTACAGCGAGGCCGATCTGGCTGGCCTCGAGCGTCAGCAGGTGGTGGACAACCTGATCGAGTCCGGTCTCTGGACCGCCTTCCGTACCCGCCCCTACAGCAAGGTGCCGGCCATCGACACCTCGCCGCACTCGATTTTCGTCTCGGTGATGGACACCAATCCGCTGGCGGCAGATCCGACCGTGATCATCGGTCAGAACAAGGCTGCCTTCGAGCAGGGCCTGCGTCTGCTGTCCAAGCTCACCACCGGCAAGGTCTTCGTCACCGGCAAGCCCGGCTCCGACGTGCCGGTACCCAAGGTGGAAGGTGTGGAAGTCCAGCAGTTCGACGGCGTTCACCCGGCCGGTAACGTTGGCACCCACATCCACTACCTGGATCCGGTGGGTGGCGACAAGGTGGTCTGGTCCATTGGTTACCAGGACGTGATCGATATTGCTTTGCTGTTCCAGACCGGCGAGTTGCCGGTGGACCGGGTGGTTGCCATTGGTGGCCCCAAGGCGCTGAAGCCGCGACTGGTGAGAACCCGCATCGGCGCCAGCCTGACCGAGCTTATGGAGGGAGAGATCGCCACCGATTGTGAGGTGCGGCTGATTTCCGGATCCGTTTTCGGCGGTCGCCGTGCTGCCGGTCCATGCGCCTACCTGGGCCGTTTCGCCAACCAGGTATCGGTGCTGGAAGAGGGTCACAAGCGCGAATTCATGGGCTGGCTGTCGCCGGGCACCCGCAAATTCTCCACACTCAATATCTACATCTCCAAATTGATGAAGGGGCGGCTGTTCGATCTGACCACCACCACCAACGGCAGCGAGAGGGCCATGGTGCCGGTGGGCGCCTACGAGGCCATCATGCCGCTGGACATCCTGCCGACCCAGCTTCTGCGGTCGCTGATTGTCGGTGACACCGAAACGGCACAGAAACTGGGTGCGCTGGAGCTGGATGAAGAAGATCTGGCCCTGTGTACCTTTGTGTGCCCGGGTAAATATGAATACGGTCCGATTCTTCGCGAGAACCTGACCCGTATCGAGATCGAGGGCTAAACAGATGGCTATTCGACAGTTTCTCGACGGTATCGAGCACCACTTTGAGAAAGGTGGCAAATACGAGCGCTGGTATGCGCTCTACGAAGCCGTGGATACCATTTTCTACACGCCTGGCAAGGTAACCTCCACTACCTCCCATGTCCGCGACGGCATCGACCTGAAGCGCATCATGATCACGGTGTGGCTGTTCACTTTCCCGGCCATGTTCTTCGGCATGTGGAACATCGGCTACCAGGCCAACAGTTACCTGGCCACCAATCCGGATGCCATGGTGGCGGACGGCGGCCTGCACACGGCCTTCATCCAGGCCCTGGCGGTCACCGGCGCCGGCGCCGGCTGGTGGGACAACTTTGTCTATGGCATGGCCTATTTCGTGCCCATCTATTTCGTCACCTTCGTGGTGGGCGGTTTCTGGGAAGTGCTTTTCGCCACCGTGCGTCGCCACGAGGTGAACGAGGGCTTCTTCGTGACTTCAGTGCTGTTCGCGCTTATCTGTCCGCCCACCATCCCGCTCTGGCAGGTTGCACTGGGTATCACATTCGGCGTGGTGATCGGCAAGGAAGTCTTCGGTGGTACCGGCAAGAACTTCCTCAACCCGGCACTCACCGGCCGCGCCTTCCTGTACTTCGCCTATCCGGCGCAGATTTCAGGCGACACCGTGTGGACCGCGGTGGACGGATTCAGCGGCGCCACGGCGCTGAGCTGGGCCGCGTCCGGCGGTGTCCAGGCCCTGGAAGAGCAGATCGGCTGGATGTCCGCGTTCATCGGCACCATTCAGGGCTCCATGGGGGAAACCTCCACCCTGATGATCCTGATCGGCGGTATCGCCCTGCTGGTAATGAAGATCGCCTCGTACCGGATTGTCGGTGGCGTCATGCTGGGTATGATCGCCATGTCGCTGCTGCTCAACATCGTGGGTTCGGAAACCAACCCCATGTTCGACGTGCCCCCCCACTGGCACCTGGTGATCGGCGGCTTCGCCTTCGCCATGATGTTCATGGCCACCGACCCGGTGTCCGCTGCCATGACCAACACGGGTAAATGGTGTTTCGGTATCCTGATTGGCGTGATGACCGTGCTGATCCGGGTCATCAACCCGGCCTTCCCGGAGGGCGTCATGCTGGCCATCCTGTTCGCCAATCTTTTCGCTCCGCTGATGGACCACTACGTGGTTCAGGCCAACGTAAAACGGAGGCTCGCCCGTGTCCAAGCCTAAGGAAACCGTCTCCAGAACCATCATGGTGGCCCTGGCACTGTGCATTGTGTGTTCGGTCGTGGTATCGGCGGCGGCGGTCATGCTGCGCCCGATCCAGATCACCAACCAGAGCCTGGACATCAAGAGCAACATCCTGGCCGCAGCGGGCATGCTGGAGCCCGGCATGAGTCCGCAGGAAATCGAGCAGACCTTCCAGGAGTTCGATGTGCGCCTTGTGAACCTGGATACCGGAGAATACGTGGATCCTGACGAGGTGGGTGCCTCGGATGTGATGAGCTACGACCAGTATCGTGCCGCCGCCAATCCGGAACTCTCCATCAATCTTCCGGCCGCGGAAGACCCGGCGGGTATCAAGCGTCGTCCCAACGTCACCAAGATCTACCTGCTGCGGGAGGACGGTGAGCTCAAGCGGGTGGTGCTGCCGATCCACGGGTACGGCCTCTGGTCGACCCTGTACGGCTTCGTGTCCCTGGAAGGGGACCTGAACACCATCGAGGGCATCGGCTTCTACGATCACGCTGAAACCCCGGGCCTTGGTGGCGAGGTGGACAACCCCCGCTGGAAGTCCCAGTGGGTTGGCAAGCAGCTCTACGACGAGGAAATCGGTGACCCCCAGATTCGCCTGGTCAAGGGCGGTGTCAGTGCCGATGCCCAGGACCGCGAGCACAAGGTTGACGGCCTTTCGGGCGCCACCCTCACCAGCCGCGGTGTGGAGAACCTGGTGAATTACTGGATGGGTGAGCGCGGTTTCGCGACTTATCTGAAAAAACTTCGTCAAGGGGAGGTCTGATCATGGCGGATCTGACAGCCAAGCAGGTTCTCTTCGAACCGGTATTCAACAACAACCCCATCGCCCTGCAGATTCTCGGGATCTGCTCGGCGCTAGCTGTGACCACCAGCATGAACGTGACCCTGGTCATGTGTGCCTCGGTGATCGCGGTAACGGCATTTTCCAACCTGGCGGTATCCCTGGTCCGGACGCAGATTCCCAACAGCATCCGGATCATCGTGCAGATGACCATCATCGCGTCGCTGGTTATCGTGGTGGATCAGGTGCTCAAGGCCTACGCCTATGAGATCAGCAAACAGCTGTCGGTGTTCGTGGGTCTGATCATCACCAACTGTATCGTCATGGGCCGGGCCGAAGGCTTCGCCATGAAGGAAGGGCCCTGGCTGAGCTTCCTGGACGGCATCGGTAACGGTCTGGGCTACTCGGTGCTGCTGATCTTCGTGGCGTTCTTCCGGGAGCTGATCGGTGCCGGTTCGCTGTTCGGAGTCAGCCTGATGCCGGTGGTCAACGAGGGCGGCTGGTACGTGCCCAACGGCCTGCTGCTGCTGCCGCCCAGTGCGTTCTTCATCATCGGTCTGGCGATCTGGGGTCTGCGGGCCTGGAAGCCGGAGCAGGTTGAGGCGCCGGACTACAAGATGTCACGGCATAAAGTGAAGGAGGCCTTCTGATGGAGCACTATATAAGCCTGATCGTTAAGGCCATCTTCGTAGAGAACATGGCGCTGGCCTTCTTCCTGGGGATGTGTACCTTCCTGGCCATCTCCAAGAAGATCGAAGCGGCGTTCGGTCTGGGCATCGCCGTGGTGGTGGTGCTGACCCTGACCGTGCCGGTCAACAACCTGATCTACAACTACATCCTGCGGGAAGGGGCGCTGGGCTGGGCCGGTCTGCCCAATGTGGACCTGAGCTTCCTGGGTCTGCTGACCTACATCGGTGTGATCGCGGCCATGGTTCAGATCATGGAAATGATCCTGGACAAGTACATACCGGCGCTCTATGCGGCCCTCGGTGTGTTCCTGCCGCTGATCACGGTGAACTGCGCCATCCTGGGTGCCTCCCTTTTCATGGTTGAGCGGGACTACACCTTCGGTGAGAGTCTGGTGTACGGCTTCGGCGCCGGCGCAGGCTGGGCGCTGGCGATTCTGGCCCTGGCCGGTATCCGTGAGAAGCTCAAGTACAGCGACGTGCCCGAAGGGCTTCGCGGTCTGGGCATCACGTTCATCACCGTCGGTCTGATGTCGCTCGGGTTCATGTCGTTCTCCGGCATCTCCCTGTAACCGAACCCGTTGATCTGGTTTAACGAAAAGGCGAGACCATGAATACAGAAATCATTCTTGGCGTGGTCATGTTCACCGTTATCGTGCTGTCGCTTGTGGCGATTATCCTGGCGGCACGCTCGAGGCTGGTCAGCACCGGTGACGTGACTATCGAAATCAACGACGACCCGGAACATACCCTCACCACCGAGGCCGGCGGCAAGCTGCTGGGTACCCGGGCGAGTAACGGTATCTTCCTGTCCTCCGCCTGTGGTGGCGGCGGCACCTGCGCCCAGTGCAAGTGCAAGGTCCTGGAAGGCGGCGGTGCCATGCTGGCCACCGAGAAGACCCACTTCACCAACCGGGAAGAGAAGGAAGGCTGGCGCCTGTCCTGCCAGGTCCCGGTGAAGCAGGACATGAAAGTGGAAGTGCCGGAGGAATTCTTCGGTGTGAAGAAGTGGGAATGCACGGTGGAGTCCAACCACAACGTGGCGACCTTCATCAAGGAACTGGTGCTGAAGCTGCCGGAAGGCGAGGAAGTGGACTTCCGTGCCGGTGGCTACGTTCAGCTGGAATGTCCGCCCTACGACATCAGCTTCAAGGACTTCGACATCGAGGAAGAGTTCCACGAAGACTGGGACAAGCACGACATCTGGCGCTACCGGGGTGTGAACAAGGAGGAGGTGATTCGGGCCTACTCCATGGCCAACTACCCGGAAGAGAAGGGTGTGCTGAAGTTCAACATCCGTATCGCGACACCGCCTCCGGGAACCGATCACCCGCCTGGGCTGATGTCCACCTACGTGTTCAACCTCAAGCCCGGTGACAAGATCACCGTATTCGGTCCCTTCGGCGAGTTTTTCGCCAAGAAGACCGACGCTGAAATGGTTTTCATCGGCGGCGGTGCCGGCATGGCGCCCATGCGCTCTCATATCTTCGACCAGCTCAAGCGCCTGAACTCCAAGCGTAAGATCAGCTTCTGGTACGGCGCCCGGAGTGTCCGCGAGATGTTCTACGTGGAGGACTTCGATGGTCTGGCGGAGGAGAACGACAATTTCGAATGGCACGTGGCGCTTTCCGACCCCCAGCCAAACGACAATTGGGACGGGCCCACAGGCTTCATCCACAACGTGCTCTACGACAAGTACCTGAAGGACCACCCGGCACCGGAGGATTGTGAGTTCTACATGTGCGGGCCGCCAATCATGAATGCCTCGGTCATCAAGATGCTCAAGGACCTGGGTGTTGAAGACGAGAACATCATGCTGGATGACTTCGGGGGCTGATACAGACTCATGACATCCAGCGTGATCCGGCCCGCCTTGGCCGTGGTGGCTGCTGCCATCATGGCCCTGGCGGGCTGTTCGTTTGAACCTGAGAAAAAGGTCTGGGAGATCTCCGGTCCGGTCTTCGGCACCCGCTATACCGTCGATTTGGTGCTCGAAAACGATCCGGACCGCCTGCGGAACCTGGCGGACGGCATAAAGGCCGTGCTGGAGACGGTGGACAGCTCCATGTCCACCTGGCGGCCGGATTCGGAACTGTCGCGCTTCAACACGGTCGAAGACCAGAGCGAGTGGTTCCCCATTTCCCAGCCGTTATACGAGGTACTGGCAGCGGCCCACAACATATCGAAGCTGTCGGACGGTGCCTTTGATGTGACGGTAGGGCCGGTGGTGAACCTCTGGGGCTTCGGCCCGGAAGCTCGACCGGACACCGTGCCGGACGACGCGGCCCTGGCGTCCGTGCTCGCCAGCGTCGGATATGAGACACTGGAGCTGCGGGAGGAGCCACCGGCGGTCCGCAGCAGCAAGCGTCAGTACATTGACCTGTCGGCTATCGCCAAGGGCTACGCGGTGGATGCGGTGGCCGAATACCTTGCCGCCGAGGGCGCCAATGCCTTCCTGGTGGAGATCGGGGGAGAGGTCCGGGCCCATGGCCGCAAGCCCGGCGAGCAACCCTGGCGGCTGGCGGTGGAGGAACCGGTGGAGCAGGCCCGGCAGGTGAACCGGATCGTGGTGCTTGAGGACCAGGCGATGGCCACCTCGGGCGATTACCGTAATTACTACGAAGTGAACGGCCGACGGTTCTCCCACACCATTGACCCGGAAACCGGGCGGCCGATCAAACACAAGCTGGCCTCGGTGACGGTGATCGTGGAGAACTGCACCATGGCCGACGGCCTGGCGACGGCATTCAACGTCATGGGCCATGAGAAGGCCATGGCACTGGCCACCCGACTGAACCTGGCGGCCTATTTTATTGTCAGGGGCGAGAGCGGGTTTGAGACCTATCAGACGCCGGCGTTTTCGTCCTACATTGTGGATTGAGGGGGATCTATGGGGACCTTTCTTCTGGTTTTGTTGATTGTCGGCTTCCTGCTGGTGGCCATGTCAATCGGAGTCATCATGGGCCGCAAGCCCATCAGCGGCACTTGCGGGGGTATCGGCGCCCTGGGTCTCGGGGGTTCCTGTGATATCTGCGGGGGTGACACCAAGAAATGCGAAGAAGAGAACGAGCGCAAGGCCGCCAAAGACGGCACGCCACTGGCCTACAACGCCATGGACGAAAAACGTTCCTGATACCAGCAAACCGGCCCGAGGGCCGGTTTTTGCATTCTGTACGGCTCAGACAAATTCCTAGACGTAGCTGAGGAGACACTGCGCAGATGGCAGAACATCATTACGACGTCGTTGTGATCGGAGCGGGCCCTTCTGGCGAAGGCGCCGCCATGAATGCGACGAAAAGCGGTAAACGTGTCGCGATCATCGAAGACAAGCAGACAGTCGGGGGCAACTGCACCCATTGGGGCACCATCCCCTCCAAGGCCTTGCGGCACTCGGTCAAGCAGATCATCACCTTCAACACCAATGTCATGTTCCGCGACATTGGTGAGCCCCGCTGGTTCTCCTTTCCCCGTGTGCTGCAAAACGCCCAGAAAGTCATCGGCAAGCAGGTCAAGCTCAGAACCCAGTTCTACGCCCGCAATCGGGTCGACCTGATCACCGGAGAGGCTTCCTTCATCGACGCCAACCGGATCCAGGTGCGGGGCGCCAAGGCGGACGATGTCCTGCACACCAAGAGTGTCGTCATCGCCACCGGCTCACGTCCCTACCTGCCACCGGATGTGAATTTCCGCCATCGCCGGATCTACAACAGTGACTCCATCCTCAACCTGTCCCACACGCCGCGAACGCTGATCATCTACGGTGCGGGTGTCATCGGCAGCGAGTACGCGTCGATTTTTGCCGGGCTCGGGGTCAAGGTGGACCTGATCAACCCCGGCAGCCGGCTGCTTACCTTCCTGGATGACGAAATTTCAGACGCCCTCAGTTACCACCTGCGCAACAACGGGGTCCTGGTGCGGCACAACGAGGAATACGAGTCGGTGGACGGTGACGAGCAGGGGGTGGTGCTGTCGCTGAAATCCGGCAAGAAGATCCGTGCCGACGCATTCCTCTGGTGTAACGGCCGCACCGGCAACACCGACCGCCTGGCGCTGGAGAACATCGGCCTTGAGCCCAACAGCCGTGGCCAGTTGGCGGTGGATGAGCACTACCGGACGGCAGTGCCCAACGTCTATGCTGCCGGCGATGTGATCGGCTGGCCCAGCCTGGCGAGCGCCGCCTACGATCAGGGTCGCTCGGCATCCTCGGATATCGTCAAGGACGAGCATTTCCGCTACGTGTCGGACGTGCCCACCGGAATCTACACGATTCCGGAGATCAGCTCGGTGGGGCGCACCGAACGTGAGCTGACGGAGGCCAAGGTGCCTTACGAGGTTGGCCAGGCTTTTTTCAAGGACCTGGCCCGGGCGCAGATCACCGGAGAAGCCGTGGGCATGCTGAAGATCCTGTTCCACCGGGAAACCCGGGAGATCCTTGGTATCCACTGCTTCGGCGACCAGGCGGCGGAAATCGTGCACATCGGCCAGGCCATCATGAACCAGGAAGGCGAGGCCAACTCCCTCAACTACTTTATCAACACCACCTTCAACTACCCCACCATGGCGGAAGCCTACCGGGTGGCGGCACTGAACGGGCTGAACCGGATTTTCTGATCCGGTTTCCGGCCGCTGCCGCTTGCCTCAGGGGCTGGTGGTAGCGGGCTCGTCCTGATTCTTGCCCCGCTCGGGCAGGCGCAATTGCAGGGTGCTGTCGCGGTTCTGGAAGTAGATGTGGGTGCTGGTGGGGAAATCCGTGATGATGCTGTCCACACCACGCTTCTCAAGCTCCAGCATGTCGTGGATCCGGTTCACGGTCCAGGTGGACACGTGCAGATCCCGCTGGTGGGCCGCCTCCACCATGGCCGTGCTGCAGATTCGCCAGTTCAGGCACAGATAGTCGCATTTCAGCCGCAGGGCCTGCTTGAGCGGGTTGGGAAAGCGCCGGTCCGCCACCAGGCCGGTGCGGATGGTCCGGTCCCGGCGCTTGGTTTCCTGCAGGAACCAGGTGTCTGAGGAGGTGATGGCCACCCGGTTGACCAGCTTGTTGCGCTGGACCAGCTCGGTGAGCCGATTGCACAGGATGTTGAGGCGGTGGCGGCTGTCGGTTTTCACCTCCAGCTGCACATGCTCCAGATCGGGAAACGCTTCCAGAAAGTCCACCAGCGAGGGCACGCCCGTGGGTTTGGGCCAGGGCGATGTGTTGCGCCGGGCGTCCAGCTTGGCCAGCTCGGCGGCGGTCAGATCCGCCACTTTGCCGCTGTGGCCGGTGGTCCGCTCCAGTGTCTGGTCGTGGATGATCACCGGAACGCCGTCTTTGGAGAGCAGCAGGTCCAGCTCGAAATGCCGGATGCCGTGGCGGTAGGCATGACGAAAGCTGGCCAGTGTGTTTTCCGGCGCCTCTCCCTTGGCGCCGCGATGTCCGTACACGATCATTCTGACTCGTTTCCTTCGAGTTTGCGGTAAAGCGCCTGGCGTTTCTTCCAGGTGTCGTGACAGAGCTGTATGTCCGCCAGGAAGGCAGGCAGCTCGGACATCTGCAGGGCCTGGGGTCCGTCCACCAGGGCTTTTTCCGGCCGCGGATGGAAATCCGCCAGCACCATGTTGGCACCGGCGATGATGCCCTGGGCGGTGGCATGGGTTACATCCAGCAGACCGTCCGGCGCCCGGTCCCGGCTTCCCACGGAGTGGGAGGGGTCGACGCACACCGGCATGCGGGTCAGACGCTTGACGGTGGGTACGTGGGCGAAATCCACCATGTTGCGATGGGGCTGGCCGGCCTCGGTCTTCATGCCCCGCAGACAGAAAACGACGTTGGCGTTGCCCTCGCTGGCCAGGTACTCGGCGGCGTTCAGTGATTCATTCAGAGTGATGCCAAAACCGCGCTTGAGCAGCACCGGGTAGGTCTTCTGGCGGCCAATGGCCTTGAGCAGCTCGAAATTCTGGGTGTTGCGGGTGCCCACCTGCAGCATGACCCCGGTCGGCCGCCCCAGCTTCTCCAGGCACTGATCGATTTCCTCGATGTGGCTCTCATGGGTGATCTCCATGGCGATCACCTTGATGCCGTACTTGCCGGCGGTCTCGAACACCCAGGGCAGACAGCCCTTGCCGTGGCCCTGGAACGAGTAGGGGTTGGTACGGGGCTTGTAGGCGCCCATGCGGGTGCAGACCTGGCCGTGCTCGCTCAGGGCCCGCATCATGATGTCCACGTGCTCCTGGTTGTCGACGGCGCAGAGGCCGGCGAACACGTTCAGGTTTTCCTGGGTGAAGCTGACACCGTTGTAGCTGAAACCGTTCTGGCGCTGGCCGTCCCGATGGCGGCCCAGGATCCGGTAGTCCTCGGAGATGCGGATGACGCGTTCAACCGCGGGCAGGGCGGCGATCTCATCCTTGTCCAGGGTCTTGGTTTCCCCCAGCAGATAGATTTCGGTCAGCTTCTGATGAGTGCCCTGGACCTCGTGGACCCGCACCGAAACGTTGGGCAGGTTCTCCAGAAACTGCATGGTCTCCCGGTAAGCCTGGCTGTCCAGAGGCGTATCCGGGTGAAGTATGGCGAGCATGGCTTACTCCGTCATGAAGACATCTTCTCTTCCGCCCGATGGCGACACTGCATGTACTCACGATGGTTAAGATGCAGCAGGTCCGCCATCCGGCGTATAAGGTGTTCCTCGTACTTGTCGATTCGGCCATCGGCGAAGGCGACCCGCCAGATGCTCTCAAGGATCACCTGCTTGCCCTCCTGGTCGAGCTGGTCGTTGAGCTTGCCGGTGAACTCGTAGAGCGACGTGGCGTCGCTGGCGTGGGACCGGGCATCGTCCAGGATTGCCCGGGCCTCCTCCGGCGTGACCTCGTGGGCCCGCACTGCGCAGTCGACGATGGTTTCCAGTTCCCGATCATCCTCGTTGTTGTCCACCCGAGACAATTGGACCATCAGCGCAGTGGCGGCGACCGCCAGGTCGTGTTTATCCGGCGGCCGCTGCTCCCGGCCCGTGTCGTTGCTGAACCACTGCTTCAGAAGATCGATCATCGGCCGCTCTCACAGTTACAGGTCAGGCCGCGCTGGACAGCTTACGGACCTGGTTTTCCAGTTGAATCTGGTCGGCGGCGAAGCGGCGAATGCCGTCCGCCAGCTTTTCCGTCGCCATGGCGTCCTCGTTGGACTCCCAGCGGAAGCGGTTCTCGTCCATGGCCAGGCGCTGGTCGCTGGACCTGGCCTTCTCCGGGGACAGCCGGCGGGGCAAGTCGCCAGTGTCGTCCTGGAGGGTCTGCAGCAGCGCGGGGCTGATGGTCAGCCGGTCGCAGCCGGCCAGCATCTCGATCTCGCCGGCGTTGCGGAAACTGGCGCCCATGACCACGGTGTCGTAGCCATTGGCCTTGAAGTAGTTGTAGATCCGGGTCACCGAGAGCACACCCGGGTCTTCCGCCGGCGCGAAGGCGTCACGATCGGAATTGGCCAGGTGCCAGTCCAGGATCCGGCCCACGAAGGGGGACACCAGGTAGGCCCCGGCGTCGGCGGCGGCCGCGGCCTGGACGAAGGAGAACAGCAGCGTCAGGTTGCACCGGATGCCTTCCTTCTCCAGCTGCTCGGCGGCACGAATGCCCTCCCAGGTGGAGGCGATCTTGATCAGCACCCGTGACGGATCGACACCGCGCTGGTCGTACATTTCGATCAGGCGCCGGGCTCGGGCCACGGTACCGTCGGTATCGAAGGACAGGCGGGCGTCCACCTCGGTGGATACCACGCCGGGAATCAGCTTCAGGATCTTCTCACCGGCCATCACTGCCAGCATGTCGGTGGCGTAGGCCAGCTGGTCGGCGTCGGCGGCCCGTGCGCTCAGGGATTCGGCAATGGCGGCATCCAGCATGGGCCGGTAGGCCTCGGAAGCGGCCGCCTTGAGCAGCAGTGAGGGGTTTGTGGTGGCGTCCACGGGCCGCCACTGGGCAATCGCCTCCAGGTCTCCGGTATCGGCCACCACGGTGGTCATGGCTTTCAGTTGTTCAAGCTTGGTTGTCATGTGTCGTCCTGATCGGTGTTATTGTCCGGGCCGGCGCCGGGGCGCGCCCGCCGGCCTTCTGTAACTACAATAACCGCGGGATTTGACAGGAACAAGGCGCCTGGGCGCCAGGGCAGGCGAGATGGCCGCTATTAGACCGGGCGGTCAGGCAGGCTCGGCCCGGACCTCCATTTCCGGCACCAGACTCATGGCGGTTTCGATCACCTCCAGGCCGGCGCCGGACTTGTGGGCGTTCTCGCTGATGTGGCGGCGGAACTGCTTGCCCCCCTTGCAGCCATGGAACAGACCCAGCAGGTGGCGGGACATATGGCCCAGGTAGACGCCCCGGTCCAGTTCCGCCTGGATGAACGGCAGCATGCGGCGCAGGGCCTGATGGCGGCTGGCCACCGGCGCCGGCGCGTTGAAGAATTCGGTATCCACTCCGGCCAGCAGCCAGGGGTTGTGATAGGCCTCCCGGCCCAGCATCACCCCGTCCACATGGCGCAGGTGGTCGTCACACTCGGCGAAGGTTCTGATCCCGCCGTTGATGATGATTTCCAGCTCCGGGTAAGTCTGCTTGAGGCGGTAGACCCAGTCGTACTTGAGCGGCGGCACGTCCCGGTTTTCCTTCGGGCTCAGACCCTCCAGCACGGCGATCCGGGCATGCACGATAAAGGTCCGGCAGCCGGCGGCGGCCACTTTCTCGATGAACTCGCACAGGTCCTGCCAGGATTCCCGGCCATTGATGCCGATGCGGTGCTTGACGGTGACCGGCAGGCGGGTGGCGCCGATCATGGCGGCAACGGCCTCGGCCACCCGGTCCGGATGGCCCATCAGGCAGGCGCCGATCATGTTGTTCTGGACCCGGTCGCTGGGGCAGCCCACGTTCAGGTTCACCTCGCTGTAGCCGGCGGCTTCCGCCAGGCGGGCGCAATGGGCCAGCTCGGCCGGATCGCTGCCGCCCAGCTGCAGGGCCAGCGGGTATTCGTAGGCCTGGTGGCGCAGAAAACGCTCGGTGTCACCGTGAATCAGCGCCCCGGTGGTCACCATCTCGGTATAGAGCAGGGCATGACGGGACAGGGTCCGGGCCAGGTAGCGGTAGTGACTGGTCGTCCAGTCCATCATCGGTGCGACGCAGAAGCGTCGGGACGGCTCCGGCGCGCGGGCGTCCACGGCATCTGACAAGTGTTTCTGGGTCGAGGTCGAATTCATGGCGGCAGTTTACCAACAAAGTGGCGCTGCGGACATCGGGGTTGGCCGCAGCCTGCCGGGATCGTATTCTGGTGTTGGCGCCCGTCTGATGGGCAGGAATTCGTTGCTTGGGGCCCATGGCCTGCGCGGGCCAGGGAGAAGGTATGTGTGGCCGTTTCAACGTCAGTGACGACCCTCTGGTTCAGGGCCTCATGGAGGAGCTGGGCCTGCCGGGCCTGTATCCCCGGCCGCAGAAGAACGTACCGCCGGGGGGCACCGCTGATTTTGTACTGGAAAACGGCGGCAAGCGTCATCTGGTACCGGGCATCTGGTCGCTGCTCATCGAGGAGAAGCCGGATGAGTCCGGCTACCGCCCTAATCCCAAGTTCAGCACCTTCAATGCCAAGTCCAGCCGCCTGATGGAGAGCAGGTTGTGGAAGAGTGCGTTCCGGTCCCAGCGCTGCGTCGTGCCGGTCAGCGCCTTTCACGAATGGAGGGGCAAGCAGGTCTACAACATTCATCCTGAAGGGGAGGCCACGGCGCTGGGGGGCCTCTGGCGCTCCTACCAGTTCGAAGACGAGCTGGTGCATGCGTTTACCGTGATCACACTGCCGCCGCACCCCCGCTTTGAGCACATTCACCCCAAGAGCATTCCGCTGATGCTGCGGCCGGAGGATTTCGACCTCTGGCTGGATCCGGGTTTCCACGATGTCGATGCCTTCCGGGGCCTGCTGCGCAGCCATATCCCGGCGCCATTGGTATGTCAGCCGGTATGCAGCCCGAACAATCTGTCGCCGGTGGGCGAGGCCGAGGTTCTTGACCCGGACTGAGCGGTCCCGGCAGAAAGCGGCTGGCATCCGTGGTGATCGCCGATTCTTCACCGGGACCTTTCAGTATCCGTCCGAGGGTCTGCTGTCGAGGAAACCGGCGGGCTGCTATCATTCCGCGCCTGTGCGGTAGCGAGACCAGAAGGGAGAGCGGTTCCGATGGCAGTGATGGTTGAGGCACTGGTACCGATTTTCGGGCTGATCATGCTGGGTTACCTGTTCCGGCGCTGGCAGTTCCCGGGTGAAGGTTTCTGGCCGCTGGCGGAGCGCTTCACCTACTACGCGCTTTTCCCCGCCATGCTGATCTACAAGCTGGGTAGCGCCGAGCTGGCTCCTTCCGCTTATCTGGAAATCGCGGTGCTGATCCTGGCCATGCTGGCGGCCATGACGGCCCTGCTGGTGATCGTCCGTCTGATCTGGTCCTGGTCGGGCCCGGTCTATTCCTCGGTGTTCCAGGGAGCCGCCCGCTTCAACTCCTATGTGGCGCTGGCGGCGGCCGGTCTGCTGCTGGGAGACGCGGGCCTGTCGCTGATGGCCATTGCGGTGGCGGTGATGGTGCCACTGCTGAACCTACTGTGCATCGTGATGTTCGCGCTGACTGCGGATCAGGGCCCGATCCGTTTCAAGCCGGTGCTCAAGGCCATTGTCACCAACCCGCTGATCATCGGGTCGGTGGTGGGGGTGGTCTGGAGCTTCTTCCGGATCGGCTTCCATCCGATCCTGGCGGGCATGCTGGAGCCGCTGAGCAACCTGGCGCTGCCGCTGGGGTTGATGACGGTGGGTGCCGGCCTGCAGCTGCGGGCCCTGCGGGGCGCGTCTATGCCCTTCGTGGTGGCCGCCGTTGCCAAACTGGTCGCGTTTCCCCTGCTGACCCTGGGTCTGGCGCTGCTGCTGGGGGTGAGTGGCCTGATGCTGCAGGTGGCGATTCTGCTGGCGGCCCTGCCGACGGCGTCCTCCTCCTACATCCTGGCCCGCCAGCTGGGGGGCGACGCCCCCCTGATGGCCGCCATAATCAGTGGCCAGACCCTGCTGGCCACCGTCACCGTGCCACTGTTACTGGGCCTGCTCTGGTAGGCACTTGAGCACGGCGTCCGCCAGGCTCTGCTGGAATTCCAGGTAACCGTCCTGATCCGCTTCGATGTCGCTGGCCAGCGGATCCCAAGTGCTGAAGCGCAGGTTCACTTCTTCCGTCAGGTTGCGCCACCACTGGCGGCTGAACTGGGGTTCGGTCAGCAGGCAGGGCTGCCCGGCCTGGGCCAGTTGCTGCTGCACCTTGGCCAGGTGCTGTGCGCCCGGTGAGCGCTCGGGGGTCGGGGTCAGAACCCCGGCGATGGACAGCCCGTAATGCTCGGCGAAGCGGCCGAAGGCGTCGTGGTAGGTGAAGATGGCGATGTCCCGGGCCGGCTGCAGCTGCTGGCGGATCTGACTCTCTTTGGCCTTCATGGTGTCCCGGAAGCGGGCCAGGTTGGCATCGAGGGCGGCCTTGTCGGCGCCCGGCAGTGTTGCCAGGGAGTCCCGGATCTGGCCGGCCATGATCAGCGCCAGAGCGGGGTCAAGCCAGAGGTGGGGGTCGGCACCGTGGCCATGGTCGTGGGCGTGGGGGTCTTCGGCCTGTTCGTGATGAGCTTCTTCATGGCCTTCCTCCTTGTGGTGGTCACCATGATGCTCATCGTGATGGTGCTCGTCGTGGCCGTGGTGATCATCGTGGTGCTCATCATGATGGTCCTCATGGCCCTCGTCATCATGCTCTTCGTCGCCATGCGCCGTCAGCAGGCCCGGCGGCGCCAGGCTCACCGCCCGGTCGGTGAAATCCGGTCCGGTCAGTATGCGATTCAGGAAGTTTTCCATGCCCGGGCCCACCCAGAAGATCCGGTCCGCCCGGGCGAGGTCCTGCCGCTCAGAGGGTCGCATCTGGTAGGTGTGGGGGCTGGCGCCGCTGGGCACCAGGGTGGTGACCGTCATCCCCGGCGTGGCCACGGCGTGTACCAGCAGCTCGATGGGCTTCAGGGAGGTGACGATGCGGACGTCCGGCTCGGCGAATGCGGCGCCGGCGGGCAGCAGCAGGGCCAGCAGGGCGGCGGAGGGCAACAGTGAGGGAAATCGGGATCGGCGCATGGGGTCTTCCGGCTGAATAAATTTGGAATGTTATAATATTGCATTGAACGGCACAGTCAATCCTGACCCGCTCATGCGAAATCCGGTCATCGCCGGTATAATGCGGGCTTTTCCACTCACGGCTGCCGTTCGCGGCGCCCGTCAACCAGGATGCTTTCATGACCGTACGTACCCGCATCGCGCCGTCCCCCACCGGTGATCCACACGTAGGCACTGCCTATGTGGCGCTGTTCAATCTGTGTTTCGCGCGCCAGCACGGTGGCCAGTTCATCCTGCGCATCGAGGATACCGACCAGGCCCGCAGCACCGCCGAATCCGAACGGGACATCCTGCGGGCCCTGCGCTGGCTCGGCCTGGAGTGGGACGAGGGCCCGGACGTGGGCGGCCCCTACGCGCCCTACCGCCAGTCCGAGCGCAAGGGCGATTACCGCCAGTACGCCATGGAGCTGGTGGACAAGGGCCATGCCTTCTACTGTTTCCGTACGCCGGAGGAGCTGGAGGCGATCCGGGAGGAGCGCAAGGCCCAGGGCCTGAATCCCGGTATCAAGGGCGACCTGGAACTGCCGGCGGACGAGGTCAAACGGCGGCTGGATGCGGGCGAGCCCTACGTGATCCGCATGAAAGTGCCGGACGAGGGCGTCTGCCAGATCGACGACATGCTGCGGGGCACCATTGAAATCGACTGGGCCCAGGTGGACTGCCAGATCCTTCTGAAGTCCGACGGCATGCCTACCTACCACCTGGCCAATGTGGTGGACGACCACCTGATGGCCATCACCCACGTGCTGCGGGGCGAGGAGTGGATCAACTCGGCGCCCAAGCACAAGCTGCTGTACGAGTACTTCGGCTGGCAGATGCCGGTACTGTGCCACATGCCGCTGCTGCGCAACCCGGACAAGAGCAAGCTGTCCAAGCGCAAGAACCCCACCAGCATCAATTTCTACGAGCGCATGGGCTTCATGCCGGAGGCGGTGCTGAACTACCTCGGTCGGATGGGCTGGTCCATGCCGGATGAGCGCGAGAAGTTTACCCTGGACGAGATGGTGGCCAACTTCGACATTCAGCGGGTGTCCCTGGGCGGGCCCATCTTCGATATGGACAAGCTGCGCTGGCTGAACGGCGTCTGGCTGCGGGAGGACCTCAGCGACGAGCAGTTCATGGACCGGATGCGGGACTGGTGGTTCAACCGCGAGGCCCTGGCCGAGCTGGTACCCCATATCAAGGGCCGGGCGGAGATCTTCAGCGATGTGGCGCCCATGGCCGCTTTCATGTTCTCCGGCCTGCTGAACCTTACCCCTGAGGACTTCAACCACTCCAAGCTGGATGACGGCACCCTGCGGCGGGTGGTGCAGTTCACCCTCTGGCGCCTGGAAGCCCAGCGTCACTGGAGCAAGGCCAACATCTTCGCCGACATCAAGGCCCTGGCCAAGGCCATGGACCTGAAGATGGGGGACTTCATGACGCCGATCTTCGTGGCCATCGCCGGCACCCCCAACTCCTGGTCGGTGATGGACTCCATGGCCTTGCTGGGGCCGGACATGACCCGCTCCCGCCTGCGCCATGCCCTGAATGTGCTCGGTGGCTTTTCCAAGAAGGAAACCAAGACGGTGGAAAAGGAATACGCCAGTCTGGCGCTGGACTGAGCGGTAATTGATCGATTTCCCGGCGATCGCGAATTATCTGAAAAAAATGCGGTTGCCGGGGTTGACGCACCCCGGACCGATCACTAATATACCGCTCCGTTGATGGGGCCATAGCTCAGCTGGGAGAGCGCGACGCTGGCAGCGTCGAGGTCGACGGTTCGATCCCGTCTGGCTCCACCATTTTTCAGTCCCCTTCGTCTAGTGGCCTAGGACACCGCCCTTTCACGGCGGTAACACCGGTTCGAACCCGGTAGGGGACGCCACTATTCAGGCAGTCCGGTGCATGCCGGCCAGCCATCAAAAAAACCGCCTGCTGGCGGTTTTTTTGTGTCTGTCATTCGGAGCCGGAAAGGGCCCTGCCGGACCCGCCTGGCGCTAGCGCACCGCCAGCGCCCCCTTACCAACCCCCTCGAAGGCTTTCACCTGAATGCTGTCCTCCGGTAGCTGCCGCTTACACTGGTCGGCAATGTGGGCGGCAATCAGCTCCACCGTGGTGTCGCTGTCCATCATGTAGACTCGCTCCTCGGGCAGCGTCAGGCTGAACTCGCCCTGGTTGGCCTCGTAGTCGAAGGTGACGTAGGCGGTGCCCTGGTCGTCCACGTAACGGTCGCTGACGTCCTCCTCGGAACCCACATAGATGTCCTGCCAGAGCCTGGCCCAGTGGCGCTCCAGTGTCAGGTCCCGCTGGCCGTTGCGTCGAATCTGGATCGGCGAGCGGTGGCCGTGGGCGATGCGCTGGCAGTTGCCCAGGTGCTTCTTGAGGCCGTGGACATAGTGGTAGTAGGCGCCCTCGATGATCTCCTCCCGCAGCTGGATCTGGATGTCCTGCACATTGCCCGGCAGCACGGTCCTGAGTTCCCGCTCCAGCAACTGCGCCACCGCAGAAGTGATCAGGGTCTCGCCGGGCACCAGCACAAAGGCCTCCTGCGGCCCCCGATGCACGATGCGCCCGCCGTCCCGCAGCTGCCACACGAGGGTGTTGCCGGTGTCCCGGGCCAGCTCCAGGCCCTGATAGTCAGCCGGCACCACCAGCCGGTGGTCGACCCGCTCGTCGATCACCCGCTTGATGCTGCGTTTGACGGCGCTGAAGTCGAACACCATGCCCTGCTCGTCCAGCTCGCCACCCAGAACCACGTCCACGATCCAGCTTTCCCCCACCAGGCCGCGGCTCGGGTCCAGGTAGGCGAAATCGATCACGGTCAGGTTGTCGACGAAAAGGTGGTTCATGAAGAGGCCTGCTGACAATAGGTCTGCTTGCGCGGGTATGGTTGAATAGTGCCGGATTCTAGCAAAAAACCGCCTGGCAGAGTGAGAAAATGCGATGGCCGACGCGCCCCCGTCTTCCCGGTTCCCGGTCCTGATCCTGGCCGCCGGTGCCTCCCGCCGCATGGGGCGGTCCAAGGCCATGCTGAGCTGGGGCGAGGGCAGTCTGCTGGACCACGCCATGGGTCAGGGCCTCTGCCTGGGCCCGCGGGTCTGGGTGGTGGCCGGCTGCCGCTATCCGCTGCTGCGCTACCGTTGCCGGCGCCGGCCTTACCGCTGGCTGTTCAACGAGCGCTGGCCGGAGGGTATGGCCTCATCCCTGCAGACCGGACTGGCGGCCTTGCCGGTGGATGTGCCCGGCTGCTTTGTGTTGCTGGTGGACCAGCCGCTGATTGCGCCGGCATCCCTGCAGGCGCTGGCCGCCGCTGCCGAAGCCCGGCCGGACCAGCCCGTCGCCGCCGACCACGGGGGCCGCCCTGGAGTGCCGGCATACCTGCCGCGTGGACTCTGGCCCGAGCTTATGGAATTGCGTGGAGACAGGGGCGCGGCTCAGGTGCTGCGCAGGAAGGGCGCCCATACCATCCGGATGGCGGGCTGTGATCGGGACCTGGATACCCCGGCCCAGTGGCGGCGCTGGCGGTCCCTTGCTTTCACGGGGGCGGCTCAGGACCCGTAAGCGCTTCGGGTCAGGCGAAGAGGCCTGACAACCAGGCAATACCCACCGCAAATATGCCCAGGCTCACCGACAGTCCCAGGGTGTAGAGTCGGGAACTGGCGGCTTTCTGCTGGTTCACATACAGGTCGATGGTGCGCTGGGCGATGTCCTCGGCGGTCTCCCGGGAGATCTCGTGGGCCTGCTGGATGGCCTCGGATTGCAGGGTCTGCCAGAACTCGGTGTCGATGGTCTGGACGCTGGTGATGTGGTCCTTGAGCTCGGCCATATGCTCGCGCGTGAAACCGCCGCTGCGGGTCAGATCCTTGCGCAGTTCCGCCATCTCCCGGGCCAGGGTCAGGCTGACTTCGGTGGTTAGCTCGTCCTTCAGGTTCTGAGTCTGCTTTTCCAGGGCCTCGGTAACCGCGCCGAGACGGTCTTCCAGGGCCTGGCCCTGTTTGCGGTCGGCCTCGTCCAGGGCCCGCTTGAGATGGTCGAACTGCTCGTCAAACAGGCTGCTGAGCAGCTCGTGCAGCCGATTGTTGATGTGGGTTTTCACCGCCGAGCGGGCAATCTGCTCGATCAGCTCGCTGGTCAGCGGTACCACCTGGGGGCCGGTGGCGCGGCCGTTGCCCCGCTCTTCGCCCTTGGGCGTCATGTCCAGGGAGGCGTGGGGCGGCAGTTGGACGTCGTCCTCACCGGCATCCTGGTCGGTAACGGCGGTCAGTTTGGGGGCCTCTGGCAGGTTGCCTTCCGCCACATCGCTGGCCAGCTGGGTCAGCACCGAATTGAGCCCCTCGGTGTGGGGCGGTTTGGTGAGAATGTTGTAGACGCCGAAGTTGCGGGCCTCCTCCATGAAGGAGGCTGACTTCTTGGACGTGCACATGATGATGGGAATGGCGGCGGTGTCCGGGTTGCCCTTGATGGCCTTGGTGGCCTCGACGCCGTTCATGCCCGGCATCAGGTGGTCCATGAAGATGACGTCCGGCCGGCCGTTGTTGCTGAGGTATTCCAGTGCCTCCTCGGCGGAGCCGGCCATATTGACCTCCATCTCGCGGCCCTCCAGCAGTTTGCTGAGCGCGAAACGGGCCACCTTGGAGTCGTCCACCAGAAGTGCGTTCTTGATAGCCATCATACAACCTCAACCTTTACCACGTGTCTGTGTGATCAACGCCGGCCGGCGGTCTGCCCGGGCGTCCCCTGCCATTGAAACTTCCTTTGCCTACCAGCCTTCCAGTGGCGGGCACTGGGTTGCGCGGTAGCTCTTGTCCCGGTAGCAAACCCCCGGTTCGCTGGTGCGCGCCCGGAAGATCTCGCCCTCCGGGGTGGTGAGCTTGACCTGGCCATAAGGCTCGCCGTAACGGAAGGTAGCCTCGATGGAGCTGCCGTTGGGATTCAGCAGCAGCCCCTTGCCGTG
This sequence comes from Marinobacter sp., assembly GCF_033722195.1. Classification (GTDB taxonomy): domain Bacteria; phylum Pseudomonadota; class Gammaproteobacteria; order Pseudomonadales; family Oleiphilaceae; genus Marinobacter. The sequence continues at coordinate 45,242 of NZ_JAWVZL010000005.1, forward strand.
GAACTTTCCTTCCACGTATTCGCCCTGGTATTTCTTGCCGCTGGCCAGTATCTCGCTGCCCGCGCCGTGGAACTGGCCATTGGAGAATTCGCCTTCGTAGGCCCGGCCGTCGGGGTAGGTCAGGGAGCCCTCACCGTGGAAGCGGTCGTTGCGGAAGCCGCCTACGTAGAGCATGCCGTCGGCGGTGGTCAGCGAGCCGTGGCCATTGAGCCGGTTGTCCACCCATTCGCCGGTGAGAATATCGCCGTTGGCCCGGGTGAGGGTGCCCTGGCCATTGAACTGGTCACCGGCGAACTGACCGGTGTAGCGGGAGCCGTCGGCGCCGCGATAGCTGCCTTCACCGGCACGCCGGCCCATGTCCCAGTCGCCCTCGTAGCGGCCGCCGTCGGGATACCAGGCGGTGCCCTTGCCGTGGAACTGTCCGTCCACGAAGCTGCCCTCGTAGCGCAGGCCGTCGCGGTCGTCGTAGGTGCCGTCGCCGGTCTTCACGCCCCCCACCCAGGTTCCGTTGCGGTAGTCCACCCGGGTATAGGCTGCCAGCTCGCCCACCAGGGTCAGCTCATCGCCGGCGTCCACCGCCAGGCTCTGCTGCCAGGGCCGGTAGCCCGGCTTGCTGATCACGACCTCGTACTGACCGGGTTCCAGCTCCAGCTCCAGCCGGGTGGAGCCCCGGGGCTCGCCGTTGATGGTGACCTGATCCTGGTAGACGTTGGAGCGCAGGGTGACCCTGGCCAGGCTTGGTAGCTCCGGTTCCGGCCTTTGCTCCTGCGCAGTTGCCCGTGGCTCGGGCTCAACGTCTGCTGGGGCGTTGGCGATGTCCGGGCCGGCAGACGCTGGCGCCGGTGATTCGGGGCTGCCTACGGAGAAGGGCGGCTGCATCGCCGGCTCCGCCAGGGCCAGTTGAACCGGCTCCACCTCGGGCGCGGGCTCGGACCCAGGTGCAGTGGTCTCGGCAAAGACCGGGGGCGCATCGGCGGGCTCGTCGGCCATGCTGGTGGCGGCGCTGATCCGCGGCTGCGACGTCCCGGCAACCGGTGCTGCCACGGCCTGATCCGGACCCTCCTGGATGGCGGCAAAACCGGCAGTGACCAGCAACATGAGGGCCAGGGCGTTGATGAACAGTAGCGGTCTGAAATCGACCATCCGGATCCTCGTCAATCTGCAGTCGGTTTAGCGTGCGTTGTCGGGGCCGGGGCAAACGGGCAGGGTCTCAGCGGTGCCCGCCGGCGACCGATCTGGCAGCAATGCCAAATCATCTTAGCGGGTCGGCTGTACGTTATGTAACAGGAAGTGACCTAAGTTAACGAGATTGCAGCCCCTATCACACTTTGTCCGGAAGTTGGTCATGGTTGCGCAGCTCCCAGGCCCGCATGTAGACATCGGCCTCGTACTGGTAGGGGGAGCGGAAGGGCGTGAGGACAAAATCGAACACCAGAAAGAAGAAGCCGATGGACAGCCAGGCGATCACCAGGGTGCTGATGGTGTTGGCCTGGACTTCGGGATTGGCGTTGAGGAAGGCCTCCAGCGCCGGCAGCAGCTCACCCACCAGCACCACCGGATTGAAGCTGGCCAGCACGAAGGGCACCCAGAAAGCGATGAAAACCGGAAAGAAGCCGAACGACCAGAGCGCGCGCCGCAAGATGTAGATGGCCAGGGCCTGGACGAACTTCTGCCGCAATTCAGGCACCTTACGGATGTTCTGCAGGTAATGCCGGCGCTCGGCCCAGTAGGCGGCGATGCCCGGCGCCGGACGGGAGGCCGTGGCAGCTCCGGAGGCTGCCTGGGGCTCGGGCTCCTGATGTGTCTCCGCGAGTGCCGGCCCCGCTACGGCTTCGTCTGGACCGGCGTCACTGACCGGGGTAAAGCCACTGTCGGAATCTGCCGGTCGGGATTGGGAGTCAGTGGTCATGGTGGTCGGATTTCCTCGGTCAGGAGTATGTCTATACAGCTATCGACTGATCGAGTAGCGTAAAACCTCACACCTGCATATTAATCGAAATGGCGTGTTAACCTACAGACCTCACTTGTTACCAGACAGGATATCGGAATGACAGCAGGCAGCGAAAACGGCGTGCATCCAGCGTTCGAGAAGGTGCGCAGTCACCGCATCGCCACCCTCAATATCGTTGTTGAAGAGTACCGGCACCGTAAGACCGGCGCCCGTCATCTCCATATGGCGTCAGACAGCGACGAGAACGTGTTCTTCGTGGCGCTGCGGACCTTCCCCATGGATTCCACCGGCGTGGCCCACATCCTGGAGCACACCGCCCTGTGCGGCAGCGAGAAGTACCCGGTGCGTGATCCTTTCTTCATGATGATCCGCCGCTCGCTGAACACCTTCATGAACGCCTTCACCAGCAGCGACTGGACGGCCTATCCATTCGCCAGCAAGAACCGCAAGGATTTCGACAACCTGCTGTCGGTCTACCTGGATTCGGTGTTCTTCTCCAAGCTGGATCCGCTGGACTTTGCCCAGGAAGGCCACCGCCTGGAATTCGAGACCCCGGACGACCCCAGCACGCCGCTGGTGTACCGGGGCGTGGTCTACAACGAGATGAAAGGCGCCATGAGCTCGGCCACCTCCCAGCTCTGGCAGACCCTGTCCAGCCACCTGTTCCCCACCACCACCTACCATTACAACAGCGGCGGTGATCCGGACGAAATCGTCGAGCTGGACTACGACGACCTGGTGTCCTTCTACCGGCACCATTACCACCCCAGCAACGCTTTCTTTGCCACCTTTGGCAACATTCCCGCCTTCGAGCACCATCAGAAATTCGAGGAGCTGGCGCTGTCGCGCTTCGAGCACCTGGACATCGAGCTGCCGGTGCGGGACGAGAAGCGGATGTTCTCACCGGTACGGGTGGAGCAGGCCTACGCCGTCAGTGAGGGCGAGGACACCGAGGGCAAGACCCACGTGGTGATGGGCTGGCTGCTGGGCCACAGCTTCGACCTGCAGGAAAACCTGGAAAACCAGCTGCTGGCCAGCGTACTGCTGGAAAACAGCGCCTCGCCGCTGATGCGGGCCCTGGAAACCAACGATATCGGCCATGCGCCCTCGCCCCTGTGCGGGCTGGAGGACTCCAACCGGGAAATGACCTTTGTCTGCGGCATCGAGGGCACCGAACCCGGCCGCCACGGCGACGTGGAAGCCCTGATCGAGGGCGTGCTCGAACAGGTGGCCGAGGAGGGCGTCAGCCAGGAGCGCCTGGAGGCGATCCTGCACCAGCTCGAACTGCATCAGCGGGAGATTTCGGGTGACGGCATGCCTTATGGCCTGCAGCTGATCATGGAGGCTATCTCGCCCATGGTTCACGGGGGCGACCCGGTGGCCCTGCTTGACCTGGAGCCGGTCCTGGTGGAGATGCGGGAGAAGATCAAGGACCCCGTCTACATACCGGATCTGATCCGCCGCAAACTGCTGGACAACCCCCACCGGGTCACCCTGACCCTGCGTCCGGACGACCAGATCGAGAGCCGCCGCCAGGCCGCCATCCGGGCGGCCCTGGAGCGCCGCAAGCAGGCCCTCAGCGACGAGGAAGCCCGGCGCATCGTCGAGCGGGCCCAGGCCCTGGAGGCCCGCCAGACCCGCAAGGACGACGACAGCATCCTGCCCAAGGTGGACCTGACCGACGTGCCCCTCAAGATGCCGGAGCCGGAAGCCCGCTACAGTGGCGAGCTGCCGGCCACCCTCTATGCCCAGGGCACCAACGGCCTTGTGTACGAGCAGATCGTGGTGCCGCTGCCCCCCATGGACCGCGACGAACTCCTGCTGCTGCCGCTCTACACCACCTGCGTGACCGAGGTGGGCTGCGGTGAGCTGGATTACCTGGCGATGCAGGACCGCATCTCGGCGGAGTCCGGCGGGCTGTCTGCCTCCATTTCCGCCCGTGGCAGCGTCGATGATGTGCAGGATCTGTCCGGCTACCTGATCTACAGCGGCAAGGCCCTGGCCCGCAACCGGGACGCCCTCAGCAAACTGCTCCACGACCTGGTGCAGGGCGCCCGCTTTGACGAGCAGGGCCGCATCCGGGAGCTGATCGCCCAGATCCGCTCTCGTCGCGAGCAGTCGGTGACCGGCAGTGGCCACGCCCTGGCCATGGCCGCGGCGTCCCAGGGCCTGAGCCCGGGCGCCTGGCTTTCATTTCAGCTGGGCGGACTGGAGGCCATCCGGGGTATCAAGGCCCTGGACGATGCCCTGGACGACCCCAGGGAGCTGGAGCGTTTGTGCCAGCGCCTGGCGGACCTGCACGGGCGCATGCGCCAGCAGCAGCGGCAGTTCCTGGCCATTGCCGAAGAGGAGCAACTGGAATCGCTGGTGGCGGGTATCCGCAAGTGCTGGCCCAGTTCAGAGCAGTCGGAGGGTGAGCGCTGGCAGGTGGAGCCGGTGAACTACCAGAGCCGCCAGGCCTGGCTCACCTCCACCCAGGTGAATTTCTGTGCCAAGGCCTACAGCACGGTGCCGGTGGATCATCCCGATGCGGCGGCGCTGACGGTGCTGGGTGGTTTCCTGCGCAATGGCTTCCTGCACCGGGCAATCCGGGAGAAGGGCGGCGCCTACGGTGGCGGCGCCGGCCAGGACAGCGTCAACGGCAGCTTCCGCTTTTTCTCCTACCGGGATCCGCGGCTGGCGGAGACTCTGGACGACTTCGATCATGCCCTGGAATGGCTGCAGACCGCAGACCATGACCCCCAGGCGCTGGAGGAATCGATTCTGGGGGTGATCGGTGGCCTGGACAAGCCCCGGTCACCGTCCGGTGAGGCCCGCCATGCCTTCCAGAACCGGCTGTTCGGGCGCACACCGGAACAGCAGGCCCGGTTCCGCCAGCGGGTGCTGGAAACCACCATCGACGACCTGCGCCGGGTGGCGAAAACCTGGCTGGTGCCGGAGAAGGCCAGCACCGCGGTCATTACCAGCCCGGACCAGCGCGCCAAGGCCGAATCCCTGGGTCTGGCGATCGAAGAGCTCTAGAGAAATCCCTGGGAAAGGAAGCCGGCCCCGGAAAGCCCCGGGCCGGCTTTGCCTGGTCTGGTGACGGTCTAGCGGTGACGCTTCAGGCCGGTGGTCACCATGATGCGGGTGGAAATCTCCTCCACCGATGAGGTGGTGGTGTTCATGTAGGGAATCCGCTCGCGACGGTACATCAGCTCGATTTCCTCCACTTCGTGCAGGCACTGCTTGATGGACGAGTAACGGGAGTTGGGCCGGCGCTCGTTGCGGATGGTGGCCAGCCGCTCCGGGTCGATGGTGAGCCCGAAAATCTTCTCCTTGTGGGGCCGCAGCGGCACCGGCATCTGCTGATCGGCCAAATCCTCCTCGGTGATCGGATAGTTGGCGGCCTTGATGCCGTACTGCAGTGCCAGGTACAGGCAGGTGGGGGTCTTGCCGCTGCGGGAAGCCCCGACAAGGATCAGGTCCGCCTCGTCGTAATGCCGGGTACGGGCGCCGTCGTCGTTATCCAGGGCAAAATTGACCGCATGAATGCGCCGCTCGTAGTTGCTTTCGTTGTTGATGGCGTGGGAGCGGCCCACCGTATAGGAGGAGGATGAATTCAGCTCGGTTTCCAGCGGCTGCAGGAAAGTCCCGAAAATATCCACCATGAAGCCGTTGGCGCGCCCGATCACCTCCCGGATGTCGCTGTTGACGATGGTGTCGAACACCAGCGGCTTGGCGCCATCCACCTCCGCCGCCTGGTTGATCCGGGTCACCATGTCCTCCGCCTTCTCGACATTGTCGATGTAGGGCACCGTGATCTTCTCGAACTCTATTTTCTCGAACTGGGCCAGCAGACTGTTGCCAAGCCCCTCGGCTGTCAGGCCGGTGCCGTCGGAGATAAAAAAGGCGGTGCGTTTCATGATCGGGTACAGGCTCCATTGTGGCGGTTTATGACGCCAGTGCAGTCATATCAGGGCCCCCGGAGGGCTCTGTTGGCTAGGTAATCCATGCAGGTTACAGTATGATACGGGCCTGGTTCGAGACCCTCAGAATGTTTTTGGCTCGCAGCGTTACAGACTCAAGGGAGATCCGCTTTGGAAGATTACATTATCTGGTTTGACGACCTGGGCATGGCTGACGTTGACCGGGTTGGCGGCAAGAACGCCTCCCTCGGCGAAATGATCAGTAATCTTGCCAATGCCGGGGTCACCGTCCCCGGCGGGTTCGCGACCACCGCCCATGCCTACCGCGAGTTTCTCGCCAAGGATGGCCTCAAAGAGCGCATCGACAACGCCCTGGACTCCCTGGACGTAAACGACGTCAACGAACTGGCCCATGTGGGCGCCCAGATTCGCCAGTGGGTGGTGGACACGCCTCTGCCCAAGCCCCTGGAAGACGCCCTGGAGCAGGCCTACGAGCAGCTGCGCAAGGATAACCACCGGATGGCGGTTGCGGTGCGCTCGTCCGCCACCGCGGAAGATCTGCCGGACGCGTCCTTTGCCGGCCAGCAGGAGACGTTCCTCAATATCGTTGGCTTGCAGCAGGTCAAAACCGCCGTCAAGGAGGTATTCGCCTCCCTGTTCAATGATCGCGCCATTTCCTATCGTGTCCACCACGGTTTCGACCACAAACTGGTGGCCCTGTCTGCCGGTATCCAGAAGATGGTGCGCAGTGAGACCGCCGCAAGTGGCGTGATGTTCACCCTGGACACCGAATCCGGCTTCCAGGACGTGGTCTTCATCACCGCCTCCTACGGCCTCGGCGAGACCGTGGTGCAGGGCGCCGTCAACCCGGACGAATTCTACGTCCACAAGCCCACCCTGACCGCCGGCCGCCCCGCCGTGCTGCGTCGCAACCTGGGCAGCAAGGCCATCAAGATGGTCTACTCAGGCACCCAGGAAGCCGGACGCTCGGTGGACACCGTCAAGGTGGAGCCGGAGGACCGCAACCGTTTCTGCATCACCGACGCGGAAGTGTCGGAGTTGGCCAAGCAGGCCATGATCATCGAGGAGCACTACCAGCGCCCGATGGACATCGAGTGGGCGAAAGACGGTGACGACGGCCGCATCTACATCGTTCAGGCCCGTCCGGAAACCGTCAAGAGCCGGGCCTCCGCCAACGTCATGGAGCGCTACCTGCTGAAAGAGCAGGGCAAGGTGATTGTCGAGGGCCGCAGCATCGGTCACAAGATCGGCAGTGGCCCGGTCAAGATCGTCACCAGCATCAACGAGATGGATCGGGTCCAGGCCGGCGACGTACTGGTCACCGACATGACCGACCCGGACTGGGAGCCGGTGATGAAGCGGGCTTCCGCCATCGTCACCGACCGCGGCGGGCGCACCTGCCACGCCGCCATCATTGCCCGGGAGCTGGGCATACCGGCGGTGGTGGGCTGTGGCGATGCCACCGAGCTCCTCAAGGACGGCCAGCCGGTCACCGTATCCTGCGCCGAGGGCGATACCGGCCTGATCTACGACGGCCAGCTGGATTTCGAACTGCGGGAGAACACCGTCGAGTCCATGCCCAACATTCCCTTCAAGATCATGATGAACGTGGGCAACCCGGACCGGGCCTTCGACTTCCAGTCGCTGCCCAACGAGGGCGTGGGCCTGGCCCGCCTGGAGTTCATCATCAACCGCATGATCGGCGTCCATCCCAAGGCGCTGCTGAACTTTGACGGCCTGCCCCGCGACATCCGCCAGACCGTGGAGAAGCGGATTTCCGGCTACACCTCACCGGTGGACTTTTACATCGACAAGCTGGTGGAGGGCATCTCCACCCTGGCGGCGGCCTTCGCCCCCAAGAAAGTCATCGTGCGGTTGTCGGACTTCAAGTCCAACGAATACGCCAACCTGATCGGCGGTACCCTGTACGAGCCCGACGAAGAGAACCCGATGCTGGGCTTCCGCGGCGCTTCCCGCTACATCTCCGAGACCTTCCGTGACTGCTTCGAGCTGGAATGCCGGGCGCTGAAGAAAGTGCGTGACGAGATGGGCCTGGACAACGTCGAGATCATGGTGCCCTTCGTGCGCACCGTGGGCGAGGCGGCCCAGGTGGTGGAGCTGCTGGCGGAGAACGGCCTGCGTCGGGGCGAAAACGGCCTGCGCCTGATCATGATGTGTGAACTGCCGGCCAATGCACTGCTGGCGGAGCAGTTCCTGGAGCACTTCGACGGTTTCTCCATCGGCTCCAACGACCTGACCCAGCTGACCCTGGGCCTGGACCGGGACTCCGGCATTGTGGCGCATCTGTTCGATGAGCGTAACGACGCGGTCAAGGCGCTGCTGTCCAACGCCATCCAGGCCTGCAAGAAGGCCGGCAAGTACGTGGGCATCTGCGGCCAGGGCCCTTCCGACCATCCGGACCTGGCCAAGTGGCTGATGGATCAGGGTATCGACAGCGTATCCCTGAACCCGGATTCGGTGCTGGACACCTGGTTCTTCCTGGCGGAAGAACAGGTGGACATGGGCTGAGATGTGACGGTGTCTGAGGCGGCGGGAGGCGGGGGAACGCGCCCGCCGGGCAGACGATGGCAGTAGTGATGACAGGAGGCAAGGCGTGCCGATAGTAACACCCGATATTTGTGACGATCACCCGGAAGTGCAGGTGGTGGACCCCGGCTTTCGCAATTACGGTGGCGTGGAAGCCTTTGGCGGTCCGATCGTGACGGTCAAGTGTTTCGAGGACAATTCCCTGGTCAAGGAGCTGGTGGCCGAACCGGGCAAGGGCCGGGTCATGGTTGTGGATGGCGGCGGCTCCAAACGCTGTGCACTGCTGGGTGACATGCTGGCGGAGAAAGCCGCTGACAGCGGCTGGGCCGGGCTGATCATCTACGGTTGCGTCCGCGACGTGGACGTGGTCGGAAAGACGTCACTTGGTGTGCAGGCGCTGGGATCTCATCCCCGCAAGAGCAACAAGCGTGGTGTGGGAGAGCAGGACATTCCGGTGACCTTCGCCGGCGTTACCTTCCAGCCCGGTCATTACGTCTACGCCGACAACAATGGCATCGTGGTGTCAGAGAAGCCGCTGTTCGGGGAGTGATGTCCCCCTGGTGAGAGCGCCGGCTTCCGGACCGGCGCAACTCCCTTCCATACCCCTTCCAGAACCCTCTCAAGCTCGATTCCAGATCCCGTCAGGGGTCAATATCAGCGCTTAACCTCGATGATGGCGGTGCCCAGCAGGTAACCGTCGCCTTCCGGCTCTGCCCGCAGCACCCGTACACTGGTTTCAAAAGGTGGGAAATCCTTGCCACTGGCGGCCAGCAGGGTCAGCAGTTCGTCGCCTTCGGCCACCGGCCTGTTCACATACAGCTGCATGCCGGTGCCGCTGAGATCGCGGCAGATGCCGGTGAAGGTCTCGCCCTGCAGGGTGGTGATCTGGATTTCCGAGTTCACCCGCATGCGGTGGAAATCACGCTTCTCGGAATAGTCTTTCATGGACATCGACATGACTGCGGCCCCTTGCCTGTGGTTTTGGTAGTTATAAGGCCTGACGGAGCTCCGGTCAAAGAATCATCCGTCATAAAAATCGGCAAATGCCGACTATTTAGTGGTTCTCTGGTCGTTGAGCCACCAGATGTAGGGTGGCGCCCCGGTCAGGCCCAGGTGTCGTGCTTGCGGGTGGGCTTGAGCAGCGGCACCACCAAAGCCAGGATCACGCCCAGCAGCACCAGGCCTGCGCCCAGCAGCATGAAGTCGGACTCCTTCTTGGCTTCCAGCCGCTCCTTTTCCGCGGTCAGTACTTCCACGTCGTTGCGCAGGCGCTGATTGACCTCCTGCAGTTCCTGGTTGCGCTCTTTCAGGGAAATGGCGTTGGCGGAGATGGACTTGATTTCCCGGAGCTCCTCTGCGAGTTCTTCCGAGCGATTCTCCAGCCGGCTTTCCGCGTTGGCCAGTTCGTCTCGCTCGGCCTGGGTCTGCTGCAGGGTCTCCCGCACGCTGGCGAGCTCATTGCGGGTACGCTCCAGCTGCTGCTGTGCGGCCGCCAGGCGATCCCGCGCAATGGGTTGCTCGCTCAGGTAGCGGCTGACGATCCAGCCCTCGATACCGTCCGGGGTGCGGACGCGGCTGTAACCGGACTCCGCGCGCTCCAGCAGCTCGACGGGGGTGCCGCTGCGCAGGCCGTTATGGAGGATACGGTATTGCGTGCCTTCACCACTGCGGACCGGCGCGTAAAGGGTGTCGTCGATGTAAACGGTCTTGGCCTGCAGGGGCAGGCAGGTCGCGAGCATAAGGAGCAGGGCAGTCAGGCGGATAGGTGTCACTGAGTCGGTTCCCGAGGTACTAACTAAAAGTAGAGCCGCAATTCTGGCACAGTTGCGGGGTCAATCAAGAAGGCTGTGATTACAAAACGCTCATTCTTGCACCCCGATGGGGCACTGCCGTCAGGGCAGTACCACCTTGAAGGGCTTGACGGTCACCGTCTTGTACACGCCCGCCGCCAGATAGGGGTCGGCATCGGCCCAGAGCTTGGCCGCTTCCAGGGAATCGAACTCGGCAACCACCAGGCTGCCGGTAAAACCGGCATCTCCCGGGTTCTCGCTGTCGATTGCCGGGTGCGGCCCGGCCACCAGCAGGCGGCCCTGGCCTTTGAGGTCTTCCAGGCGCTGCAGGTGGGCAGGCCGGGCGGATTGCCGCAGGGGCAGGCTGTTCTCAACGTCTTCACTGATGATGGCGTAGTACATGGATGCTTGAGCGCTCCTTCTGTCGGGTTGGGACGCCAGCTGTTAGACTGCTGGCTCGTCTACGGCGGAGCCAGGGCTCCGCGCTACCGGTTCTGGATATCCCGTGACTATACCGCAAGCCCGCCTTACCTGCATCGACCTGCATTGCCACAGCCGCGCCTCCGATGGCGCCCTGACGCCCACTGAACTGGTGGCCCGGGCCAGTGAGCGGGGTGTGACCCATCTGGCGCTGACCGACCACGACACCCTGGATGGCCTGGCGGAGGCCCGCAGCGCGGCGGAAGAGGCGGGCATCGAGCTGATCAACGGCATCGAGCTGTCCTGCCAATGGAAGAGCCAGACCATTCACGTGGTGGGTCTCGACTTCGATGCCCGTGCTCCGGGGTTTGTCGCGGCCGTGGCGGAGCAGACCGCCAATCGCTGGCGCCGGGCCGCGATGATTGCGGAAAGGCTGGAGCGGCTGAAGGTGCCGGACCTGCTGGACCGGGCCCGGGCGTTGGCCGATGGCGACGTCCCGGGGCGGCCCCATTTTGCCAAAGCATTGATCGAGGCCGGTGTAGTGAAGGACACCAACCAGGCGTTCAAGCGTTACCTGGGGACCGGCAAACCGGGGGATGTGAAGGCTTACTGGCCGGCGCTGGAGACCGTGGTGCAGTGGATTCTGGATGCAGGCGGCGTCGCCGTCCTGGCGCACCCCCGCAAGTACAAGCTGACAGCCACCAAGCTTCGGGCGCTGGTGGGGGACTTCCAGCGTGCCGGTGGCCAGTCCCTGGAAGTGATTACGTCCGGCCAGTCCAGTGGTGATCTGGGTTTTCTGGCGGAGCTCTGCCGGCGTGAGGGCCTGTGGGCCTCCCAGGGCAGTGATTTTCACTTTCCCGGTGCGCCCTGGTGTGAGCTGGGCAGGATTCCGGCCCTGCCTGAGGGCCTGGTGCCGGTCTGGCAGCATTTCCGCCAGCCCGTGGCAGGTCAGTCGGCCGCGATCAGCCGGTAGGGAGCGCGGCCGCGTGGTTTATTCGGGGGCGTGGAACAGCAGATAGAGATCCGTCAGTGAATCCGGAATGGCATCCGCCATCTGGTTCGACAGCTTCTCACTGTTACGTACCCGCTGGAAGTCCTCGTCCTCGAACAGACCGGACAGCGCCAGCATGGGCACCAGCAAGTCCGCGGTCTCGGCCTCGTCGGCCCTGAGCCAGGCATCCTCCTGCTCCAGGAAGGTGTCCACGAAGCCGGCACACCAGTTTTCCAGGGCGTTCATTGGGTCGCCATCCTCAGGCTCCGGAAGCTCCAGGGCCTGGCCCATGTCCAGCGAATTCGCCAGGTCCCGGGACAGACGGTTGACCAGTGCCCGGAAGGTCTCCGGCACGCCGTCCTCCGGCAGTTCGTCCTGGCCGGTGGCGAGGCGGAACATGGTTTCCACCGAGACCGGCTCGGGGCCCACCACGCTGGCGCAGACCACACCGTGAAGACCAAAGAAATCGAGGGCGTCATCGCCCCAAGGCTTGGCAAACAGAATGTCCTCGAGGGACTCGATTTCCGCGTTTGTTAACATCATAAAGCTCCTGGCGTAATGCCGTGGCGATGACTGGCGGGGGAGGCCGTGGCCTCCCCCTGGTGCATCATTCTAGCTCTCAGAACGCTGGGCGTCCTGCTTGGCCGTGTCATCGTCCTTCGCCTCGTCGGCGCTGCGGGCCTGGGCCTTGCGCGCCGCTTCGGCCGCCTGCTGGCGCTTACGCACCTCGCGGGGGTCGTTGTAGGCGCGTCCCGGGGTCGTGCCCAGGGAGTCCGCAGCCTGGGGGGCCGGCTTGGGAGTTTCCGCCTTGGCGCTATCCGCAGGCTTTGCCGCTGGCGTGGCCTGGCCGGTTTCAGCCGCGGGCTTGGCCGCCTCGGTGTCGCTGGAGGCCGGTGCCTTGGGGGCTTCCGCTTTTACCGGCTTGGCATCTGCCGGGGCGTCCGCCGGCGGCTGCTTGGCCGCGGGCGCCGGACGGGTCTCGCCGGTTGCCTCCGGCTGGACCGGGGCCTTGGCCGGCTCGGCAGGCGGCTGGGCCGCGGGCTTCTCGGCCTTGGCCTGGTCGCTGTCGGTGCCCTGGTCGGCGGCGGGCTTGCGACCACCCCGTGGCCGGCGTGGCGCCCTCTCTGCTTTTTCCGGAGCCTTTTCGGTGCGCTCAACCTTGGCGCCGCCTTCGGCAGCGTCGCCACCTTCGGCTTTGGCCGTGGTGTCGGTGCTTTCGGTCTTGGCGGCCGGCTCGGCACGTTCAGACTTGGCGGCCTTGGAGGTGTCTTCCGGCTTGTCAGTCTGCCTGGTGGCCTGCGGCGCGGTTGCCGCCGGCTTCGCCTCTGCCTGGGCAGGCTTGTCGCCGGCTTCGGGCTTGGCGGTCTGGTCATCGGCCGCCTGGGCTTCCCGCGCCTTGGCGGACTCGGCAGCCTTGCTCTCGTCTGCCGACTCGGGCTTCTGGCTTGGCGCTTTCGCGTCCCGCTCCGGTCGTGCCGGCTTGTCCTGCTCGGGGCGGCGCTGGGGAGCCTCCTGGCGGGACTGTGCCGCGGTATCGGCCTGTTCGGCGTCGGCCTTCCGGTCTGCCGGCTTGCTGGCCGGGGTTTCTACCGGTGAACCATCGCGGTTGCGCTGGCGACGGGGCCGGCGGCGCTTCTCATCACCTCCGGACTGGTCACCGCGAGTACCCTGATCCTTTCTGGCTGGGGCGCTCTGGTCCTTAGCGTCCTTGCCGTCCTTGCCGCTCTCGGCTGCAGTAGTTGCCTGTTGCGGTTTGCGATCCTGGTCCCGACCGCCATTACGGCCGCCGTCGCCGGCCTGGCCACGGCCACCCCGGTTGCGGCCACCGCGGCCCTTGCCGCGCTCACCGCCGCGGCTGTCGCCGGACTTGCTATCGTCACTGCGGTTGGCCGAGCGTTCGCCGCCCTGGCCGCCGCTGCCCTGGCGCCGTTCACCACTGCGCTTGCCGGCCGGACCCTCGTCCCGTGCGACGCGGGATTTACGACGCTCCTGGCGGTCCTGGCTGCGACGGTCGGACTGGCTGGGCCGGGCCGGGCGCTCGCTCTCGCCTTCGGCGCCTTCGCTCTGCTCACTGCCGAAGAAGTTGGAAATCTTGCGGGAAAGCTTGCGGAACAGGCCCTCCTCCTGGCTCTCCGGGGCAGGGGTGCTGGTGGTTGACGCCGCTGACGGTGCCGGCGCACTGGGCCGGATGGCCTTCACAGCGGCTTCCTCGCGCACCACCTCCTTGGCGGTGGCGGCTTCGCCGGCGTCCTCGTCCGGGGCACTGTACTCATGGGCCACGTGGTAGCTGGAGGTGCGCTCGGAGCCGATTTCATCTTCCCGCATACGGATGATTTCGTAATGGGGCGTGTCCAGGTGCGGTGCCGGGATGACCAGGATGGTCACTTCCTGGTCTGCCTCGATGTCGGCAATCTGCTTGCGCTTCTCGTTCAGCAGGAAGGTGGCCACCGGGATGGGCACGATGGCCCGCACTTCTCCGGTCTTGTCCTTGGAGGACTCCTCGTAGATCAGGCGCATGATGCTCAGGGCCAGCGACTCGATGCCGCGGATGGTGCCCTGGCCGTTACAGCGTGGGCAGACTTCGCTACGGGTCTCGCCCAGGGATGGCCGCAGCCGCTGGCGTGACATTTCCAGCAGGCCGAAGCGGGAAATCTTGCCCACCTGTACCCGGGCCCGGTCCAGTTCCAGCGCCTCGCGGACTTTCTGTTCCACCTCGCGCTGGTGTTTGGCGGGGGTCATGTCGATAAAGTCGATGACGATCAGACCGCCCATGTCCCGCAGCCGCAGCTGACGGGCAATCTCCTCGGCCGCTTCCAGGTTGGTCTGGAGCGCGGTTTCCTCGATGTCGTGACCCTTGGTGGCACGGGAGGAGTTGATGTCGATGGACACCAGCGCTTCGGTCGGGTCGATCACGATGGAGCCGCCGGACGGCAGTTTTACTTCGCGCTGGAAGGCCGTCTCGATCTGGCCTTCGATCTGGTAGCGGCTGAAAAGGGGAATCTCGTCCTGGTACAGCTTGATCTTGTTCTCGAAGCTGGGCATGACGGCACGGACGAAGTTGAGCACGTCCTCATAGACCACGTCGGAGTCGATCAGTACTTCGCCAATGTCCTGGCGCAGGTAATCCCGCACTGCGCGGATGATGACGTTACTTTCCTGATGGATCAGGAAGGGCGCCTTACGCTCGCCGGCGGCCTGGGTAATGGCCTCCCAGAACTGCACCAGGTAATCCAGGTCCCACTGCAGCTCTTCACTGGTGCGGCCGATACCGGCGGTGCGGACGATGATGCCCATGGATTTGGGCACCTGGACGCCGTTCATGGCGTCCTTGAGCTGGGCGCGCTCGTCACCCTCGATACGGCGGGAGATACCACCGGCGCGGGCGTTGTTAGGCATCAGCACCAGGTAGCGGCCAGCCAGGGAGATGAAGGTGGTCAGTGCGGCGCCTTTGTTACCGCGCTCCTCCTTGTCCACCTGAACAATGACTTCCTGGCCCTCGGAGACGACTTCCTTGATGTTGACCTTGCCTTCGATCTGGCCGGGAGACTTGCGGAAGTATTCCTTGGCGATTTCCTTCAGCGGCAGGAAACCGTGGCGGTCGGCGCCATAGTCCACGAAGGCAGCTTCCAGGCTGGGTTCTACCCGGGTAATGCGGCCCTTGTAGATGTTGGATTTCTTCTGCTCGCGGGAGCTGGATTCGATATCGAGGTCAAACAGGCGCTGACCATCAACCAGGGCGACGCGCAACTCTTCAGGGTGAGTTGCATTGATGAGCATTCTTTTCATGGAAAGAAGTGTTTCCTGTCGTTAAATGAGACAGAAAACCAGACTGGGGGCATCTGCGAAGCAGAACGTGCATGCGGCCGCGAGCCCTTCAGGCTGCGGCCAGACGAATCAGATGGGGGCGGAAAGCCGGCCCGCTCGTCCGAGGTAACCGCAGACTGTCCGGCTGCCCGTTGGCAGGGGATGGTCCTTGGAAGTCAGTGTCTGTTGACGCATGGTGTCCGATGTCAATTTCACGCGGGTCCCTGGGTCTCACGTCGTAGTCGTAAGCTGGACGGCCCGGTCCTGCGTGATAGTAATGATTCTTCGCGATATCGCCCGTCGGTTTTCCGTACGGTTTTATAATCTCTTCCGACCCCGTGCCTCGCCTGTTAAGCGGCTGGCCGGTGACCTCCGGAAGGGTTTTTGACGCTGTGGCGGGTCATGTTAGCGCCGCCGGCGTTCAAACTCTCTGATAGTGTCGGTATACTTCTGCCGCTTCGGCGTCAGGCAATGTGGCCCGGCCGTAGACAATTAAAGAAGCACTCGGAATATAACAGCATTCCGCAGCCTCATCAATCCCGTGCGCCGGGCTCCGGCGTACGCATCATCCGGGGTGTCATGACCAGTTCCAGACCAGGCCAGAAACAGCGTCACGGCAAGCCCGGGCAAACCCGGCCCGAGCCCGCAGCCGACACCGGCTTCCGCAGTGAAGTGCAGTGGCTGACGGTGGACCCGGATACCGCCGGCCAGCGGCTGGACAATTTTCTCATGGCTCGGGTCCGCGGCGTGCCCCGCAGTGTCATCTATCGGGTCATCCGCAAGGGCGAGGTGCGTGTTAATAAGGGCCGGGTACGGCCGGACACCAAGCTCAACGCCGGCGACCAGGTCAGGGTGCCGCCCATGACCCAGAAGGCGCGGGAGGAAAAGCCCGCCCCCGGCAGCCGGGTCCAGGGCGTGATGGAGGCGGCGGTGGTGTTCGAGAACGCCGAGATGCTGGTGGTCAACAAGCCCTCCGGCATTGCGGTCCATGGCGGCAGCGGTCTGGACTTCGGGCTGATCGAGGTGCTGCGGGCCGCCCGTCCCGACGCCCGCCTTCTGGAGCTGGTGCATCGCCTGGACCGGGACACTTCGGGTCTGGTGATGGTGGCCAAGAAACGCTCGGCGCTCCGGTTCCTGCAGGAAGAGCTGCGCCAGAAGCGCATCCGCAAGCACTACCACGCTCTGGTAGAGGGTGACTGGCCGGCGGCCGTAACGGCGGTAGATGAGCCGCTGCTGCGCTACGAGCTGCCCAACGGTGAGCGCCGGGTGCGGGTGGATGCCGCCGGCAAGGCGTCCCGAACCCTGTACCGGGTACTGGCGCGCTACCAGGGCTACAGCCTGATGCAGGCCTCGCCGGTGACCGGCCGGACCCACCAGATCCGGGTGCACAGTGCCCACTGCGGGCATCCGATTGCCGGTGATGACAAGTATATGGATGATAGCGGCCAGAAAGCCTTCCGTGCCGCCGGCGGCCAGCGCCTGATGCTGCACGCCCGGGCCCTGGAGCTGACGCTGCCGGGCAGCGGCGAGCCCCTGAGTCTGGAAGCGCCCTACGACGATGCCTTCGCAGCCGTCATTGAGCGTCTGGAGGCGCGATCCGGCAGCCCGGATTGAGGCATTGGGGTAACAGCCGGCGGGTGCCGGGTCCGAGAACGAACAGGAGTAAAGAGGTTGAGCGGTTATGGCAGTCAAGGTCGCCATTTTTGATTGGGACGGTACCCTGGTGGATTCCGTGGAGCACATTGCGGACAGTCTGCACCAGGCGGCAACGGAGCTCGGCTACCCTGCGCTCGAGCGTGCAGCCTATCGCAACATTATCGGCCTGGGCATCGAAGAGGCGCTGGAATCGCTCTATCCGGGTATCACCCGGGCCGACATGCAGGCGATGCGGGAGGGCTACGGCCGCTACTTTTTCACCAAGGCCACGACACCCAGGGAGGTGTTTGCCGGCGTGACCGAGATGCTGGCGGATTTGCGGGGGGCCGGACTGGGCCGTGCGGTCGCCACCGGCAAGAGTCGCCGTGGCCTGGACAAGGCCCTGGTGAGCAGCGGCCTGGGGGTGCATTTCGACATTACCCGCTGCGCCGACGAGACCCGCTCCAAGCCGGACCCGGCGATGCTGGGCGAGATTCTCCGGTTCTACCGCATCGAGCCCGATGAAGCGGTGATGATCGGCGACACCATCTACGACATGGAGATGGCTCAGCGCATCGGCATGCCGGCCATCGGGGTGGAGTGGGGCGTTCATGACCAGGACACCCTGGCGGCCTTTGGTCCCAAGGCCATAGTCGACAGTATGGCGGACCTGCGCCGGGCGCTGGAGCTTCTCTAGCACTATTCTTCCAACGCCTGCCCCGCGGCAGGCCCAGTCAACAGTCCAGGAGCGAGTGGCCAATGTCAGAATGGGATTCGGAACCAAAGCCGGGCTGGAATTCGCCCACCGCGCCGAGCGAAAAATCGTCCGGCGGATCCGGGGAAAAGGCCAAGGCCAAAGAATGGCGGCTGATAGAGAAGCTGGTGATGTCCATGCAGGCCGAGCAGCGCCGCAGCCGGCGCTGGGGCATCTTCTTCAAGCTGCTGACGTTCGTCTACCTGTTTGCGCTGTTCTTCATGCTCAAGTCGCCTTTCGAGGAGGGTCTGTCCGGTGTTGCCACCGATCACACGGCGGTGATCGAGGTCAGCGGGCCCATTGCGGCGGAAACCGAGGCCAGCGCCGACAATATCATCGCTGCCCTGAGGGAGGCTTTCGAGAACCCGGCGGCCAAGGCGATCGTGCTGCGCATCAATAGCCCCGGCGGCAGTCCGGTCCAATCCGGTTACGTCAATGACGAAATGGAGCGCCTGCGGGAAAATTACCCTGACAAGCAGGTCTATGCGGTGATCATGGACATCGGCGCCTCCGGTGCCTACTACATCGCGGTAGGCGCGGACCAGATCTACGCCGACAAGGCCAGCCTGGTGGGCTCCATTGGCGTGGTGTCCGGCGGCTTTGGTTTCACCGGCATCATGGACAAGCTGGGGATCGAGCGCCGGCTCTACACCGCCGGTGAGAACAAGGGCTTTCTGGACCCCTTCCAGCCGGAGGAGCAGGAAGAGGTGGCTTTCTGGAAAGACGTGCTGGCCAACACCCACCAGCAGTTCATCGACCAGGTCCGCGAGGGCCGGGGCGATCGCCTGGCGGACGATGAGCGCCTTTTCAGCGGCCTGCTCTGGACCGGGGAGCAGGCCATGGGGCTTGGCCTGGTGGACGGACTGGGCAGCACCGGTTACGTGGCCCGTGAAGTGGCCGGTTATCCGGAGACCGTGGACTACACCCGCCGCGCTTCACCGTTCCAGGATATTGTCGACCGCTTTGGTGTGGCTCTGGGCAGCGGCGCCGCCGAGGAGCTGATTCAGTCCCGGCTCGAGTTGCGGTAAGCGACGGCCAGCAGATCCAGGCCGTTTTCCTGCAGAAGGTCGATCAGCGCCATCAGGGGCAGCCCCACAAGGGTGTTGGGGTCCCGCCCCTCCAAGGCCCTGAAAAGGCTGATGCCGAGCCCCTCCATCTTGAAGCTGCCGGCGCAGTCGTAGGGAGTTTCGGCCAGCAGGTAATGTTCGATGTCCCGGTCGCTGAGGGTCCGGAAGTGGACCCGATAGGGTTCACAGAGGCTGGAAATCCGGCCGCTGGCTGAGTCCAGCAGGGCCAGGCCGGTATGGAAGGTCACCGTCTCGCCGCTGCTTCGGGCCAATTGGCGACGGGCATTCCCGTGGTCTCCCGGTTTGGACAAAAAGGTGCCATCCGGCAGAGTCGCCACCTGGTCGGAGCCAATGATCCAATGGGCCGGAAAGGCTTTCTGCAAGGCCCGGGCCTTGTTCCGGGCGAGGCGCTCGGCCAGTTCGGCGGCCGGTTCTCCCGGGCGGGGCTGCTCATCGACATCCGGGCTGGCGCATTCAAACGCAAGACCGAGCCTGGCCAGCAGGGCCCGGCGGTAGGGTGAGGACGAGGCAAGCACAAGGGGTTTGACGGTCATGGGGTCGATTCCTCCGGTTACTGGCCATGGTAAACGCCGGTGCGATCAAGATCGATCCATGGTGCTATGGCGTCTTTATCTCGGTAGAAACCCCTAACCGGTGCCCGGGTTGCGTATTTGGCGGACGAATCCTTTGACAGCGCCCTGCCAGGTCCCTAAAATTGCGCGCCTATGTCAAACGTGCCAAACGCCGAGTTGCCCAAGACCGTCGATCCTTTTCGACTGGCGGAGCAGAACAGCACGCTCGAAGGTTTTGTGCCGGTGAGCGCGTTGAGCCGTTTTGCCGAGGTTATCCTGGCAGCCAGCTCATCCGAGCCCGCGCAGCAGTGCCAGGTCAGGCTGACATTTGGCAAGGACGAAGAACGGCGCCGGATCGTCGACGGAGAGCTGGAAGCCGAGGTGATGCTTGAGTGCCAGCGCTGCATGAAGCCGATGGCCGCCACGCTGGAGTCCAGCTTCAGGCTGGGACTGGTGACCACCGACGAGCAGGCGCAGAATCTGCCCCGTGACCTCGAGCCGTTTCTGACGGAAGACTTCAGTGTCAATCTCTGGACACTGGTAGAGGACGAGTTGCTGCTGGTGCTGCCGCCGTTTCCGTTGCACGAGCGGTCCGACTGCCAGGCAACAGAGGTGCTCGAAAGCTTTGAACCGGACCCCGACGAACCGGATCCGGCCGAGGAAAAGCGCGAAAATCCGTTCAGCGTACTGGCGGACTTGAAAAAGAACAGGCATTGAATCAGGAAGTTTCGGGCGGGATTGCAGTTGCTGACGGAACTTTGTTTTTTTTAGATCAGTTTGAAAAAGGTCAGGAGTACTTACCATGGCTGTACAGCAGAACCGAAAGACCCGCTCCAAGCGCGGCATGCGTCGCTCCCACGACGCCCTGAGTGCGCCGGCACTGTCCACCGACAGCACCACCGGTGAAGTGCATCGTCGTCACCACGTGTCGCCGGATGGCTTCTACCGTGGCAAGCAGGTCATCGAAGCGCGCGACGAGTAATCGTGCCGCCACGCCACTCATTGACCGGATGGGTTGAGCGGTGAAAACCGTTACCCTGGCCCTGGATGCGATGAGTGGCGACCTCGGGCCGTCCGTGGTGGTTGCCGCGGCGCTGAGGGCAGTGGATGAGAACAAGGCCTTGAGTCTCATACTGGTGGGTATCCAGCATGAGCTCGAGGCCTTGCTGCGTTCTGGGCATCCCCGCATTCGGGTGGTTGCCGCCACGGATGTAGTGCGCATGAACGAGCGCCCCTCCCACGCCCTGCGTCACAAACAGAATTCCTCCATGGCGGTTGCGCTGCAGATGGTGCGGGACGACATCGCCCAGGGTTGCGTCAGTGCCGGTAACACCGGTGCGCTCATGGCGTTCGGGCGAAGCATCCTGCGGATGTACCCGGGCATCGAGCGGCCCGCCATCACCAAGCTCATTCCCTCCCTGCGCGGCCGTTGCCATGTGCTCGACCAGGGCGCCAATGTCGACGCCAGTGCCGAGAATCTCTACCAGTTCGCCCTCATGGGTTCGCTGATGTCCTCCGCCATCAACAACCTGCATGAGCCCCGGGTGGCGCTGCTGAACGTGGGCGAGGAGGAGATCAAGGGCAACGAGCAGGTTCGCCTTGCCTCCCACATGCTGGCCCAGAGCGACACCCTCAACTACATCGGTTACGTGGAGGGCAGCGACCTGTTCCGTGACGTGGCGGACGTGGTGGTTTGCGACGGTTTTGTCGGCAACATTGCCCTCAAGACCGGCGAAGGTGTGGCCGGCCTGTTGATAGAGCTCATGGAGCAGGCCTTCAGCCGGGGCCTCTACGGCCGCCTGGTAGGCTGGCTGGCGCGCCCGATCCTGGGCCGCCTGTTGCGCCTGATGGACCCCTCCCGCCATAACGGCGCCAGCCTGCTGGGGCTGCAGGGCGTGGTGATCAAGAGTCACGGCAACGCCAACGAACGTGCCATGCTGTCCGCCATCCGCCAGGCGGTGCAGGAAGTTGAGCTGGAAGTGCCGCGGCGGATCAACGAGCGTCTTGACGACCTTCTGATGTAACCCGCTCGCGGTTACAGCCAGTGAGCACAATCGGCCACAAATGCTACCTTGTACTATTGGCTAATCTCCCGTAACCGACAATCACGTTAAGATCGCGCTCATGAAATCAGCCTTTATTTTTCCAGGACAGGGATCACAGAGCGTCGGCATGCTCGCTGCAGCTGCCGAGCAGTGGCCCATGATCCAGAAGACCTTCTCGGAAGCCTCCCAGGTGCTGGGCTACGACCTCTGGCACCTGTGTCAGCATGGCCCGGAGGAAGAACTCAACCAGACCACGGTGACCCAGCCGGCGCTGTTGACCGCCAGTGTGGCGCTGTGGCGTCAGTGGTTCATGGCCGACGGCCGTCAGCCCGACATGGTGGCCGGCCACAGCCTGGGCGAGTACACCGCCCTGGTGGCTGCGGAGAGCCTCAACTTCCTGGATGCGGTGAAACTGGTCCGCCTGCGCGGCGAGCTGATGCAGACCGCGGTGCCCGCCGGCGAAGGCCGCATGGCCGCCATTCTCGGCCTGGACGACCAGCAGGTGATTGACGCCTGCCGGGAGGCGGCCGGTGACCAGGTGGTCTCGGCGGTCAACTTCAATGCCCCCGGCCAGGTGGTGATTGCCGGCAACGCCGCCGCCGTGGAGCGCGCCATAGAGGCCTGCAAGGCCGCCGGCGCCCGCAAGGCCATGCCGCTGCCGGTCAGTGTGCCTTCCCATTGCGCCCTGATGAAAGGCGCGGCCAAGGAACTGGCGACGGCGCTGGACGAAGTTAGGTTTAACGATGCTGTCATCCCGGTTGTCCAGAATGTCTCCGCCACTGCGGAAAAGAGCCGTGACGTGCTCAAGGCAAACCTGGTCAAGCAGCTGTATTCTCCCGTACGCTGGACCGATTGCGTTCAGGCCCTGGTGGCCGAAGGCGTTGGTCAGGCCGTGGAGTGCGGCCCCGGCAAGGTGCTGGCGGGACTGGTGAAGCGTATCGACCGTTCGCTGCCGGTCCACAACCTGGAGACGCCGGACGCCATGAAACAGACATTGGACGAACTGGGCAAGGCCTGACACCCCCATTCATCAAAGCATAAGGAAGCGAGCGATGTCTCTTGAGGGCAAGACCGCACTGGTCACCGGAGCTACCCGCGGGATCGGTAAGGCAATTGCACTAGCGCTGGCCGGGCAGGGTGCCCGGGTCGTCGGCACCGCCACCAGCGTTGACGGTGCGGAGTCCATCACAGCGGCGTTCAAGGATCATGGCGTTGACGGTCTTGGCATCGTCATGAACGTGGCGGACAGCGACAGCGTGGAAGCCGGCCTCAAGCAGGTGGTCGAGTACGGCGGTGCGCCGCTGATCCTGGTGAACAATGCCGGCATCACCCGCGACAACCTGCTGATGCGGATGAAAGACGAGGACTGGTCGGCGGTGATCGATACCAACCTCAACAGCGTCTATCGCACCAGCAAGGCGGTCCTGCGTGGCATGGCCAAGGCCCGTTGGGGTCGCATCATCAACATCAGTTCCGTGGTGGCCGGTATGGGCAACCCCGGACAGTTCAATTACTGTGCCGCCAAGGCAGGCGTCGAGGGCATGACCCGCAGCCTGGCCAAGGAAATGGGTAACCGTGGCATCACCGCCAACTGCGTGGCGCCCGGATTTATTGATACCGATATGACCCGAAAACTGGACGAAGGTCAGCGTAACGCTATGATGGAAGTCATACCCGCGGGTCGCTTCGGTGATCCCGGTGAAGTAGCAGCGGTGGTGGCTTTCCTGGCTTCCGATGCGGCAGGTTACGTGACCGGTGAAACCATCCACGTCAACGGCGGTATGTACATGGGGTAGCGCAGCGCGCAAGCCCTTATGGCACAAGACTTTAGAAATGTACCCCTGCTTGTTTGCGGGTGGGGATTAAACTAAACTGGCAACCCCATTGTTGCTTGGTTGACATCAAAGTGAGGAAATTATGAGTACAGTTGAAGAGCGCGTTAAGAAGATCGTTTGTGAACAGCTGGGCGTTAAGGAGTCCGAAGTTCAGAACACATCTTCTTTTGTAGAGGACCTTGGCGCTGACTCACTGGACACCGTTGAGCTGGTCATGGCACTCGAAGAAGAGTTCGAAACCGAGATTCCTGACGAGGAAGCCGAGAAGCTGGCCAGTGTTCAGGACGCGATCGACTACATCGTCGCGCACACCTGATACTCAGCTCCACGTTATTGCCAAGCAGAAGCCGTCCTGACGCACAACCGGGGCGGCTTTTTTATTGGTGTGAAGAGCATGGAATCTATGATTGGCGAATGCCGCGGGGCGGTCCGCCGGAGTGTGGACGGCACCGGGTACAGGGTTAGGTGAAACGCATTATGGCTGAACGACGTGTTGTCATAACGGGTCTGGGCATGCTGTCTCCGCTGGGGAACGACGTGGCGACCTCCTGGGAAGGAATCAAGGCAGGCCGTAGTGGCATAGGCCCGATCGAGCGCTTCGATACCGAAGGTTATAACACCCGTATCGGCGGCGCTATCCGCGGCCTGGACATGGAGCCCTATCTGTCCGCCAAGGATGCCCGCAAACTGGATGCCTTTCTCCAGTATGGCCTGATTGCGGCCCAGCAGGCGGTGGAAGACAGCAAGCTCAACGATTTCGAAGGTCTCGACAAGGAGCGGGTGGGGGTTGCCATCGGCTCGGGAATCGGCGGCCTGGAATTCATTGAACGCAACGTCCTGATACTGGCGGAAAGCGGACCGCGAAAGGTATCGCCTTTCTTCGTACCGGCGTCGGTTATCAACATGATCGCCGGCAATGTGGCCATCCGCTTCGGTTACCAGGGGCCCAACATCGCCATCACCACGGCCTGCACCACCGGCACTCACAACATCGGGTACGCCGCCCGCACCATCAAGTACGGTGATGCCGACGTGATGCTGGCCGGCGGCTCCGAGATGGCCACCACGCGGACCGGCATTGCCGCCTTTGCCGCGGCCCGGGCCCTGTCCACCCGCAATGACGAGCCGGAAAAGGCCAGCCGGCCCTGGGACACCGACCGGGACGGTTTCGTGCTCAGCGACGGCGCTGGCGTACTGGTGCTGGAAGAGCTGACACACGCCCGCAACCGTGGTGCCACCATTTATGGCGAGGTGGTGGGCTTTGGCATGAGTGACGATGCCCATCACATCACCTCGCCGCCGGAGCAGGGCGAGGGCGCCCAGCGCTCCATGCGTAACGCTATCCGGGATGCCGGTATCGAGCCGGGCGCCATCGATTACATCAATGCCCACGGTACCTCCACCCTGGTGGGCGACCTGGCGGAAGTGGCGGCGGTCAAGGCGGTGTTTGGCGACGATGCCTACAAGCTGGCCATGAGCTCCACCAAGTCCATGACCGGCCACCTGCTAGGTGCGGCGGGGGCGGTGGAAGCCATCTTTTCGGTGCTGGCACTGCGGGAAAGTGTGCTGCCGCCCACCATCAACCTGGACAATCCGGCCGAAGGCTGTGACCTGGACCTGGTGCCCCACAAGGCCCGGGACGCCTACCTGCGCTATGCCCTGTCCAACTCGTTCGGTTTCGGCGGCACCAACGGTACCCTGATTTTCCGGCGTTTCGAGGACTGATCGCAGCAGTGGCGGAACTGATCTGGACGGATGAGGCCGGCATTGCCGCCGACGACCGCGGCCTGGCCTATGGTGATGGTCTGTTTGAAACCATCCGTATCCGTTCCGGCCAGGCGACCCTGGCGGCCCGCCACTGCCAGCGTATGCTCAGCGGCGCCAGCCGCCTGGGCATCCCCTTGACGCAGGCAGAGCTGGAAGCGGCGCTCGACGCCGCCTGTCAGCGCTATCAGCGCCCCGAGGACTGGGTTCTCAAGGTGATCCTGACCCGGGGCAGTGGCGGCCGAGGTTACCAGCCACCGGCTGACTGCGCTCCGCGTCTGATCCTCAGCTGCCATGCGATGCCGCCGCTGCCCCCGCCTGAGGGTGTGGTAACGGCGGTCTCCACCATCCAGCTCTGGGTCAATCCGGCTCTGGCTGGACTCAAGTCGCTGGCTCGCCTGGAGCAGGTCCTGGCCGCCGAGCGCATGCCGGCGGACTGCTACGAAGTGCTGATGACGGGCCCCGCCGGTCAGCTGCTGGAAGGCAGCCGCAGCAACCTGATGCTCTGGCTGGGGGATCACTGGCTGACGCCGGCCGCCGATACCCTGGCGGTGGCGGGAGTGATGCGGGAGCGGCTGATCGACTACCTGCGGGACCGGGGCGACGAGGTGCGCGAGGGGCCGGTGAGCATGAGTCTGCTGGGGTCGTCGGAAACCCGGGGCCTGGTGCTGATGAACAGCGTCGTCGGCGTGGTACCGGTTCGCAGCCTGAACAGCCTGCAGTTGCCTGTCCCCGAACAGCTTGCGACAATCGACAGCGAAAGTCTCTTCACGGAAAAGCGCGTTTGATCAAATCCCTACTTATTGCCCTCAGTTGCCTGGGTGTGCTGGTACTGACCGGCTCGGGCCTGTGGGCCTGGCAAGGTCTGCAGACCCTGACCACGCCCCAGGACTTCGACCAGCCGGTGCTGTTCGAGGTGCCCGCCGGAACCGCCTTCGACCGGGTCGCCCGGCAGCTGGAAAGCGAGGGCCTCACCAAGGACAGCCTCTGGCTGCGTCTGCACGGTCGGCTGTATCCGGACCAGACCCGGGTCAAGGCCGGCGAATACGAATTTACCCCCGGCATGAGCACACTGCAGATGCTTGCCATGATGGTGCGGGGCGACACCAAGAGCTGGAGCGTGCAGTTCATCGAAGGCTGGCGGTTCAGTGACATGCGGGTGGCATTGGCGGCGCACCCGGAACTGGAGCAGGTCACCGCCGACTGGACCGACGAGCGCATCATGACGGAGCTCGGCGCCGAGGGTGAACACCCGGAAGGGCGCTTTTTCCCCGACACCTACCTGTTCAAGAGCAGCGACAGTGACCTGGATATCCTGCGCCGGGCGTTTGAACGGATGAACCGGGTGCTGGCGGAGGAGTGGGCCAAGCGCGACGAGGACCTGCCCTATGACTCGCCCTACGAGGCCCTGATCATGGCTTCCATCGTCGAAAAGGAAACCGGCGCCGCGTTTGAGCGGGACCAGGTGGCGGGTGTGTTTGTGCGCCGGCTGCGCCGCGGCATGCGGCTGCAGACGGACCCGACGGTGATCTATGGCATGGGCGAGGCCTACCGGGGCGGCATCAGCCGCCGGGACCTGCGCACTCCAACGCCCTACAACACCTACCGCATCAGCGGTCTGCCGCCCACCCCCATTGCGCTACCGGGCCGGGAGGCGATCCACGCCGCCCTGAATCCGGGCGAGGGTGAGGCACTCTATTTTGTCGCCAAGGGCGACGGCACCCACAAGTTCTCCAAGACGCTCGAAGAGCACCAGAAGGCGGTCAGGGCCTATCAGCTGCAGCGTCGCTCGGATTACCGCTCAAGCCCGCCACCGGAGTCCGCCCAGCCATGATGGAGCCAGGCTTGTTCATCACCTTCGAGGGCACCGAGGGCGTCGGCAAGTCCACCCAGATCCAGGTGGCGGCCAGGGCCCTGGAAGATGCCGGTGTACCGGTGCGGGTCACCCGAGAGCCCGGTGGTACCCCCATGGCGGAAGCCATCCGGGAACTGCTGCTGAGCCCGCGGGACGAGCCGGTCCACGAGACCACCGAGCTGCTGCTGATGTTCGCGGCCCGGGCCCAGCACCTGGAGACCCTGATCCGGCCCACGCTGGCCCGGGGTGAATGGGTATTGTGCGACCGCTTCACCGACGCCACCTTTGCCTACCAGGGCGGCGGTCGCGGTGTTGCCGAGAGCCGTATCGCGCAGCTGGAAACCCTGGTGCAGGGCGAGTTCCGGCCCGACCATGTGGTGCTTCTGGACGCGCCGGTGGACATCGGCATGGCAAGAGCCCGGCACCGGGGCGAGCTGGACCGCTTCGAGCAGGAGAAACTGGATTTTTTCCAGCGTATCCGTCAGTGCTACCGTGATCGTGCCGGGCGCGATCCCGGCCGTTATAACCTTGTGGATGCCACCCGGCCGCTGGCGGAGGTGAGTGGCGAGGTGTCAGGACTGATGCAGGCTCTGGCGGCCTCGTCCCGGCGCTGAGTCAGCACAGCCACGCCCCACGACCGTGCAAGCAGGCCCCCAGTCTGCTTTA
Source organism: Marinobacter sp. (assembly GCF_033722195.1). GTDB lineage: Bacteria > Pseudomonadota > Gammaproteobacteria > Pseudomonadales > Oleiphilaceae > Marinobacter. The sequence continues at coordinate 72,867 of NZ_JAWVZL010000005.1, forward strand.
ATGGTGGCAGATTGTCTGCCGGAGAGCTTCTCGCCTGCCATGTTGCAAGCCCGCGTCATGAAACTGCCGGAATCAGCCCGGCACCATTGCCATGAGCACCACCAGCTGGTGATCGGGGTGCGTGGCGAGGCGGAAATGAGCGTGGGCAGTGTGGGCTCCCGCCTGAATACCCGGAGTGCCTGCCTGGTTCCCACCGAAGCCGACCACGATTACAGTGGCAATGCCGGCAACCACGTCCTGGTCATCGATCTCGACCCCCATCTGCCGGCCCTCAACAACCCGGGCCACAGTGACTACGAGCGCCTGGCGCCGCTGTTCGACCGGCCCCGGGTGATGACCTTCGACAGTCACCTGCAGAACCTGGTGCAGCTGTGCGCCGGCGAGTTCTCACGGGCGCCGGAAAATGGTGCCATGCACCGGCACCTGGCGGCCGGCATCATGCACTGCATGTCGGAACGACTGGAGCGCGAGCCGCGGATTCCGGCCCGTCACACCTTCAGCCCGGACAGCATCCGGCGCTACGTGCTGGATAACCTCCATCGCAAGATCACGGTCAGTGATCTGGCCGGCGTGGCCTGTCTCAGCGTCAGTCGCTTCCACGACATGTTCCGCGCCATGACCGGCGTTACGCCGCACCAGTTTCTGTTGAGAATCCGGCTGGAACAGGCAATGCGGCTGATCACCGGCACCAGCCTGACGGTGGCGGAAATCTCCTTCCGCACCGGTTTCTCCAGCCAGAGCGCCCTGACCAACGCCCTGCGCAAGCATCGCGGGATCACCCCCTCGGCGTTACGCATCCACCGCTGATGGCGGTCATTGTCCTGAAAAGCCGAAAGATATGGAGTACCACCAGATGATAGGAAACAACGTCGGCGTAACGATGACCTTCCTGCTGTACATCGTGATGATGCTGGCGGTGGGCTACATTGCCTACAAACGCACCACCAATCTCTCGGACTATATTCTCGGCGGCCGCAGCCTGGGTCCGCTGCCGTCGGCGCTCAGTGCCGGCGCCTCCGACATGAGCGGCTGGCTGCTGCTGGGGCTGCCGGGCTATGCCTACGCCGCCGGCTACGAGGCGGTCTGGATTGCCGTGGGCCTGCTGGCGGGCACCTGGCTCAACTGGCTGTTCGTGGCCCGGCGCTTGCGGACCTACTCCCTGTCCGCCGGCGATTCCCTGACCCTGCCGTCCTATTTCGAGAACCGCTTCGAGGACCGGTCGCGGATCCTGCGGGTGGTGTCGGCGTTTTTCATCCTGCTGTTCTTCCTGTTCTACACCTCCTCCGGCCTGGTGGCCGGGGGCAAGCTGTTCGAAACGGTGTTTGGCCTCGATTACAGCACCGCGGTCATCATCGGCACCCTGGCGGTGGTGTCCTACACCTTCTTCGGTGGCTTTCTGGCGGTAGCCTGGACCGACGTAATCCAGGGCCTGCTGATGTTTGCGGCGCTGCTGCTGGTGCCTGTCATGGCGATCAACGTCGCCGGTGGCTGGGGCGCCACCCAGGATGCCATGACGGCGCTGAACCCCGAGCTGCTGGATGCCTGGACCGACACCGAGGGTAACGCACTGGGGGCCATCGCGATCCTGTCCCTGCTGGGCTGGGGCCTGGGCTATTTCGGCCAGCCCCACATCCTGGCCCGCTTCAAGGCCATCCGCAGCGAGGCCGATATCCCCGCCGCCCGCCGTATTGCAGTGATCTGGAGCGGCCTGGGCCTGTTCGGCGCGCTGATGGTGGGGTTTGCCGCCATCGGCTATTTCCAGACCCCGCTGGAGGACGGCGAACGCGCCTTCATGCTGCTGGTGGATGCCCTGTTCCATCCGGTCATTGCCGGCATCCTGCTGGCCGCCATCCTGGCCGCCATCATGAGTACCGCCGACTCCCAACTCCTGGTGAGCTCGTCGGCACTGGCGGAGGATTTCTACAAGGCGCTGTTCCGCAAGACAGCCTCCCAGGTGGAGCTGGTCTGGATCGGTCGCCTGGCGGTGGTGGCGATCGCCGTCATTGCCACCGCCCTGGCCTTCGATCCGGACAGCAAGGTGCTGGAGCTGGTGTCCTATGCCTGGGCAGGCTTTGGTGCTGCCTTTGGCCCGGCGCTGATCCTGTCCCTCTACTGGAAGCGCATGACCCGGCTCGGAGCGGTGGCCGGCATCCTGGCGGGCGGTGTCACAGTCGTGGTGTGGGGTAACCTGTCCGGCGGCATTCTGGACCTGTACGAGATCATTCCGGGCTTCATCCTCGCCACGGTAGCCATCGTGGTGGTGTCGCTGCTGACCCCGGCGCCCTCCAGCCGGATCCAGGCGGGCTTTGACAAAGGTATCCGCAGCAGCTGACCGCTGCGGCCAGACTGCATACCGGGGGGCGTCGGATAACGCCCCTTTTTTTATTGTGCTCCGGCCCCTGCGGGCCAATGGGGCGAGCGGGTCAGACATAGGTCTAACCGGGATGGCTATTCGTGGCGGGGAGGGGAGCAGGGGGCTATTCTCAATAGGCATCACTCACAGTCCAAGCCCACAATAACAAACGAAAAAGGAAAGGATGTCATGTACAAGAAGCGATTTCTGAGCTCCGCCGCCGGCCTGCTGCTGGCCGCCGCGGTATCCTTCCCCGGGGGTGCGCAAGCGGAAGGCAACTACGTCATGGGCACGGCCACCACCGGTGGCACTTATTACCCGGTGGGCGTGGCCATCTCCACCCTGATCAAGGTCAAGCTTGAGCCAACCAGCAATATTTCCCTCTCCGCCATCAGTTCCGCCGGCTCCGGCGAGAACCTCAAACTGATGGACGAGGGCCAGATCCAGTTCGGTATCCTTCAGGGTCTTTACGGCGCCTGGGCCTGGAACGGCTCCGGCCCGGTACCCAAGGCCTACAAGAACCTGCGGTCGGTCTCCATGCTGTGGCAGAACGTGGAGCATTTCGTGATCCGCAAGGAGCTGGCGGAGACCGGCACCATCGCGGACATGACGAATCTCTACGGCGAGAGCTTTTCCATCGGCGCCCGCAATTCCGGTACCGAGGGTTCGGGGCGCTTCATTCTCGGCAAGCTGGGTGTGGACCTGGACAAGATGGACATTGCCTACCTGGGCTATGGTCCCAGCGCCGATGCCCTACAGAACGGCAACATCGACGGCATGAACATTCCCGCCGGCGTGCCGGCCTCGGCGGTGACCCGGGCCTACGCCAACATGGGTGAGGAGATCACCACTCTGGATTTCACCGCCGAGCAGCTGGCCCAGGTGAACGCCGAGTTTGAACTCTGGACGCCCTACACCATTGCACCGGAAACCTATCCCAATCAGCCCGAGGCGATCGAGACCATCGCCCAGCCCAACATCCTGTCGGTGCGGGCGGATGTGTCCGAGGACGACGTCTACCAGATCACCAAGACCATCTACGCCAACCTGTCGTTCCTCAACAACATCCACCCCGCCACCAAGGCCATGGCGCTGGAGAAGGCCATTGCCGGGCTGCCCATGCCCCTGCACCCGGGTGCCGCCCGTTTCTATCGGGAACAGGGCCTGGAGATCCCGGAACGCCTGCTGGCGGAGTGACGCCAGTAGGGTGAGGTTCGGGAGCCGTCGTGGTGTGCCACGGCGGCTAGCGTCAACCAGCGAGCCGGTATTGCCCGGCTTGCGTTCTCGTGGGATCGGATGTGAGCCAAGCACAACCAACACCGGATGAGCCGGGCGAGTCGCTGGAGAAAATCCGGGAAGAGGCCGTCAGGGAAGCTGCGGAACGGGTCGAGCACCCGGTGATCGGCCGTGCCATCTATGCGCTGGCAATTGTCACGGCCCTGAGCCATCTCTACTTCAATACCCTGTCCACGCTCTCGGAACTCTGGATCTCGGGTCTGCATTTCGGTCTGTTCGGACTGCTTTGTGCGCTCACCATTCCGATGGTCCGGGCCCGCTCGGCAGCCGGTCAGCGCCTGGTGTTCGGCCTTGACCTGTTGCTGGGCCTGGCGGCGATGGCCTGTGCCTTCTACCTGATCGCCTTTGAGGATGCGCTCTACCAGCGTGGCGTCAATTTCTCCACCGCCGACTGGGTGGTATCGGTGACCGCGGTCTTGCTGATCCTGGAGTTTGCCCGCCGCACCACCGGCTGGTTCATTCCGGTGCTCTGTGCCGTGGCCCTGTCCTACGTGGCCTGGTGGGGACAGTATGTGGACGGCCTGTTCAATTTCCCTGGCCTGAGCTGGGAGACGGTGCTGTTCCGGGCCTACATGGGAGGCCAGGGCATGCTGGGTTCCATCGCCCGGATTTCCTGGACCTACGTGTTCATGTTCATCCTGTTCGGCGCCTTCCTGGTCAAATCCGGCGCCGGCGATTTCATCGTCGAACTGGCCCGCTGTGCCGCCGGCCGGTTTGTCGGTGGCCCCGGTTTCGTGGCGGTGTTCTCCTCGGGTCTGATGGGCTCGGTGTCCGGCTCCAGTGTGGCCAACACCGTGTCCACCGGGGTTATCACCATTCCACTGATGCGCAAGGCCGGCTTCCCGGCACGGTTTGCCGCCGGAGTGGAAGCCGCGGCCTCCACCGGCGGCCAGCTGATGCCACCGGTGATGGGGGCAGGGGCCTTCATCATGGCCTCCTACACCCAGGTCTCCTACGTCACCATTATTGGGGTGGCCGCCCTGCCGGCGCTGCTGTACTTCCTCTCGGTGGCCATGTTCGTGCGCATCGAGGCCAAGCGCAGCCACGC
>NZ_JAWVZL010000006.1:0-65724 GCF_033722195.1 Marinobacter sp.
ATCCAGCCCCAGGACGCCAACGGCAACGTCTGCCGCGGCGATGTCATCACCGAGGATGTGTCCGGTTCCTATATTCACTCCGAGGGCCGGCTGATTGCCGCCCTGGGGGTCAGCAACCATGTGATCGTGGAAACCGACGATGTGGTGCTGGTGGCGGACCGCTCCAAGGTTCAGGACGTCAAGAAGCTGGTGGCCCAGGTCAAGGCCCAGGGCCGCCTTGAGCACCGCTTTCACAAGAAAGTGCACCGGCCCTGGGGCACCTACGAGGGTATCGCCATGGGCGGCCGCTTCCCGGGCAAGCGCATTACCGTCAACCCGGGCGCTGCGCTGTCCCTGCAGAAGCACCATCATCGCGCCGAGCACTGGGTGGTGGTCAGGGGCACCGCCATGGTCAATCGGGGCAACGAGGAATTGCTGCTGACCGAAGATCAGTCCACCTACATCCCGCTCGGGGTCACCCACCGGCTCACCAACCCCGGTGTGATCCCGCTGGAACTGATCGAGGTGCAGACCGGCAGCTACCTGGGGGAGGACGACATCGTCCGCTTCCAAGACACCTACAACCGGGTCTGAGCACCCGGCGAACACCCCACTGCCAGGATGGCGGTGGCGATAGACACAGGGCCTGCCGGAAGGCCCTCTGACAAAGGAAGGACCCATGGAAGACTGGCAAGGATGCCTGAGTCCCCGCTGCCAGACCGCACTCCAGCAGGCCCGGAGTTCGGTGCTGGACCGCGGCGGCGCCGCCATCACGATCGAAGATTTTCTGCTGGCATTGATCGACCAGGAGCCCGCCTTGCCGGTGTTCCTGCGCCAGCGTGGCGTGGACCTGGACGAACTTACCCGCACCATCCAGTGCGAACAGCCCATCGTGACCGAGATCCGCAGTGAGCAGTTACTGTCGTCGCAGCTTCAGTACTGGCTGGCCCTGAGTCGGGAGATATCATCTTCTCCCTGGCTCGACTGGGCCACGCTGCTGCAGGCCCTGACCTGTTCCGCCGACCGGCTGGCGGGCAAGGCCTACGTGGCGGTGCTGGAACAGGTGGGGGAAAACTGGCCCCAGCCGGAGGCGGATCTCCAGCTGACCGGACCTCCGGCGCCGGCTGCGTCCGGGCCGGTGGTGGTCACCCAGGCGTCCTGGTTGCAGCTGGCGCAGGACGTGGCGGTGCTGGCGGCCGCCCGGCCCAAGGGTCTGCTCTGGCTCACCGGTCCGTCCGGTTCGGGTAAGACCACCTGGTTGCAGACTCTGGTGCCGGCACTTTCCATTCCCTACCTGGCACTGGATCTGCGGGCCGAGGCCGAGGTGATGGGCTCGGATGTCCCGGTGTTTCCGGTCGCGGGCACTGACGGGGTCGATGCTCCGGCGCCGCTGCTGATCCTGGATAACGTTTCGCCGGCGGCCCTGAACACGCTGATGGCCGATCCGGCGGGCCTGGCCCGAACCCTGCTGCCGGCCCACACCGGACCCATTCTGCTGTTGAGCAAGGCCGAGGAGGGCGTACACGCCGGATTGCTGGAGCACCGCCTGGGTCGTGCCGTGCATCGGCTGGCCATGCCCGGCTGCAAAGCGGGCCAGCATCGGGCGATTATGACCGCCCACCAGCCGCGAATTGAGCGGCAGTGGGGTGTGGAGCTGGCTGACGGAGCGCTTCGTTACGCCAGTTCCATGGCGGGTCTGACCAAGTTGACGCCGGGAGAGGGCCTCAGCTGGCTCGCGGCGGCAGCGGCCAGGGTGAGCACGCTGGCGGATCAGGGCGCCGTCGAGACCCAGCGGCTGGCTGGTGAGGTGGATACCCTACAGCGGCAGATCCTGGTGGCCATGGCCCGGGGTGAGCCGCTACAGGAGCTGGAAGCGGCGCTTGCGAGGGTTAGCCTGGAGCGCACCGCCTCCGAGGTGAGCTGGCACGAACGCCGTGCCGCCGGTCACCAGAGGCGTGTACTGGTGGAGGACCTGAAGCGGGAACGTGAGGGCGCCACCGCTTCCCTTCCGCTGGCGCATTCGGCATGATTCGGCCTTTGGCGAACAGAAGGAGAGGCCAGGGTGCAGGATCTGGAGATTTACGTGCGGGATCTGGAGCCAGGTCAGCTGAGCGGCTGGCTGGGGCAGCAGCTGGACAACCTGACACTGCCGGACGACGAGCTCACCGGCAAAGCCATGAAAGGGCGCGGCCACTATCGCGGCGACACGGTCACGGTGAGTGTCTACCCGGGCGCGTTCGGCAAGCGCTACACATCGGTGATCCTGGAGGGCGAGAACCTGCCCTGGGGCGGGGATCTGGACTGTGCCCGCAGTGCCTGGCGGGCGCTTGAGACCGAAATCCGGTGCAGCACCGGCGACTGGCAGGAAGGTGACCCGGTGGAGGACGAGAAATGGTGGCGCCTGGATGAGCGCGGCGAACAGCAGGTGGTGTGGAACTGAGCCAGGCCACCGGAGCGGCAGCCTGGCCCGTTGTCAGTGATCAGTCCAGGGTGGAGACGTTGTCCGCCTGCAGGCCCTTGTCGGCCTCCACCACATCGAACCGTACCAGTTGACCCTGGCGGAGGACCCGGCGGCCACGGCCTCGGATGGCGCGGAAGTGGACAAAGACCTCGTCGCCGCTTTCACGGACGATAAAACCAAAGCCCTTCTTCACGTTGAACCACTTCACGGTGCCTTCTTCCGCACCCTCAGGGGTGCTCTCGTCGAAGTCGTCCTCTTCGTCGTCCTGCTGCTGAGCCTGGCGGGCCTGACGCTTGGGCTGCCGGATCTGACGGGGTTCCGGGCTCGGGCCGCGGGGCTCGGAGCGCGGCGCCAGTGCCACGGTGAAAAAGCCCACCAGACCGAACACCACAAAGCTCAGGATATAGGCGGCGATGCCCTGGGGGCTGCCCAGAATGAAACTGGGACTGCTGGCAAGCTCACTCTGTCCGGACTGGGCGAGAATCTGGAATACTTCCGGGGTCAGCAACGACAGCAGGGCGGCCAGTATGAAGGGCGCGGGAATAGCAATCAGAACCGCCAGAAGAATCACTCTACCTGGATTACGCATTGACGAAAGTCTCTCCATTGATCAGTAACACAACAAAAAACCGGATATCGGGTAACATGGATGCCAATACGCTGATATCCCGTCTATCCAGTCGATGAAAACCGCCGCGACAAACCTGTAAAGACGCCCTGGCGGTGCAAAAGCGGCATGATACCAGATAACCCCATTTGCTGACCAAAGTGACGGCCCAATCGCCTGTGACGGTCGTCATGGACGGATTGACGAAGGGTTAAAGGGTTAAAGGGTTAAACGAATCAGGAACGGATCAACAACGGCATGAATGCACAGCAACTCGAAGCACGGATGGATGAGCTGGAAACCCGGCTCGCCTTTCAGGACGATCTGATCGCCACCCTGAGCGATCAGGTGGCGCGCCAGGAACTGGACCTGCGCAAGTTGTGGGAGGCCAAGCAGCTGCTCAATAAACAGCTCTCGGAAATCTCACCGTCCAACATCAAGCGGGACGAGGACGAGACGCCGCCTCCCCATTACTGAGCCTCAGGCCAGCAGCTTGACCAGGATCTGCTCGTAGATCTCCGAGAGGGTGTCCAGGTCGTCGGCTTTGACGCACTCGTCGATCTTGTGGATGGTGGCGTTGAGGGGGCCCAGTTCCACCACCTGGGCGCCGGTGGGCGCGATGAAGCGTCCGTCCGAGGTACCGCCGGAGGTGGACAGTTCGGTGTCGCGGCCGGTGACCGAGCGGATGGCGTCCTGGGCGGCTTCCACCAGCGCGCCGCGCGCCGTCAGGAAGGGCTCGCCGCTGAGGTGCCACTGCAGGTCGTAGCGCAGGCCGTGGCCATCGAGGATTTCCCGGACCCGGGTCTGCAGGCTCTCGGCGGTGTTCTCGGTGCAGTAGCGGAAGTTGAAGTGCACCAGCAGCTCGCCGGGTATGACATTGCTGCCGGTACCGGCCTCCACCCGGGTGACCTGGAAGGTGGTGGCGGGGAAGAACTCGTTGCCCTGATCCCACTGTTCGGCCGCCAGCGCGGTCAGGGCCGGCGCCGCCCGGTGCACCGGGTTTTCCGCCAGGTGCGGGTAGGCGACATGGCCCTGGATGCCGTGGACCGTGAGGTAGCCGTGGAGGGAACCCCGGCGGCCATTCTTGATGACATCCCCCACCTGATGGGTGCTGGACGGCTCGCCGATCAGGCACCAGTCCATCTTCTCGCCCCGGGCCTCCAGGGTTTCCACCACTTTCACGGTGCCGCTGTGGGCGGGGCCTTCTTCGTCGCTGGTGATCAGCAGAGCGATGGATCCGCGATGGTGCGGGTGGCGCTGGACGAAGCGCTCGCAGGCGGTGACAAAAGCGGCCAGGCTGCCTTTCATGTCGGCCGCGCCACGGCCAAACAGGTAGCCACCGTGGATGCCCGCTTCGAAGGGCGGGTGCGACCAGTTCTTCTCCGGCCCGGTCGGCACCACGTCGGTATGACCGGCAAAGGCCAGCACCGGGCCTTCGTTGCCCTTGCGGGCCCAGAGGTTGTCCACATCACCAAAGCGCATGCTTTCGCCCTCAAAACCAAGGGGAGCCAGGCGTGACATCATCAGATCCTGGCAGCCGGCGTCATCCGGGGTGACGGAGGGGCGGCGGATGAGATCCTGCGCGAGCTGCAGGGTGGGGGACAGCTTCATGTTCGGTCCTTAGTCGGGTTCTGGTTTTGCTTTGGTGCTGCCTGCCTCCCCCCTCTCCCCAACCCCTCTCCCGCCAGGGGAGAGGGGCATCATGGGGGCTCCCGCCAGGGAGAGGCGCTTTATGGGGGTTCCCGGCAAAAGCGAGGGGCTGCGCGCATGCCCTGGTATTTCGGCTTTTACCTCCCCTCTCCCCTCGCGGGAGAGGGGCCGGGGGAGAGGGGGAGCTTTCGATCAGTTATTGGCGTGCAGCTCTTCGTTCAGCTCGATGGCGGTCTTGTTGGTCTTGCACTCCACGGCGCCGGTCTGGCTGTTGCGGCGGAACAGCAGGTCGGTCTTGGTGGCGGCGGTGATGTAGAGGCCGGCCTCCACGGTGCAGCGGTCCCCGAGCGGAATGCCGATGCCGGAGTTGGCACCGATCAGGCAGTTCTTGCCCACCGAGATGATGATGTTGCCGCCGCCGGAGAGGGTGCCCATGGTGGAGCAGCCACCGCCGAGGTCGGAGCCTTCACCGACGATCACGCCGGCGGAGATGCGGCCCTCGATCATGCTCTTGCCTTCGGTACCGGCGTTGAAGTTGATGAAGCCCTCATGCATGACGGTGGTGCCTTCGCCTACGTAGGCGCCGAGGCGGACCCGTGCGGTGTCGGCGATGCGCACACCTTTGGGCACCACGTAATCGGTCATCTGGGGGAACTTGTCCACCGACTTCACTTCCAGCAGGCGGCCTTCAAGACGGGCCCGGAGCTGGCGCTCGGACAGCTCGTTCAGGTCGATGGCGCCTTCGTTGGTCCAGGCCAGGTTGGGCAGCAAACCGAAGATGCCATCCAGCTTGAGCCCATGGGGCTTCACGTAGCGGTGTGAAATCAGGTGCAGCTTGAGATAGACCTCCGGCGTGGTGGCGGCGGTGTCGTCGGTCTCAAGCAGGGTGACCACCACCGGGCGGGTGCTGCTGGCGGCCCGTACTGCCAGGTTGGCCTGCTCACTGAAGCCGGCCTGGCCAAAGCCCTCCGCCAGGGCTTCCAGCTGCTTGGGAGTGGCCGCGATGGCCTGGTTGCCGCTGCGGTAGTCCAGGGCGTTGCCGGCAATCTCCACCAGTTTTGCTTCGGGCATGTACACCGGGTGCTGGTAGAAGACCTCCAGCCATTCGCCCTGGTTGTTCTGGGTGCCGATACCGATTCCGAATGCAAAACTCATTGTGGGGGTTGCTCCTGTCTGAAATGGAAAATCAAAGGCGGAAACTCAGGAAAAACGGCGTTGCCAGTCCTCGGCACTGAAACCGACACTGACCTCACCCTGATGCTCCACAACCGGCCGCTTGATGATGGACGGGTTGGCCAGCATCAGCTCGTGGGCGCTGAGGCTGTCTATGTTATCACGAACCTCGTCGGGCAGTTTACGCCAGGTGGTGCCGCGGCGGTTCAGCAGGGTCTCCCAGCCGGCAGCGGTTTCCCAGCGGGCCAGCAGTTCCGGGTCCAGGCCGTCTTTCTTGAAATCATGGAAGTCGTAGGCGATACCGGCGTCGTCCAGCCATTTCCGGGCTTTCTTGACGGTGTCGCAGTTCTTGATGCCGTAGAGTTTCATCACGGGTGCTTCAATCTCGGTTCGAATCGTTTGGGTGTCAGAGTGAGCGCACGAATCGCACGATGCGTTCGGCGCCCTCGATGCAGTCCGCCAGTGGGGCCACCAGGGCCATGCGCACGCGGTGCTCGCCGGGGTTATAGCCGTCCACGGTGCGGGACAGGTAGCGGCCGGGCAGCACGTGCACGTTCTGCCGTGCGGACAGTTCCCGGGCGAAGGTTTCGTCGTCCACCGGCGTCCGCGGCCAGAGGTAGAAGCCGGCGTCCGGGAAGTCCACTTCCATCACCTGGCGCAGGATGGGCACCACTGCCTCGAACTTGGCGCGGTAGGCGGCCCGGTTCTCCGTTACGTGGCTTTCGTCCTGCCAGGCGGCGATGCTGGCCACCTGGTGCTGGATGGGCATGGCGGAGCCGTGGTAGGTCCGGTAGCGCAGGTAGTCCCGCAGGATGGCGGCATCACCGGCGACAAAACCGGAGCGCAGGCCCGGCAGGTTGCTGCGTTTGGACAGGCTGTGGAACACCACGCAGCGGGCGAAATCGTCGCGGCCAATGGCGGCGCAGGTCTGCAGCAGGCCTTCGGGGGCCTGGCCCTCTTGCGGGTAGAGCTCGGAATAGCATTCGTCCGAGCAGATGATGAAATCGTGTTCGTCCGCCAGCTCGATCACCCGGGCCAGGGTCTGGCGCGGAATCACCGCGCCGCTGGGGTTGCCGGGGGAGCACAGGAACAGCACCTGGGTGTCGCGCCAAACCTCGGCGGGAACCTGATCGAAATCCGGAATGAAGCCGTTACCGGCATCGCAGGCCACGTAGTGGGGTGTGGCGCCGGCCAGCAGGGCCGCACCCTCGTAGATCTGGTAGAACGGATTGGGGCTGACCACCCTGGCCGGCCGGGTGTTGTCCACCACTGCCTGCACCAGCGAGAAAATGGCTTCCCGGGTGCCGTTGACCGGCACCACGTGGTTGCCGGCGGTCAGGCTGCCCGGGGCCAGCTCGAAGCGCCTGGTTGCCCAGGCGGCAATAGCCTCCCGCAGCTCATCCATGCCCTTGGTGGTGGGGTAGTTGGCCAGCCGGTCCAGGTTGGCGGCAATCACCTCTTTCACGAAGGCCGGGGATTCGTGCTTGGGCTCACCGATGGACAGCGCACTGGAGCTCAGCCCCGCCGGGGGCTGAACGCCGGCCTTGAGTTTGGTGAGCTTCTCGAACGGGTAGGGGTGGAGCCGGGAAAGATTGGGATTCATCGGGTGTCGTCCAGCATTTTGCATAAATCGTCCTGCAGCGCCTGGCACACCTTCGGGTCCCGCAGCGGCTCGCCCTGCTCGTCGGTAATGAAGAAGACGTCTTCCACCCGTTCGCCCAGGGTGGCGATCTTGGCGGTGGTCAGGCGGACGCGGTGTTCCAGCAGCACCTGGCCGACCCGGGCCAGCAAGCCCGGGCGGTCCGGAGTGATCACTTCCATCACCGTGCGCTGGTTGATGGTGTCGTTGGAGAAGGTCACTTCGGTCGGGAAGGCGAAGTGCTTCAGCTGCCGGGGCGTGCGCCGGTGGATGATGTCCGGGTAGTCCTCGGGGTCGTCCAGTTCCTCCACCAGGCGGTTGCGCACCCGGTCGCGGCGGGCCGGATCCTTGCCCAGGGGCTTGCCCTGCTCGTCCAGCACCACGTAGGCGCTGATGGAATAGGGGCCGTCGCTGGTGCTGATGCGGGCATCGACGATGTTCAGGTTGAGCTGTTCCAGCACCGCCGTGGTGGCGGCAAACAGGGCGACCCGATCCTTCATGTAGATGATGATCTGGGTGTAGCCGTCACTGGGGCCGCCGCGGGTGTCCCGCATCAGCACCAGCGGATCCGGGTTGTTGCCGTGGCGGATGATGGCGGCGGTCTGCCAGGCAATGTCCACGGTGGAGTCCTGCAGGAAGTATTCCTCGTCCAGGGTTTCCCAGACCCGGTCGATCTGCTCGTCGCTCATGTTCTGGGCGTGCAGGATCTCCCGGGCCTCGGACTGGGTGGCCCGCACCCACTCGTTGCGGTCCACCGGGTTGTCGGTGCCCCGGCGTAGTGCCCGCTTGGCCTCGATATACAGCTGGCGCAGCAGGGACGCGCGCCAGGTGTTCCAGAGCTTGGGGTTGGTGGCGCTGATGTCGCACACCGTCATCACGTAGAGGTAGTCCAGGTGGACCTGGCTGGGCACCGCGCGGGCAAAGCCGTGAATGATGTCCGGGTCGGAGATGTCCTTGCGCTGGGCGGTCATGGACATCAGCAGGTGGTTCTCAACCAGCCAGGAAATCAGCTTGGTGTCGCGCTCGCTCAGGTGATGGCTGCGGCAGAAGTTCTCGGCGTCGATGGCGCCCAGTTCGGAATGGTCACCGCCGCGGCCCTTGGCCACATCGTGGAAGATGCCGGCGATGTAGAGCACTTCGAGCTTGGGCAGCCGGTGGATCAGCCGGGAGGCCAGCGGGTATTCGGTGCGGGCCTCGACGCTGGTCAGCCGCACCATGTTGCGGATCACCCGCAGGGTATGGGCATCCACGGTATAGATGTGGAACAGATCATGCTGCATCTGGCCGATGATCTGGCCGAATTCCGGCAGGTAACGCCCCAGCACGTTGTACTTCTTCATGTGGGAGAGGGTCTGGTCCAGGGCGTGGGGCGTCTTCAGCAGCTCCATGAACAGCGAAGTCACCGCCAGGTCGTGGCGGAAGGCGTCGTCGATCAGGTGACGGTGGGCCCGCAGCGAGCGGATGGTGGTGGCCCGGATACCCTTGATCTCCGGATGCTGCGCCATCAGCACGAAGATCTCCATGATGGCGTAGGGGGCGTAGGCGAAGACCTGGTTGTTGATGGCTTCGATGTACTGGTTGCGGATCTGGAAGCGCTTGTTCAGCGGCTGGATGTCTTCCTTGCCGTCGCTGTCCAGGATGGCCTCATCGTAATACTGCAGGATGACGTCGGTCAGCTCCGCCAGCGCCAGCACGGTGCGGTAGTAGACCTGCATCATCAGCTCCACCCCCAGGCGTTTGCCCTCGTCCTTGTAGCCCAGCATGCGGGCCAGGGTACGCTGGTGGTCGAACAGCAGGCGGTTTTCACTGCGCTTGGCGATGAGCTGAAGGCCATAGCGCAGGCGCCAGAGGAAGGTCTCGCCGTCCAGCAGGATCTGGTATTCCTCTTCGGTCAGGATGCTGAAGCGGGTCAGGTCGGCCACGCTCTGCAGGCCAAAGTGGCGCTTGGTGATCCAGCCGATGGTCTGGATGTCCCGCAGGCCGCCTGGGGAGCCCTTGACGTTGGGCTCCAGGTTGTATTCGGTGTCGCCGTATTTCTGGTGGCGCCGCTTCTGCTCGTCCCGCTTGGCGATGAAGTAGTCTCTGTCGCTACTGACATCGTCGGAATAGACCGCCTCGCTCAGGGTCGCCCGCAGGTCGTCGGGCCCGACGATGGTGCGGGTCTCCAGCAGATTGGTGAGGATGGTGACGTCGTCGCGGGCGGCGGCCTTGCTCTCTTCGATGCTGCGAACGCTGTGGCCGATATCCAGCCGCAGGTCCCACAGCAGGGTCACGAAGCTGCCCAGGTCCTCCTGCCAGGCTTCCTGCACCCCGTCCCGGGTGAGCACCAGCAGGTCGATGTCCGAGTGGGGATGGAGCTCGCCGCGGCCATAGCCGCCGACAGCCACCAGGGCGATGTCGCCGGACGCCGAGAAGGGGTAGCGGTTCCAGATCAGCCGCAGTACCTGGTCGACGGTCTCGGCCCGGGAGCGCACCAGCTGGCGGACATCGGCGCCGTCCTGGAAGGCCTGGGCATCGGCGTTATAGGCCGTCTTCAGCAATTCCCTGGCGGGAGCTACCGGTGAAGCTTCACTGCTGATGCGGGATTCCAGGACGGCTGCTGTCACCTAAAAGGTCTCTTCCGAACGTTTGGTGAGCACTTCGTAACCATCGGCGGTCACCAGGATGGTGTGCTCCCACTGGGCGCTGAGCTTGTGGTCCTTGGTGACCACCGTCCAGTCGTCCGGCAGCAGTTTGCACTCCTTCTTGCCCTGGTTGATCATCGGCTCGATGGTGAAGGTCATGCCTTCCTTGAGCTCCATGCCGGTGCCGGGTTTGCCGTAGTGCATGACCTGGGGCTCCTCGTGGAATACCCGGCCGATGCCGTGGCCACAGTACTCCCGCACCACCGAGTAGCGGTTCTTTTCGGCGTGCTGCTGGATCACGTGGCCGATATCCCCCAGCCGGGCGCCGGGGCGCACCAGCTCGATGCCTTTATAGAGGCACTCCTGGGTGATGCGCACCAGGCGTTCGGCGGCAATCTTGGGTTCGCCCACAAAGAACATCTTGCTGGTGTCGCCGTGGTACTCATCCTTGATGACGGTGATGTCGATGTTGACGATGTCGCCGTTCTTGAGCACCTTCTTCTCGGACGGAATGCCGTGGCAGATGACGTGGTTGACGGAGGTGCAGATGGACTTGGGGAATCCCTTGTAGTTCAGCGGCGCGGGAATGGCCTTCTGTTCGTTGACGATGTAGTCGTGACAGATACGGTCTAGCTCCTCGGTGGTGACGCCGGGCTTGACGTAATCGCCGATCATCTCGAGCACCTCGGCGGCCAGCCGGCCGGCAACGCGCATTTTCTCGATTTCTTCCGGCGTTTTAATGGTTACCTGCATTGGGATTCCCGTTGATTTGGATCAAGCCCCTATTTTAGGGAGCTGGCGCCACAGGTACAAGAATGCCGCTGCTATCACTGATATAGAGCGGCTCTACGCCGGCGCTTATGTCGCAGCGCCCGGCCGGTTATAATGACAGACCGCGGAACCAAAACCGGTGGCTTTTGCGCGCCCGTTTATGGTATAAACGCGCCGCCGGAAAGTGATCCGGGCTCTCAGCCCCGGGCTTTTCCAGGCAAATTCGCACACGCGTCGACACGTTGTCCCAGGGTGCCTGTTCAGACAGGTTGGGGCAATTGGACGTGTGGAGGACTAACCCGAAGCTAAAAAGGTAATCATCATGGCTCAGGTAAACATGCGCGACCTGCTCAAGGCAGGTGCACACTTCGGTCACCAGACCCGTTACTGGAACCCGAAAATGTCCAAGTACATTTTCGGCGCCCGCAACAAGATTCATATCATCAACCTTGAGCAGACGGTTCCTGCCTTCAACGAAGCCCTGAACTTCGTACAGAAGCTGGCAGAGAACAAGAACAAGGTCCTGTTCGTCGGCACCAAGCGCGCCGCCGCCAAGATCGTCAAGGAAGAAGCCGAGCGTGCCGGCCAGCCTTACGTCAACCATCGCTGGTTGGGCGGTATGCTGACCAACTACAAGACCATCCGCCAGTCCATCCGTCGCTTCCGTGACCTGGAAACCCAGAGCCAGGACGGTACCTTCGACAAGCTGACCAAGAAGGAAGCCCTGGAGCGCACCCGCGAAATGGAAAAGCTGGAGCGCAGCATCGGTGGTATCAAGGAAATGGGCGGCCTGCCGGATGCCCTGTTCGTTATCGACGTTGACCACGAGCGCATCGCCATCAAGGAAGCCAACAAGCTGGGCATCCCGGTTATCGGCATCGTCGATACCAACAGCGATCCCGACGGCGTGGACTACGTGATTCCGGGCAACGACGACGCCATCCGCGCAATCCAGATCTACGTGAAGGCCGTGGCCGACACCTGCGTGGAAGCGGCGACTTCCGGCGCCGGCGCTGACGAGTTCGTGGAAGTCAGCGAAGACGTGGCTGGCGCCTCCGCCGCTGAGTAACCGGCGGGGCGTAACCGCCGTAGACACACAGGGTTGTTTCAGTGTGTCCGGCCGGGAGAAGGGGACTGCGGAGTGCGCTTCCGGTCCCCGTTTCTTTAAGTGGCCGACGGCGATGCATGACGGGACCTGATGTCCCGGCGACTGAATTGAATACGGTGCCGGCCTGAGCCGGCATCGATCCCAGATTCGTGATAACGAGAGGATTGAACATGGCTGCAATTACCGCTGCAATGGTCAAGGAACTGCGTGAGCGCACCGGTCTTGGCATGATGGAGTGCAAGAAGGCACTGGTTGAAGCCGGTGGCGACGTCGACGCGGCAATCGAAGAGCTGCGCAAGTCATCCGGCCTGAAGGCCGCCAAGAAGGCCGGCCGGACCGCCGCCGAGGGTGTTTCCCTGGTCAAGGTCAACAGCGAGCACACCCGCGCCCTGATCCTGGAAGTGAACTCCGAGACCGATTTCGTTGCCCGCGACGACAACTTCCTCAACTTCGCCCGCGAAGTGCTGGAAGTGGCCTTCAACAACGACGAGACCGACGTTGCCAAACTGATGGCCGGCGAGCTGGAAAGCAAGCGTGAGGCGCTGGTCCAGAAGATCGGTGAAAACATCACCGTGCGCCGCCTGGTACGTGTCGAAGGCGCGGTTGTGGACGGTTACGTGCACAACACCAACAAGATCGCCTCTGTTGTGGCTCTGACCGGTGGCAGCGCCGAGCTGGCCCGCGACGTGGCCATGCACGTGGCCGCCGTCAACCCGCGGGTTGGCAAGGCCGAGAACATGCCGGCCGAGGAAGTCGAGAAGGAGCGTGAGATCATCCGCGCCCAGCCCGACATGGAAGGCAAGCCGGCGGAAATCGTCGAAAAGATGACCACTGGCCGCATCAACAAGTTCCTCAAGGAAAACAGCCTGTGGGACCAGCCTTTCGTCAAGAACCCGGACCAGACCGTTGGTGCGCTGATCAAGGCCGAAGGTGCTGACCTGGCCGGATTCGTGCGCCTGGAAGTGGGTGAGGGCATCGAGCGTGAGGAAGTGGACTTCGCGGCCGAAGTGGCTGCCGCCGCCGGTACCGGCAAGTCCTGATCCCTCCGTCCTGAGGCGCTTGCACCGGCCGCGGAGGGGCTTGCTCCCTGCGACCGGTAAAAGCGCCGCCAAGTCCGCCACGTCGGTCGGGTTACCCGGCTGCCGTGGCTGGCTTGTATCTGAGATGGCCTTTTTTGTCCCCGTCGGGCGAGGGCCATGTCAGATACAGGCCCGGCCCAGCGGTGACAGCGGTTACCGTCCGGCCAGCCCGCTGAGCCATCAGGCCAGGATTCCATCATCCTGGCTGACACCGTAAGAGGGGACCCATCACCATGCCGAAATCTTCCAGTACCCAGCCCAGATATAAACGTGTGTTGCTCAAACTCAGTGGTGAAGCGCTGATGGGGGAGCACGATTTCGGTATTGACCCCAAGGTACTGGACCGCATGGCACTGGAGATCGGCGCCCTGATCGGCATCGGCGTCCAGGTGGGCCTGGTCATCGGCGGCGGCAACCTTTTCCGGGGCGCGGCCCTTAACGCCGCCGGCATGGACCGGGTAACCGGTGACCACATGGGCATGCTGGCCACCGTGATGAACGGCCTGGCCATGCGGGACGCCCTGGAGCGCTCCAACATCCGGACCCGGGTGATGTCGGCCATTCCCATGAGTGGCGTTGTGGAGCATTACGACCGTCGCCGAGCCCTGCGGGACCTGAAGGACGGGGACGTGGTGATCTTCTGCGCCGGCACCGGCAATCCCTTCTTCACCACCGACTCCGCCGCCTGTCTGCGGGGCATCGAGATCGAGGCCGACGCGGTTCTCAAAGCCACCAAGGTGGACGGTGTATACTCTGCCGACCCGGTCCTGGATCCCACCGCCGAGAAGTACGAGCGCCTCACCTACGACGAGGTCCTGGACAAGAAGCTGGGCGTGATGGACCTGACCGCCATCTGCCTTTGCCGTGACCAGGGCATGCCGGTACGGGTATTCAACATGAGCAAACCCGGTGTGCTGACCCGCATTGTCGTGGGTGAGAATGAAGGCACCCTGATCGAGGCCGGTGACAACCCGGAAATCGAGCCCAGCGCAATCGCCTAACACTCGACGGGCGCCCGCGGGCCGCCCGGATAACGATTTGAGGATAGAGACGTGATTAACGAGATTAAGTCCGACGCTGAAAACCGCATGCAGAAAAGTCTGGAGGCCCTCAAGGGCGCCTTCAACAAGATCCGGACCGGCCGTGCCCACCCGTCGATTCTCGACAGCGTGATGGTCAGCTACTACGGTCAGGAAACACCGCTCAAGCAGGTGGCCAGCGTCAACGTGGAAGACAACCGCACCCTGGTGGTTGCCCCCTACGAGAAAAGCATGAGCCCGACCGTGGAAAAAGCCATCATGATGGCGGACCTGGGCCTGAACCCCTCGTCCTCTGGCGATGTGATCCGTGTGCCCATGCCCATGCTGACCGAGGAAACCCGTCGCAACATGGTCAAGCAGGCCAGGGCTGATGCCGAACACGGCCGGGTGTCCATTCGCAACGCCCGCCGTGACGCCAACAACGACCTCAAGGAACTGCTGAAAGAGAAGGAAATCAGCGAGGACGAGGAGCGTCGTGGCCAGGAAGAGGTCCAGAAGCTGACCGACAAGTACATCGCCGAAGTGGACAAGATGCTCAAGGCCAAGGAAGAGGACCTGATGGAGGTCTGACCCGCCTGACATATCAACAACAGTCGGCCGGGCCATGGGTACCGGCCGATCAGGGGATGGCATGACGGAAAGTGTTTCAGCCGGGAAACCGGCCGCGGGAGTGCCCCTTGCCGCCGGCTCGCGCCCACGGCATGTGGCAATCATCATGGACGGCAACAACCGTTGGGCCAAGGCGCATCGGCTGACTGGCGTGGCAGGCCACAAGGCCGGCGTCAACGCGGTCAAGTCGGTGGTGGAAACCTGCGCCCGGGAAGGCGTGGAAGTGCTCACCCTGTTTGCCTTCTCCAGCGAGAACTGGCGCCGGCCCGCGGATGAGGTGTCCGCCCTGATGCGGCTGTTCCTGTTCGCCCTGGAGCGGGAGGTCAAGAAACTCCATCGCAACAACATCCGCCTGCGCATCATCGGTGACCGTTCCGCGTTCAGCGAAACCCTGCAGGAGCACATGGCCCGGGCGGAAGAGATGACCCGGCACAACAGCCAGATGACCTTGGTGATCGCTGCCAACTATGGCGGGCAGTGGGACATTACCCAGGCCACCCGCCAGCTGGCGCGGCGGGTCCAGGCCGGGGAGCTGACCCCCTCCGACATCACCGACGAGACCCTGACCGCGCACCTGTCCATCGGCGATCTGCCCATGCCGGACCTGATGATCCGCACCGCCGGGGAGCAGCGCATCAGCAATTTCCTGCTCTGGCACCTGGCCTACACGGAACTGTACTTCTCCCCGGTATACTGGCCTGATTTCCGCGAAGAGCAGATGCGTGAGGCCCTGAAGGCCTACGCGGGCCGCAAGCGCCGCTTCGGTCAGACCGACGACCAGATTGCCAGTCAGGCCGTTTCAGAATAACGACAATAGAGCGAATCGCCCTGTGCTCAAGACCCGCATCATCACAGCCTTGATTCTCGCCCCCATCGCCGTGGGTGGTATCTTTTTCCTGCCGCCGGTCGGGTTCGCCGTCTTCACAGGCATCATCATCGCCATCGGCGGCTGGGAGTGGGCCAACATGGCGGGCATGACGTCCCAGGCGGCCCGTTGCGCCTACGCCGCGGTCATGGCGTTGATCCTTTTCGCGCTGTGGCAGGTTCATGCCCTCAGCGTGCTCTGGCTGGCGCTGCTCTGGTGGCTGGTGTGCCTGGTGCTGGTGCGGTCCTACCCCGGGCTCTCCGAACACTGGCGGACGGTGCCGGTGCGGGCATTGCTGGGGCTGCTGGTGCTGGTGCCGGCGTGGGTGGGCCTGAACCACCTGCGTACCGGCGTGGTCGAGTTCGGCCAGGTCAGCACCGGCCTGCTGTTCATTCTCTACGTGTTCTTCATTGTCTGGGTGGCCGACATCGGCGCCTATTTCGCCGGCCGTGCCTTCGGCAAGGCAAAGCTGGCCCCGAGGGTCAGCCCGGGTAAATCCTGGGCCGGCGTCTGGGGCGGTCAGGTGGCGGTGGCGGTACTGGCGATTGTGGCCAGCCTGCTGGTGGGCGCCAGTCCGGCCCAGACCCTGCTGCTGGTGATCGTCAGCCTGTTCACCGGGCTGGTGTCGGTACTGGGGGATCTGCTGGAATCCATGTTCAAGCGCCACCGCGGTATCAAGGACAGCAGCCAGCTGCTGCCGGGCCATGGCGGTATCCTTGACCGCATCGACAGTCTCACCGCCGCCATTCCGGTGTTCGCGCTGCTGGTGACCCTGCTGGGGTGGTTGCGGGCGGGTGCGCTGTGAAACGCCAGGTCACCATCCTTGGCGCCACCGGCTCCATCGGTCTGAGTACCCTGGATGTGGTGCGCCGTCATCCGGACCGGTTTGCCCTGCATGCCCTGACCGCCAATACCAATGTCGATGAGATGGCCCGCCTGTGCCGGGAGTTCCGGCCCCGGGTGGCGGTGATGGCGGACAGCCGGAGCGCCGAGGCGCTGGTACAGGCACTCGGCCAGAACACGGAAACTGAGGTGTTGGCGGGGGAGCAGGGCCTGTGCCAGGTTGCCGAGGCGCCGGATACCGATACGGTTATGGCCGCCATTGTCGGCGGCGCCGGGCTGCCGCCCACCCTGGCGGCGGTTCGTTCCGGCAAGCGGGTATTGCTCGCCAACAAGGAAGCCCTGGTGATGTCCGGCCAGCTGTTCATGGACGCGGTCAGCGAATCCGGTGCCGAACTGCTGCCCATCGACAGCGAACACAACGCCATCTTCCAGTGCCTGCCGGTGGCCCGGAACCGGGATTTGGGAGTGGATGGCGTCCGGCGGATCCTGCTGACCGCTTCCGGTGGGCCCTTCCGCAATCACACCGCCGAGGCCTTGCGGACGGTGTCGCCGGCCCAGGCCTGCAAGCATCCCAACTGGTCCATGGGGCAGAAGATTTCGGTGGATTCCGCCACCCTGATGAACAAGGGCCTGGAGCTGATCGAAGCCTGCTGGCTGTTCAACGCCCGGCCGGAGCAGGTGGAGGTGCATGTGCATCCGGAGAGCATCATCCACTCGATGGTGGAGTATGTGGACGGCTCGGTGCTGGCCCAGCTCGGCAGCCCGGATATGCGAACCCCCATCGCCAACGGGCTGGCCTGGCCGGAGCGCATCGATGCCGGCGTACCGCCGCTGGATCTGTTCGCCATTGGCCGCTTCCATTTCGAGCGCCCGGACCTGGAACGCTTCCCCTGCCTGCGGCTGGCGGCGGAAGCCTATCGCGCCGGCGGCACCGCGCCGGCGGTACTCAACGCCGCCAACGAGGTGGCAGTGGCGGCGTTTCTGGACCGGGCGCTGTGTTTTGCCGATATCCCCGCTATCATAGAGCGCACACTGGCAGAGCTACCGGTCCTGCCGGCGGACAGTTTTGACACCATTTTCGCCCAGGATCGGGCGGCGCGTCAGGTGGCCCGGGAACAGATAGCCCGGCTGCCTGTCTGAACGTTTCAGCGCCAAGTCGCCGGCCGTCCACCATGGCCGGCCTCCACCCGAGACTCTAGGCAGACTCTAGGTAGACAGTACCGATATGCAGATCCTTCAGACCGTCCTGGCATTGATCGTGACCCTGGGCATCCTGGTCACCATCCACGAATTCGGCCACTTCTGGGTGGCACGGCGCTGTGGCGTGAAGGTGTTGCGGTTTTCCGTCGGCTTCGGCAAGCCCATGTTTTCCCGTTATGACCGCCACGGCACTGAATTCGCGGTGGCCGCCATTCCACTGGGCGGTTACGTCAAGATGCTGGACGAGCGGGAGGGCCCGGTACCTGAGGACCAGCGCCACCTGGCGTTCAATACCAAGTCCCCCGGCAAGCGGATCGCGATCGCCTCCGCCGGCCCCATCGCCAACTTCCTGTTTGCCATCGCCGCCTACTGGCTGCTGAGTGTGGTGGGATTCACCACCATGGCGCCGGTGGTGGGGGATGTGGAGCCTGAGTCCATCGCCGAGCGCATGGGGCTGTCGGAGGGCATGGAGATCCACCAGGTGGACGGTCGCCCGGTCACCTCCTGGCGTGACGTCAACATGCGCCTGCTGGAGCGGGCAGGCGAGCAGGGCAGTATCAGCCTCGAGATCAGTGAGGACAGCCGGAAGCGCACCCTGTCAGCGGACCTGGGGGGCTGGCGCCTGGATGAGGACACCCCCAACCCGCTGCAGGAATTCGGGGTCCAGCCCTGGCGCCCCGAGGTGCCCCCGGTGCTGGGCCAGATCGTCAGCGGCGATCCTGCCGACCGGGCCGGGCTGAAGGCCGGCGACCGGGTGGTGGCGGTCGATGGTGAACCTGTGGCGGACTGGTTCGCACTGGTGGAGAAAATCCGGGCCAACCCGGGGCAGACCCTGGAGCTCACCGTCGAGCGCAGCGGTGATACCCTGGACGTACTGGTGACACCGGCCTCCTTCACCACCGAGTCCGGCGAGACCATCGGCCGGGTCGGTGCCGGGGTGAGCGAGGTCAGCTGGCCCGATGAGCTGCTGCGGGAAGTGCAGTACGGTCCGCTGGCGGCCATACCCAACGCGGTGGCGGAAACCTGGGGCGACACCCGCCTGACGCTGGTGGCGATCCAGAAGATGGTCACCGGTCTGCTGTCCCCCACCAACCTCAGCGGCCCCATTACCATCGCCCGGGTCGCCGAGGCCAGCGTCAGCTCCGGGTTCGAGGATTTCATCCGCTTCCTGGCCTACCTGAGCGTCAGTCTCGGAGTGCTGAACCTGTTGCCGATACCGGTGCTGGATGGCGGCCACATCGTCTACTACAGCATCGAGGCGATACGCCGGAAGCCACTTTCCGAACAGGCCCAGGCCCTGGGTCTTCGGATTGGCATGGCAATGATTTTCACTTTAATGGTGTTTGCACTTTACAACGACCTGATGCGGTTGTGAGAATTGCCACCTCCTTACGCGCGTAAACAGGCGAAATAACTGAATGAGACGTTCCTTGAAAGGGCTGGTTCTCGGCCTCGTGACGATAACATGTAGTATTCAGCCGGCCCTGGCCGATGAATTTGTGGTCTCCGATATCGAGGTGGAAGGTCTGCAGCGGGTATCCGCCGGTAGCGTTTTCTCAGCCTTCCCGGTGGACATCGGTGAGTCCATTAACGAGCTGGTGCTGGCGGACGCCATCCAGACCCTGTTTCGTACCGGCCTGTTTACCGATCTGGAAGCCAGCCGTGACGGCAATGTGCTGATCCTGAGTGTGAAGGAGCGCCCGGCCATCAGTTCCATCGAGATCGAGGGCAACAAGGCCATCGAGACCGAGATGCTGACCCAGGCCCTGAACAGTGCCGGCCTGCAGGAAGGCCAGGTATTCCGCCGCGCCACCCTGGAGCGCCTGGAGCTTGAGATCCTGCGGTCCTACGTGGCCCAGGGTCGCTACAACGCCCGTGTCAAGGCCACTGCCGAGGAGCTGCCCCGCAACCGGGTGGCGGTCAAGCTGGACATCAACGAAGGCGATGTGGCCGCCATCCAGCATATCAATATCATCGGTAATCAGGACTTCAGCGACGACACCCTGCTGGACCTGTTCGAACTTCAGACCAGCGGTCTCTGGGCCTCCATCACCAGCGCCGACAAGTACGCCCGAGAGCGCCTCAGTGGCGACCTGGAGTCCCTGCGCTCGTTCTACCTTGACCGGGGCTATCTGGACTTCAACGTGGAGTCCAGCCAGGTTTCCATCTCGCCGGACAAGCAGCAGGTCTTTATCGCCCTGGCCATCAACGAGGGCCCCCAGTACACCATTTCCGAGATCAACCTGCGCGGCGAGCTGATCGTGGAGCCCGAGGAGCTGCGCCAGCTGATCACCCTGGAGGAGGGCGACACCTTCTCCCGCAGTGAGGTCACGGCCATTTCCGAGGCCCTGTCCCGGCGCCTGGGCCGTGAGGGCTACACGTTTGCCAACGTCAACGCGGTGCCCGAAACCGGCGCCGACAACACCGCGGCGGTGACCTTCTTCGTGGAGCCGGGCAACCGGGCCTACGTGCGTCGCATCAATTTCGAGGGCAACGTCTCCACCCGCGACGAAGTACTGCGCCAGGAAATGACCCAGATGGAAGGCGGTGTTGCCTCCACCGACCGCATCGAGTTCTCCAAGACCCGCCTCGAGCGCCTGGGCTTCTTCAAGACCGTGGATGTGGAAACCCAGCCGGTGCCAGGCACCGAGGACCTGGTGGACGTCAACTACACCGTGGAAGAGCAGCCAACCGGCAGCCTGTCAGCGTCCGTGGGCTTCTCCCAGGTATCCGGCGTGATCCTGGGCGCCAACATCTCCGAGAACAACTTCTTCGGGACCGGCAAGCGGGTGTCCATCGGCGCCAACTTCAGCGACTCCATCAAGAGCGCCAACTTTTCCTACCAGAACCCGTACTACACGGTTGACGGCGTCAGCCGCGGCTTCAGCCTGTTCGCCCGGGAGACCGACTTCGAGGAGCAGGACATCTCCTCCTTCCTGCTGGACGAGTACGGCGGCCGCCTCAGCTTTGGTTATCCCATTGATCCGGTCACCCGCCTGAACTTCGGTGTCGGCTACACCCTGTCCAAGATCAAGGCCGGCGCCTTCACCTCTCTGGAGGTGCTGGATTTCATCGAGGAGGAGGGCCGGGACTTCCACAACTACTTCCTCAACGCGTCCTGGCGTCGTAGCACCCTCAACCGCGGGGTCCTGCCCAGTGACGGTTACAGCCTGTCACTGGCGGCCGATGTGGCGGTGCCCGGCAGCGACCTGACCTACTACAAGCTGTCCCACCAGGCGGATCTCTACGAGCCGCTGAACGACAACCAGACCTGGGTGTTCCGGGCCCGGGGCCAGCTGGGTTACGGTGGTGGCTATGAGGGCCGTGATGTGATGCCGTTCTACGAGCATTTCTTCGCCGGCGGGTATGGTTCGGTAAGGGGTTACCGGGCCAACTCACTGGGTCCGCTGGCCACCAACGCGCCCAACGATTTTTCCGATCCGGATCCGTTCGGCGGCAGCATTCTCACCGAGGGCAGCCTGGAGCTGATTTTCCCGACGCCCTTCGCCGGCGACACCCGTACCATGCGGACATCCTTCTTTGTGGATGCCGGTCAGGTGTTCGATCCGGAGCGCAGCTTTGACCCGGAGCTTGGCGAGGTCCGCCTGTCTGCCGGTATCGGATTTCAATGGATCACCGCGGTGGGCCCCCTGGCGTTCAGCCTCGCCAAGCCCCTCAACGATGAACCAGGTGATGACACCCAGGTATTCCAGTTCTCACTGGGTCAGAGTTTCTGATCAACCTGGCATAACAAGACAATCAACAAGGAGTTCGTAACATGTTCAAGCGTCGCATGATGGCCGGGCTACTGGCCCTGGCAGTGGCGGTACCGGCCCTGGCCGAAACCCGCATTGGCGTTGTGGACCTGCGCCAGGCGCTGTTTTCCTCGGACGATGCCAAGGTCTTCAGTGAGCAACTGCAGAAGGATTTCTCCGGCGACGAGGCCAAGGTCCGCGAGGTTCAGGAGCAGGCCCGCAAGCTCAAGGAGCGCCTGGAAACCGACGGCGCCATGATGAACGAATCCGAGCGCAACAAGCTGGCCGCTGAATTCCAGGAGAAGGTAAAGGAGTTCAACTTCCTCAAGCAGCGCCTGGATTCCACCGTTGCCAGCCGCAAGCAGTCGTTCCTGGAGAACGCCCGGCCGGAAGTGGACAAGGCGGTAAAGGAGTTGCTGGAAGAGAACAACCTGGACCTGATTCTGCCCAGCGAGGCGGTGGTCTACGCCAAGCCTGACATGGACCTGACCGGCCAGCTGCTGGAAAAACTCAACCGTTAATCGCCGATAACAACCGGGAGCCAGGGCGCCAGTGCCGGCTCCGGTGCTTGCTGGACTGAACCGGAGCAGACTATGACACAGGCTTCCTACACGCTGGGGGAGATCGCCGGGGCGCTGGGTGCCGAGCTCAGGGGTGATCCCGACCTGGTGATTCACGGGCTGGCCACGCTGCAGGCTGCCAGGCCCGGTCAGATCTCCTTCCTGGCGAACCCCAGTTATGGTCGCTATCTCGCCGATACCAAGGCCTCGGCGGTGATCTGCGCAGCCAGTGTGGCGGACAATTCTCCGACCAATGTCCTGTTACTGGACAATCCCTACCTCGGGTATGCTCACCTCAGCCACTGGTTCGACCCGGCACCCGTTGCCGAGGCCGGTGTTCACCCCAGCGCCGTTGTGGATCCCTCCGCCGAGGTTCCGGCGTCGGCGTCGGTGGGGCCCCTGGCAGTCATCGGGCCGGGCGTGGTACTCGGTGAGAGGGTGGAAGTGGGTGCCGGTACCGTCATCGGCGCACGCTGCCAGATCGGGGCGGACTCACGGCTGCGGCCAAGGGTAACCCTGGCTCACGATGTCGTGGTTGGTGAGCGCTGTCATATCCTCAGCGGGGCCGTGCTCGGCTCCGACGGTTTTGGTTTTGCCAACGACAAGGGTGTCTGGCACCGCATTGCCCAGGTGGGGCGGGTGGTGCTCGGCAACGACGTGGAAGTGGGCGCCAATACCACCATCGACCGGGGTGCCCTGGACGACACGGTGATCGGGAACGGCGTCAAACTGGATAACCTGATTCAGATCGCGCACAACGTCAGCATTGGCGACCATTCCGCCATGGCGGCCTTCGTCGGCATCTCCGGCAGCACCAAGATCGGTCGCCACTGTGTCTTCGGTGGCGCGTCCGGCGTGGCCGGCCATCTGACCATCGGCGACCAGGTTCACCTGACCGGCATGACCCTGGTCACGGGAGACATCCGTGAGCCTGGCGTCTACTCTTCCGGAACCAGTGCCGATACCAACAGACAGTGGCGAAAAAACGCAGTTCGCTTCCGACAGCTCGATGCCATGGCACGGAAGCTGAAAGAGCTGGAAAAGAAATTGGAGGGCTGAGGCCAAACCTGATGATGAATATTGACGAAATAATGGAATATCTGCCCCACCGGTACCCGTTTTTGCTGGTGGACCGGATCGTGGAGCTCAACAAGGGCGAGTCGATCATCGGTTACAAGAACGTGACCATCAATGAACCCTTCTTCACCGGCCATTTCCCCCACAAGGCGATCCTGCCGGGCGTCCTGATCATCGAGGCCATGGCGCAGGTGGCCGGGGTACTCGCATTTGTGACCGTTGACCGGAAGCCGTCCGACGGCGTGGTACACTACCTCGCCGGTTCCAGTAAGGTCCGCTTCAAGCGCCCGGTGGTGCCGGGAGACCAGCTGCAGTTGGAAGCCCGCTACATGTCCGGCAAGAACGGTATCTGGAAGTTCGACTGCCGTGCGCTGGTGGAGGGCAAGGTGGTGTGCGTGGCAGAGTTGTTGACCGCTGAGAGAGAGGCTTGATGGCAAACAGGCATTGGTCGGGAGTTCATCCCCAGGCAATCGTGGACCCTTCCGCAAAACTGGGGGAAGGGGTCACCGTAGGGCCCTGGAGCTACATCGGGCCGGATGTGGAAATCGGTGAGGGCACCGAGATCCTGTCTCACGTGGTGGTGAAAGGCCCGACCGTGATCGGTCGCCACAACCGCATTTTTCAGTTCTCCAGTATCGGTGAGGAATGCCAGGACAAGAAGTACGCCGGCGAACCCACCACCCTGGTGATCGGCGACCACAACGTCATTCGGGAAAACTGCACCATTCACCGGGGCACTGCCCAGGACCGCGGTGAGACCCGGATCGGCAGTCACAACCTGCTGATGGCCTACGTCCATGTGGCCCATGACTGCATCGTCGGCGACCGCACCATCCTGGCCAACTGTGCCACCCTGGCCGGACACGTCACGGTGGGGGACTGGGCCATTCTGGGCGGTGGCACCATGGTGCACCAGTTCTGCCACATCGGACCCCACAGCATGGCGGCCGGCGGCAGCATCGTACTCAAGGATATTCCCGCCTACGTCATGGCCAGCGGCCAGTCTGCCTCCCCCTTCGGCATGAATGTGGAGGGCCTCAAGCGCCGTGGCTTCGACAAGGATACACTCATGGTCCTGCGCCGCGCCTACAAGGTTATCTATCGCCAGAACCTGACCACCGAACAGGCCATCGAGGAGCTGGAAGCCAGCTTTGCCGATGTCCCTGCTGTCCGCCCCCTGATCGAGTCCCTGCGTGGAGCAGATCGAGGCATCATCCGGTAGTGAGTAATCCGTCCACCAGCGTGGTCAGCGACCGCCGGCTGACCATCGGCATTGTGGCGGGGGAGGCCTCCGGGGACATCCTTGGAGCCGGGCTGATCCGCTCCCTGCGCAAGCGCTACCCCAACGCCCGCTTCACCGGTATCGGCGGTGACGAGATGATCGCCGAGGGTTTCCATTCCCTGGTGCCCATTGAGCGGCTGTCGGTAATGGGGCTGGTGGAGGTGCTGGGCCGCATTGGTGAGCTGGTGGCCATTCGCCGCCGCCTGCTGGACTATTTCCTGGCCACCCCGCCCGAGGTGGTCATCGGTATCGATTCCCCCGATTTCACCCTGGCGGTGGAGCGCCGCTGTCGGGAAGCCGGCATCGCCACCGCGCACTATGTCAGTCCCACCGTCTGGGCCTGGCGCCAGAAGCGCATCTTCAAGATTGCCAAGTCCGTCGACCTGATGCTCACGCTCTTCCCCTTCGAAGCCCGTTTTTATGAGGACCACGGTGTGCCGGTCAGGTTCGTCGGTCATCCCCTGGCGGACCGGGTGCCGATGGAAACCGACACCCCGGCTGCGCGCCAGGCCCTTGGTTTGAAACCGGAGGTGCCGGTGCTGGCGATACTGCCGGGCAGTCGTGCCGGCGAGATCGACCGGTTGGGACGGCTGTTCCTGGAGGCTGCACGGGGTATCCAGAACCGGGTGCCGGAGCTGCAGTTGGTGATTCCCTGCGTCAACCGGACCCGCCAGAGGCAGGTCCAGGCCTTGGTAGACTCGCTGGAGGTGGCGCTGCCGGTGACCCTGGTCGCCGGCCGCTCCCGGGAAGTCATGGCCGCCGCCGATGTGATCCTGCTAGCCTCCGGCACCGCCACCCTGGAAGCCATGTTGCTGAAGAAGCCGATGGTGGTGGGCTACCGTCTCAGTGGCTTCAGTTACCGGCTGCTGTCCCGGCTGGTGAAAATTCCCCACATTGCACTGCCGAACCTGCTGGCCCGCCAGGCGCTGGTACCCGAGTTGATCCAGGACGAGGCCACCCCTGAGGCCCTGGGCACGGCCATACTCGGCCAGCTTCAGGATACTGCCGAAAGGACCCATGTGAAGGCGGCGTTCACTGATCTGCACCTGCAGCTGCGCCAGGGCGCCGACGAGCAGGCGGCCATCGGCATCAGCGAGCTGATCGAGGGCCGGGTCTGATGGCGCCCGGGGTCCAGCCGCTGCCGCCGTTTCGGTGCCGCTACACCGGCTGGAAGCTGGCCGGCGTCGACGAGGTGGGCCGTGGCCCCCTGATCGGCGCTGTGGTCACGGCCGCGGTGATCCTGGATCCGGCCCGGCCCATTGCCGGCCTGGCGGATTCAAAAAAGCTCACCGAAAAGCGCCGGGAGGCGCTCTACGAAGAGATCACCGAACATGCGCTGGCCTGGAGCCTGGGCCGCTGCGAGGCCGAGGAAATCGACCGCCTGAACATCCACCAGGCCACCATGCTGGCCATGGAGCGGGCCGTGGCCGGTCTCGGCATCGAGCCGGAGTACGTGCTGGTGGACGGCAACCGCTGCCCCAGGTGGCGCTGGCAATCGGAGCCGGTGATCAAGGGCGACAGCCGGGTGGCGGCCATCAGTGCCGCCTCCATCCTCGCCAAGGTCAGCCGCGATCGAGAAATGGCGGCGCTGGAGCTGCAGTACCCGGGCTATGGCCTGGCCCAGCACAAGGGCTACCCCACACCGGTTCACCTGGAGGCCCTGGAGCGCCTCGGCGCCACACCCCTTCACCGCCGCTCCTTCCGGCCGGTACAGGAGATCATCGAACGGGTGGGCATGTTCCAGCCGGCGCAGGCGGAAAACCTGACGTTTCCCACCGATCTCTTCGCCGATACCAATTGACAAACACCCTGCATGCTCGTAGTATACGCGCACGTTGATCGGGGTGGAGCAGTCTGGTAGCTCGTCGGGCTCCCCAAACCAAAAAAGCCGAAGGGAGTCATCGACCTTCGGGTTTTGAGCCGACCCATCAGGGAACGCCAGAACATAAGGTGAATACAAGGTTTTATTGCGGGGTGGAGCAGTCTGGTAGCTCGTCGGGCTCATAACCCGAAGGTCGTAGGTTCGAATCCTGCCCCCGCTACCATCTTCAAGGAAAAGCCGGCTTATGCCGGCTTTTCTGCTTTCTGGCGTCCCATTTTTGCGGTCGCTAGCCCCGATTGAGCTCATACACCGCCATGTTGACGGCCGCTGCCAGGTTCAGGGATTCCACGGCGCCGGCGCCGGGGATGGTGAAGCGGCCGGCGTTGAGCTCGCCGAGGGCCTCGACGGGCACGCCTCGCGCCTCATTGCCGAACAGGTAGCAATCGTGGTGCCGGAAATCGGCGCTGGTGATGGCCTCACCACCGGTGTCCAGGCAGGCAATACGTTGGTAGCGGCTGGCCAGGGCATCGAGGCTTACTTCGGTTTCCAGCGGCACGTGGAAGAGGGCGCCCATGCTGGCCCGCACCACCTTGGGATTGAACGGGTCGACACTGCCGGGGCTGAGCAGGCAGCGGAAGCCGTCAAACCAAGCCAGGGTACGCAGGATGGTACCCAGGTTGCCGGGGTCCTGGACCTCGTGCAGGTAAACGGCCCGCTCCCTGGAGTCCGGACCTAGCTCCCTGGCCCCTGGCAGTGGCGCCACCGCTAGTATGCCCTGGGGTGTCCTGGTGTCCGCCAGCTGGGCCATCTGGCGGTCACTGACCAGGTGCCGGGGCCAGGGGCTCTGCCAGTCCTGGTAGGCGCTGGTGACGAACAGTTCAGCCTGTCGCCAATGAGGGTTGCTGGCCGCCGCCTTTTCAAGCTCCAGCACCAGGTGTTCACCCTCCACCAGGAAGTGACCGAAAGCCTGGCGGTATTTCTTCTGGTGCAGCTTCTTTACGTCGTCCAGCTTCACGGTCAGGCTCCCGCCCGGCGTGCTGAACCGGTTTCCAGATCCGCCAGCATCGCCCTGGCGACCGCCTCCGCGATCTTGACGCCGTCCACGCCGGCGGACAGGATACCGCCGGCGTAGCCGGCGCCTTCTCCGGCCGGATACAGGCCACGGGTGTTCAGGCTTTGCAGGCTGTCCCGGTCACGGGTGATGCGCACCGGCGAGGAAGTCCGGGTCTCAACACCGGTCAGCAGGGCATCGGCGCGGTCGAAGCCCCGGATCTGACGCCCGAAGGCCGGCAGGGCTTCGCGGATGGCGTCGATGGCGTAGGGTGGCAGGGAAGGGGCCAGGTCGCCCAGGCGAACGCCGGGCTTGTAGGACGGTTCCACCTCTCCCAGTTCCCGGGACGGCCGGCCGGCAATGAAATCCCCCACCAGCTGCGCCGGCGCGCAATAATCACTGCCCCCCAGCTCGTAGGCTCTGGCTTCGAGCTCTTCCTGTAGCGCAACCCCGGCCAGCGCATCACCGGGGAAATCCTGCTCCGGTTCGATATTCACCACGATGCCCGAGTTGGCGTTGCGCTCGTTGCGGGAATACTGGCTCATGCCGTTGGTCACCACCCGCCCCGGCTCCGACGTGGCGGCCACCACGGTGCCGCCGGGGCACATGCAGAAGCTGTACACCGCACGACCGTTGCGGGCGTGGTGCACCAGTTTGTAGTCAGCGGCCCCCAGGGCGGGGTGGCCGGCGTACTTGCCCAGACGGGCATGGTCGATCAGGCTCTGGGGATGCTCGATCCGGAAGCCGATGGCGAAGGGCTTGGCTTCCACGAACACGCCGCGCTGGTGCAGCATACGGAAGGTTTCCCGGGCACTGTGACCCAATGCCAATACCACATGACGGCTGGC
Source organism: Marinobacter sp. (assembly GCF_033722195.1). Taxonomy (GTDB): domain Bacteria; phylum Pseudomonadota; class Gammaproteobacteria; order Pseudomonadales; family Oleiphilaceae; genus Marinobacter. The sequence continues at coordinate 28,044 of NZ_JAWVZL010000006.1, forward strand.
CAGGGTTTCACCACTGGCCAGGGCAACGCCGCGGACCTGGCCGTCCTCCAGCAGCAGGTCGGTGACCTTCTGCTCAAAGCGAATCTCACCCCCGAGTCTGAGGATCTCCTCCCGCATGCGGGACACCACGCCGGTAAGCCGGAAAGTGCCGATGTGGGGCTTGCTGACGAACAGGATCTCCTCCGGCGCGCCGGCCTTGACGAACTCCGCCATGACCTTGCGGCCGTAGAACTTGGGATCCTTGATCTGGCTGTATAGCTTGCCGTCGGAAAACAGGCCGGCACCGCCTTCACCGAACTGGACGTTGGATTCCGGCGACAGCCGCTTCTTGCGCCAGAGGGCCCAGGTGTCCTTGGTGCGCCGCCGCACGTCCTTGCCCCGCTCCAGCACGATCGGGCGGAAGCCCATCTGGGCCAGCAGCAGGGCGGCAAACAGGCCGCAAGGGCCCAGACCCACCACGATGGGCCGTTCCGAAAGCCCCTCGGGAGCCTGGGCAACCACCTGGTAGGAGGTGTCCGGGGCGGGCCGCACGTGGGGATCGTCCGCAAAGCGGGCCAGTACCGCCCCCTCGTCCCGCACCGCCAGGTCGATGATGTAGACGAACTTGATCTCGCTGTTTTTCTTGCGGGCGTCGTAGCTGCGCTTGAATACGGTAAAGTGCAGCAGCTCGGACTCCCGGAGTTGCAGGCGCTGCAGAAGGGCGGCCCGCAGCGCCTGTTCCGGGTGATCAAGGGGTAGGGCGAGTTCGGTAACGCGAATCATGGGACTTCCTGGCTGGCGGAGCTTTCTGGCTGGCGGACGCTGGCCCGGCAGATGGCGGCTGGAGAAGTGGCCATTGTACTGTCGCCCGAGGTGCTTGTCAGGCACCGCTCCGCTTTTGCGGGCGGGCCCGTGGCGGCGTACAATGCCCCGTTTCACGCAGTGATTAGAAGACACCCATGGCCCGTTCCAAAAGCAGTAACCGCTGGCTCGAAGAGCACGTCAACGACCCCTTTGTGAAACAGGCACAGGTGGATGGCTATCGCTCCCGAGCCAGCTACAAATTGCTGGAAATCAACGACAAAGACCGCCTCATCCCGCCGGCCGGCCTGGTGGTGGATCTTGGCTCGGCGCCGGGCGGCTGGTCACAGGTGGCCGCCAAGTTGGTGGGCCACAAGGGTCGCGTGGTGGCATCGGACATCCTCGCCATGGACACCATCGCGGGCGTGGAGTTCATCCAGGGGGACTTTACCGAGCAGGCCGTGTTCGATCAGATCATGGCAACGCTGGATGGCGCCCGGGCGGATGTAGTCATCTCCGACATGGCGCCCAACATGAGCGGGGTCAACGTGGCCGACCAGGCCGCTTCCATGTACCTGGTGGAGCTGGCGCTGGACCTGGCCTGCCAGATCCTCAAGCCCAGGGGTAGTTTTGTCACCAAGGTCTTCCACGGCGAGGGCTACGACGACTTTGTCAAAACCGTGCGTGAGTGCTTTGACAAGGTGGTGGTGCGCAAACCGGACTCATCCCGAGCCCGGTCCCGCGAGGTCTACCTGGTGGCCCGAGGTTTCCGGCCTCAATCCCGGTAACGCTCCGGCGGCTGGAATCCCGCCAGGCCTTCCTTCTCCAGCAGTTCCGCAAACCGGATGGTGGTCAGGTCCTTGCCGGGCGCGCCAATCACCTGGACGGCGTAGGGCAAACCCTCTTTGGTCCTGCCAACCGGTACCGATGTCGCCGGCAACCCCAGCAGAGTGGCCAGGGCAATCCAGCAGAACTGATCCAGATAGGCTCGCTGCTCCCCGTTCACGGTGATCCGGCGCTTGAACACCGGCTGGCTATGGTCGTGGCGGATGGCGGTAGTCGGAGTGATGGGGGTCAGCAGCACGTCGAACTCCCGGAACAGCGTGTCCACCTCATAACGCATCTTCTCCCGGGTCTCCTGCATCACCATCCACTGATGGATGGGCTGATTGACACCCCGACCGTATTCACCGAGGCCGGCGGTCATGGGGGCAAACAGGCGCAGCAGCTTCTCCAGCCGCGCGACCCAAAGCATCTGCCGGCGCTGTTTCGGGGTCAGGGAAACGCTGATCACGCTGCCCAGCAGATTGAAGTAGAGCGGCAGGATGTGGGCCATGTTGAGCAGGTCGTGCCGGGCGGGGCTGACCACGGCACCGGTCCCGGCGATCTTGTCGGCCAGCGTCTGGTAGCCTTCGCTCAGCGCCGTCTCAAGCGGGCACAACGGGTCCTGCAGCCAGAGTCCGACGCGGCTTTCCTTCAACTCAGTCAGGCTGGGCTCCTGTAGTTTCAGGGACCAGTTCCTGGCTTCCAGCGGCCGCGGTCCGGCAATGACCTTGAGCATCAGCGCGAGATCGGCGGCGTTGCGGGCGAGGGGGCCGGCTTCCGCCAGGTCGGGCTGGGACAGGGTGCCAGGCGGTCCGGGAATGTGGCCCCGGAAGGACACCAGCGAGCGGCTGGGTTTGTGGCCGAAGACACCGCAGAAGTGGGCCGGGGTGCGGATGGATCCGGCCAGGTCGGAGCCCATCTCCAGCGGGGTCATGCCGACGGCTGTGGCTGCCGCGCCACCGCCGGATGAGCCGCCGGAGGTGTGATCCGGGTTGTGGGGGTTGTTGGTCACGCCGAACAGCTTGTTGTAGCTCTGGATATCGGTGGCGTAGAGGGGCACGTTGGTCTTGCCGATGATGATGGCGCCGGCGTCGGTGAGGCGCTGGATCACATCGGCGTGCTGCCGGGGGCGGTAATCCCGCAGCGCCGGGGCGCCGGCCGTGCAGGTCATGCCCGCAACTTCCCAGGTGTCCTTCACGGTCAGCGGCAGACCGTGAAGGGGCCCGGGCTGCTCGCCGTTTTTCAGGCGCTCATCGGCGCTGCGGGCCTGGGCCATGGCCTCATCCTCGGCCTGGGTGACCACAGCGTTGATGTCCCCATTGACGGCCCGGATACGCTCGAACAGGGCGCGGGTCAGCTCGACGCTGGACAGGGCACCCGACCGCAACTCCTCCACCAGCTCATGAGCAGGCCGGTAATACAGGGGGATCATAGGCAAGCCTCTTGATGGTCCGCCGGGGCGATCCGGCGGGTAGTGGAATCTGGTTTCGTATTAAAACCAACAACCCTGCAAAAGTAAAACAACTGCTTTAATCTTTTCGGGCCATCCCCTGGAGCCTCAGAGCGCCTTGCGCCAGTGCTTGACGTGAACCTGTTTTTTGACCGCCTCCAGCACCTCGTTGATCAGGCTCATCAGGGCCTCGTTGTGTTCGTAGGCGCCGGCTTCCGGATGCCGCTCCGGCAGGAAGACATTGACGATGTCCTCGATGAAACCGTGGTTGCGGGTGGAGGCCAGGTCGTCCAGGAGCTGGTGAATCACGCTGGCCACTATGTCGCCCACCGCCTCTTCCAGGGTTTCCTGGATGGTGGGGCCCACCACCGGCAGGTATTTCAGCCGGGAGAGCTCGACGTTCTGCTTCAGGGCCTGGTCGACACGGTCCTCCAGGTAACTGCGCAGGGCGCCACGGCGTGGCACGTAGCCCTCTTCGGTGGCCTGCGCCACGCGCTGCGAGATCCAGTCGGCGATCATGGCCCGGCGCGGGTAGAGGATGTCATGCTGGATCCGCTCGAACAGCGGCGAGCCGCGCCGGATCTCGTCCTGCATGCCGGTGAGGATCTTGATGACGATGCGGTCCGACAGCTCCTCCATGAAGGCGTCGTAGTAGAAATCGAAGAAGCGGTAGACCCGGGTTTGGGTAAAATCGATGACGCCGTACTTGTGCAGGCGGTAGATGATGGAAATAACCCTGAGTACCCGGAGGAAACGCAGCGTGCCCACCGGGATGCAGCCAATCAGGTCATACCAGTGGATGAAGGGATAGAAGTACCAGCGGGAATAGAGTTTGGCCCTGATGGCGTAGGCCCAGCGCACGAGGAACTCGGTCAGGAAGATGCTGACAAAAATCAGGTCGTAGAAGATGAAGTTTTCGTGGATCGGGTCGTAGGCGGTCTTCAGAGCCGGTAGGTTCTCCGCCATCAGGCGCTGGACTCCGGCGAAGCTGTAGATGGCATCGAAGATGATCAGGCAGAGGTTCAGGATCAGCAGCCCCAGCATGAGGAAATCGATGGTGAACCAGATCAGCTGGTGACTTTTTCGCAGGTTTTCCCGATTGATCGTGAACATGGGTTCAGGACGCCTTCTGTGACACAACGCCCGCTAGCCTAGCCCATTTGCGGTTCGGCGACGACTTTGCCGGCTACTCCCGGCTGCCCGGGGCGGGACTGAGGGGTTGGATTAACTGGACGATGAAACGCTACACTTACAGTCTGTTACCAGTTACCAGCCGTCATGGCGGCCTGGGCTGTCGAGCTCCGCGGAGAACTGTGTGTCCAGATCAGCAACATCGGAAGACCGCCAAGTCATGGCGGAACCCTATTCAAAAGCCGAAGAGTGGCTCAACTTCGTAACCCACGGCCTGGCGGCCCTGTTCAGTGCCGCCGGCATGGTGGTCCTGATCGTACTGGCCGCTCTTGAAGCGGATGTCTGGAAGATCGTCAGCTTCAGCATTTTCGGAATCAGCATGACCCTGCTGTTCCTGGCCTCGACGCTATACCATTCAGCGCGCCGGCCGGAGGCCCGGCGTTTGTTCAAGATGCTGGATCATTGCGCGATTTTTCTGCTGATTGCCGGCACCTACACTCCCTTTCTGCTGGTGAACATGCGGGGTCCGGTGGGCTGGACCCTGTTTGGCATCATCTGGAGCCTCGCGCTGCTGGGAATCCTGTTCAAGTTGGTGTTCGGCCACCGTTACAAACCCCTGCAGATTATCATCTACCTGTTGATGGGCTGGCTCATCGTGTTTGCCTCCCGGGAGCTGGCAGCGACCGTGAATTCGCTGGGGCTCTGGCTGGTTGTGGCCGGCGGCGTCACCTACACCCTGGGGGTGGTGTTCTATCTGGTCAAACAGATTCCCTTCAATCATGCCATCTGGCACCTGTTCGTGATCGGCGGCAGCACCTGTCACTTTCTCGCCATCTACCACGGTGTCCTCTACGGCCAGCTTGTCTCCTGATGCGGCGCTGGCTTCTGATCTGCCTGGCGGCCCTGCCGGCGCTGGCCTGGGGCCAGCAGCTGGAACTGCGCTTTGAGGGCGACTACCCGGCTCTGAGGCAGAACGTGGAGGCCTTTCTGGGCACTGTCGAGGACCGCTCGGAGGATGGCCTCAGGCGCTATGCCGACCATGCCGTGGAGCAGGCGCAACAGGCACTGCGGGCCCTGGGCTACTACAACCCGGATATCGAATGGCGGATCAGCGCCGAGACCCCGCCCAAGCTGGTGATGAGGATTGCGCCGGGCGAGCCGGTACGCATCACCTCACGCACCGTCAGGGTGGTAGGGGCTGCGGCCAGTGATCCCGAGTTCGCCCCCATTGCTCCGGACCGTCTGGCGGTGGGCAGCGTGCTGGACCATTCGGCCTACGAAAGTGTCAAAAGCACCCTGCAGAATCGGGCTGCGCGGCTGGGCTATTTTGACGGTCGCTTTACCAGCAGCCGGCTGGCGGTGGATCCGGATGCCCTGAGCGCGGAGGTCGAGCTGGTGTATCGAAGCGGCGAGCGCTACCGCCTTGGCGAAGTCCGCTTTGAGCCCGGCCATCCCTTTGAAGAGGACCTGCTGGAAAAATTCGTCACCTTCGAGCCGGGCACGCCCTACCACGCCGACAAAGTGGCCAAACTGAGCAAGGATCTGTCCGACAGCGGCTATTTTTCCCAGGTCTTTGTAGACTCCTCGCCTCAGGACACCCAGGATCGGACGCTGCCGGTGACGGTACGCCTCAGCGCCCGGGACCGTAGGTCGGTGGCGGCCGGTGTGGGTTTTTCCACCGACGTGGGGCCGCGGGTGCGGGGCAGCTGGACCGAATACTGGGTCAACCCCATGGGCCACCGGCGCAGTGTCGAGAGCGAAGTGTCCGCACCGCGCCAGAGTCTCAGCGCCTGGTACGAGCTGCCCCTGGACCCGCCCATGACGGATTCCATCCGCTTCACCACCGGCTACCTGAGGGAGGACATCGAGGATGTGGAATCCCAGCGCCTGACCCTCGGCCAGCAGTGGCAGCACGGTCTGGCGGACGGCTGGCAGCAGATCCTGTCGCTGCGCTGGGAAGGGGAGCGCTTCCAGATCGGCGACGAAGACACCAATACCAGTAGCCTGTTCCTGCCCGGCGCCAGCTATTCCAAGCTCGTATCCGACTCCCCGGTGGACCCCTCCCGGGGCTACCGGCTCACCTTTGAGACCGTGGGCTCCCACCGCAGCCTGCTGTCCGATGCCGACATCCTCCAGCTGCAGGCCCTGGCCCGGGGCCTGATTACGGTTGGTGACGGCCACCGCTTCCTGGCGCGCCTGAAGCTCGGGGCTGTGGCCACCAACGATTTCGAGGACGTGCCGCCTTCACTGCGATTCTTCGCCGGTGGCGACCAGAGTGTGCGGGGCTACGGCTATGAGACCCTGTCGCCGAAAGACGAGAACGGCAATGACATTGGCGGGCGCTACCTGTTGGTGGGCAGCGTGGAGTACCAGTTCCCGTTGACCGACAACTGGCGCCTGGCGGCCTTTGCCGATGAGGGTAACGCCGTCAATGACTTCTTCGAGCCGCGGGCCAGCGGTGTCGGCGTCGGTATCCGCTGGGTCAGCCCGGTGGGGCCGCTGCGGCTGGACATCGCCAAGGGCCTGGACCGGGACCTGGGTGGCGGCTGGCGCATCCACTTTTCCATGGGGCCTGAGCTATGAGGGTCCTGAAGAAGCTTGGCAAGGGCCTGCTGATCCTGCTGGCAGCCATTCTGCTGCTGGTCGTCCTGGTGCTGACTGCGGCGGTGCTGGCCCTGCGGTCGGAAACCGGCACCGCCTGGATGCTGGATCAGATCGAGGGCCTGACGGTGGCAGGCGGCCAGGGCTCCCTGGTGGGCACCTGGCAGGCCGAGATTCTGACCTGGCAGGGCTACGGCGTCGGGGTGGAGGTGCGGCAGCCCTACCTGTCATGGGCGCCGGGCTGTCTCCTGCAGAAGCGGGTCTGTGTAAACACCCTGCTGGCTAAAAGCATCAATGTCACCACCCAGCCGGCGGGGGAGAGTCAGGATGACACCGGCGGACCCATCACCCTGCCTCTGGTGGACCTGCCGGTCGCGGTGGTGATCGGCGATGTCCGGCTGGGGACCTTCGAGCTGAACGGTACACCAATCTGGCAGACCCTGGAGCTGACCGCCGACGGCTCCGGGTCGGCGCTGCGCATCGACCGCCTCCACTACGAGGGCAGCGGTATCACCGCCACGGTAGCAGGCAACGTCACCATGCGGGGAGACTGGCCCCTGAACCTGGACCTGGATACCACGTTGCCGGCGCCCACCGATGATGACTGGTCCCTGGACCTGACGCTGGCCGGCAGCGTTGCAGACCTGAGGCTCGAGGGCACTAGCCAGGGCTATCTGGAGGCCGACCTGGACGGCAGGGTGAAACCCCTGAGGCCCGAATTGCCGGCCAGCCTGAACCTCAAATCTGGACGCTTTCTGGCCTTGGACAGCCTGCCGGCGACCCTGGCGCTGGAGAACTGGCGGGTCGCCATCGACGGCACCCTGGCACAGGGCTTTGATGTACAGACCCGGGCGCGGCTGCCGGGCGAGGAGGGCCCGGTTCAGCTCGACCTGAAGGGGCTGGTGACGCCCTCATCGGCGCAGGAACTGGCACTGGAGCTGAGCGCCCCCTATGTCGCCGGGAAGCCCGGCACCCTGGCCCTGACCGGCTCGGTGAACTGGGCCGGAGCGCTGACGGCGGATGCCCGCGTCGATCTTGATGGCTTTCCCTGGCAGCACCTGGCGCCCATGGTGGGTGAGCTGCCGGTGACGTTGAAAACCCTGAACGGCAGCGCCAGTTACAACGCCGGCAGTTACCAGGCCGAGCTGGCCGCCACCACCGAAGGCCCGGTGGGCGAAACCAGCCTGGAGACCAGCGTTGCCGGCGATCTGACCGAAGTGCGGCTGGACCCACTGCGGCTGGAGGCCGGACCGGGACAGGTCACCGGCAAGGCCCGTCTGGGCTTTGCCGAGCAGTTGGCCTGGCAGGCGGAGCTGGCGCTGGCCAGTTTCAACCCGGGTTTCTGGCTGGCGGAGCTGGAGGCGGACCTCAGTGGCCAGGTTACCACCAGCGGCGAAGTCACCGGCGAGGGCCTGCCGGACATGACCGCGGACTGGCAGCTGGACGGCACCTGGCGCGGCGAGCAGACCCGAACCGCCGGCAAGGTGACGGTGGCGTCAGACCGCTGGAACCTGGAGGAGTTGGCGCTGGTGGTGGGGCCCAACCGGATCACCGGGCAGGGCCAGCTGAATAACCAGTTGCAGGCGGCCCTGGAGCTGGATCTGCCGGAGCTGTCCATGTTGTTGCCCGGTCTTGCCGGTCGCATCACTGGCGACATCAACGCCAGCGGCCAACTCGCCAATCCCAGCGGCCGGGTCCGGCTCAGCGGGGCCGGCATCCGCTGGCAGGATCAGGTGGCGCTGGCGGATCTGAAGGTCAACGCCCGGCTCAGCGAGGGCCGCTCGGTGGAGGCGGATATCCGCGGCCAGCAGCTGGAGGTTGGCGGCCAGACCCTGTCCGAGCTGGCACTGTCGGTTTCCGGCTCGCTGGACGATCACGCCCTGGTGGTGCGGGCCGTGCATCCGCAGGCCACTAGCCGGCTGCGGTTCGCCGGTGGCTGGGACCAGGGCTGGCAGGGCGCGATCACCGAGGGCCGGGTCGAGCTGCCACAACAGAACATGGTGTGGAACCTGGCAGACAGGGCGAGCCTCGCCTACACCGGGACTGGTCGCCTGACCCTGGGGGAGCACTGCTGGGTCTGGCAGGACAGTCGCCTGTGCGCTGCCGACCAGACTCTGCTGCCCAGTCAGGATGTGGCCTGGCAGCTGACGGAGTTCCCATCCTGGGCACTGGCGCCCCTGCTGCCGCCCAATCTGCGCTGGCAGGCCGCCATTGATGCCAGCGTGGCGCTGACCATGACCGACGCCGGCCCGGATGGCCGAATAACCGTGGATGCCGCCCCCGGCGAGGTATCGGTGAAGGTGGGCGAACAGTGGCAGCCGCTGAACTACGACACCCTCAACACCACCCTGGTGTTGCGGCCGCAGCAGGCGGACCTCGAGCTGACCCTGGCAGGGCCCGGGATCGGCGATTTCAATCTGGGGATGACGTTGGACCCGTCGGTGCAGAGCCTGCCGGTGGAGGGCCGCTTCACCCTCAACGGCCTGGATGTGGGCCTGGCCACGGCCTTCGTGGATCTGGAAACCATCGCCGGCCGGCTGAACGGCAGCGGCCAGTTCCAGGGTCCGCTCCGGGATCCGCGGCTGCAGGGCGAGCTGGTGCTGTCGGAGGGCCGGCTGGCGGACCCGGACCTGCCGACTCCCTTCGAGGCGCTGCGGGTTGCCGTGCAGTTCAACGGTCGCCAGGCGGACATCGAGGGTCGCTGGCGGGCCAACGGCGAAGGCCAGGGCCGCATTGACGGCCAACTGTCCTGGCAGGAAGGGGTGTCGGCCAGGGTCAGCATTACCGGCAGCCGCCTGCCTTTCACCTACGAGCCATACGCCCGCCTGGAGATGGCGCCGGATCTCCAGATTGCCTTCTCCCAGGGTAATCTGGGCATCACCGGGAGCCTGGGAATTCCCCGCGGCGAGATCGAGGTCCGCCAGTTGCCTCCCCAGGCGGTGAGCGTCTCCGGCGATGAAGTGGTGGTGGGTGAGGAGCCTGAACAGCCGGCCCTTGAGGCCATCAATATGGATGTCACGGTCAACGTGGGGGAAGACGAAGTGAGCTTCTCCGGCTTCGGGGTCACCGGTGATCTCAAAGGCTCCCTAAGGATCGGCAACAATATGGACACCCGCGGCTCTCTGCGGCTGGTGGACGGCTCCTTCCAGGCCTACGGCCAGGAGCTGAGGCTGCGGCGGGCGCGGCTGGTGTTTGTCGGGCCGGTGTCCCAGCCGTATCTGGATATCGAAGCGGTCCGGAAGGTGGGTAATGTGGTGGCCGGCCTGCGGCTCAGCGGCCCGGCCACCGAGCCCACGACCGAGGTGTTCTCGGAGCCACCGATGCCCGAAAACGAGGCCCTGGCCTACTTGGTTCTGGGCCGCCCCCTGCGCGGCGGCGGCGATGACGGCCAGCTTGGCCAGGCCGCGCTGGCGCTCGGGTTGGCCCAGACCAGTGAGCTGACCCGCGGCATTGGCGAGGAGGTGGGTATACGCGACCTGCAGCTGGAGACCGAAGGCTCCGGGGAGGCCGCGTCGGTGGTGGCCAGTGGCTATGTCTCCGAGAACCTGAGTGTGCGCTATGGGGTCGGGGTGTTCGAGCCCATTACCAAGGTGGCTCTGCGGTATGACCTGGGACGCTACTTCTACCTGGAGGCCGCCAGCGGTCTGGCGGCCTCACTGGACCTGTTCTACACCCGGGACTTCTGACCGGCGCCGGGAAGCCTGCGGCACTATTCAAGCACGAAGGTGGCGCTGACGCTGACCTGGACCTCCCGCGGGCCGATGGAAGACACTGACATGCCGGTATCCCGGGCCTCGGACATCATCATGGGCATGGGCCGCCCGCCATCATTGATATTCAGGGATTTGACCTCGCCGCAGTCCATGTCCATTTCCGCCGCGACGAACTGGCATTGGGCCCGGGCGTCCGCCAGCGCCCGGGCCAGCGCCTGGCGCCGGAACTCGGCTTCATCGGAGTGATAGAACTGGTGCGGGCCCAGATGGTATTCCATGCCAAGGTCCTGGGCGGTGGCGATCAACGGATTCAGCAGTTCCAGCTCATCGGTGCTGAACGAGACGGTCTGGGAGGCGACGGCGCTCTGGTCCGGGGCCTGATCGTCCCTGTCCACCGGCAGATGCCGGGTGTAGAGATTGACGGTGGCGTCACTGTAGTCGTCCAGGTCGTCCCGGTAGGACTCGATGGCCTGGTTCCATTGGGCGAGGGTCTTGCTGACCTGTTCGGTGGCGGTCTCGGCATCGGGGTGCTCGGCACTGGCGGTGAACTGCAGGCGAACGCTGTCAGGGGTATACTGCACTGAGCCCTGGCCGGTCAGGCTGACTTCGCCCGCCAGCAGCAGGGGTGAGAAGGCAAGCGTCCACGCAGCAGCGCTGGTGGTGAAGAAACGACGACTCGCAAAGCGGGGCATAAAGCGTCTCCATGCTGGTACACGATCAACAGATAAGGTTAACCGGTCGCGAGCGGGCAGTACTGCGCCGGCTCACCGGATCCGACCCACACTATGTGACAACCCGGGATGAACTTAAAGCCTGGGTCGATCGCCACCTCCAGGACCGGCCCCGGGACGAGCGGACGGTGAGCCTTCTCAAGGACCTTCTGCGTCGTCATCTGCCGCTCTGACCCGGCTGTCGTTCGGGTAGCGGCCCTCCAGCCGGGCCAGTTTCAGCTCCCGTGCGGCGTCCACCAGACAGCCGAACAGGCGGCGGTGGAGCGGATGGTACAGCAGATATTCCGGGTGCCATTGCACCCCCATCAGCCACTGGCCCTGGGTATTCTCGATGGCCTGAACGAACAGGTCGTTGTCGATGGCCACTACCCGCAGGTGCCGACCCAGCTGCTTGATGGCCTGGCTGTGAATGCGGTTGGCGCCAATGCTGGGACCCAGCATCACGCTGGCCAGACGGGTGCCCCTCACCACCCGCACGGTCTGCAGCGGCAGCAACAGTGGACGGTGACGGGTGTTGACCCGCAGCGGGGTGACGTTCTGGCACAGCGAGCCGCCGCGGAAGATGTTGATCAGCTGGGCGCCCCGGCAGATGCCCAGGACCGGCAACCCGAGGGCCTCGGCCTGACCCAGCAACTCCCAGTCGGTCGTGTCCCGCTGCTCGTCATAGCGGGCGGTGACCTCCGGTTTCTGGCCAAAGTGGCTGGGGTGGACGTGGGTTCCGCCTGCGAACACCAGGCCGTCCAGCAGCGACACGTCCACCCGGCTACCGGGCCGGATGTAGAGTGTGCGGGCCCCGTGCATCCGCAACCCAAGGCTGATCAGCCGGTGGGTGAGGCGGCGGCGGGACGGGCCGGAAATCCCAATGGTCAGGCCCGGTATATCCGGTGCCTCGTGATCCTGTTCAGACATATCCCTTGCTTTCCAGCCAGCGGTGGCAGTGATCTTTCCAACTGCGGGTAAGGTTGCCGAAACTCAGTTTGCGGCTGTCCCTGAACAGCATGGTGAGTTCCTGCAGATCGGCGGCGTTGTCCGCCAGTTGCTCCAGCACCACCCAGTCGTTCCAGACCGTGGAGAAGTGCCACCGAGGATTGTCAATGTCACAGTCCGGCAACCGGTAATGCAGGGTGGGACGGGCCTTGATGCGGGGGTCCTGGACATGCTGGCGCAGCAGGTCGTCGTTCAGGTGGGAGAACAGCGGCAGCAGATCCAGGGCCCGGTTGCGGGTTGGGTTGTCCCGCAGGTAATCCTCCATCAGGGTCACCATGTCTGGCTCGTAGTCCTCCGCTATCAGCACGTCAACGTAGTCGCTGTGCCAGGGCTCGATGTAGGTGGTGAACTTGCGACTCAGGTCCAGTTGGTGCCGGGACTTCAGCCAGTCGTAAAGGGCGGCAAAGGCCCTCAGGTAACGCACCAGGGTGTCCGGTTCCAGGTCCGGCAGTTCCGGATTGAGCTGCAGCCCGAAGGCATAGAGGATGGCCTCCCGGCTGCCCACGGCGCCGGCCTCACGAAGCCGGTTGCAGAGTACTTCGATCTGTTCCAGTTCCGACAGGGGCATTGGCGGGCTGATGATCTCCAGCGGCACGATCATCTCGGCGGCGGCATCGATGAGATCCATGGCGTGGCCGCCCAGCTCCCGCACCGATTCCGGCAGGCGTTCATCCCGGAGATCGAGATCCTTCACCGGTTCGGAGTCCAGCTCTACCACGAATTCGCCAACCGGGGCGTCAATGGTGCTGACAAAACGGGAAACCTCCCGGGCCTTGCCGGCGAGCAGGTCCGCCGCCAGGGCCACCAGCTTGTGGTACTTCAGACCGGAAATCTCGATCTCGACGCCAACCCGGCGCTCGTCACCCGACGCTGTGTACTGGCGTCGGGGCATCTTGCAGGCTCCACTGCCGTCCATCGATACATCCCCCTGAAAAACTGACTTTTACCCTACCACAATCACCCGCGTATGCGGCAGGCCGCCGCCTGTGGGGCAGGGTTGGAGATGGGCTTTACACTGGATAAAACACTGTATATATTTACCCTACTGTATATAAAGACAGGATACGGACATGAAGCTGACCGCACGACAGACCCAGGTACTGGACATTATCCGTCGCAACCTGGAAGAGACCGGCTATCCCCCCACCCGGGCGGAAATCGCCGCCGAGCTTGGCTTCAAATCAGCCAACGCCGCCGAGGAGCATCTGCGCGCCCTGGCCCGCAAAGGCGCCATCGAGATGGTGCCCGGTGCCAGCCGGGGTATCCGGCTGCCGGAGGCGGAAGCCGATCTGGGTCTTCCGGTGATCGGCCAGGTGGCGGCCGGCAGTCCCATCCTGGCGCAGGAGCACATCGAGGATCATTGCAGCCTGCAGCCGGAATTCTTCTCGCCGTCGGCGGACTACCTGCTGCGGGTACGCGGCATGAGCATGAAGAACATCGGCATCCTGGACGGTGACCTGCTGGCGGTGCACCGGACCCAGGACGTTCACAACGGCCAGGTGGTGGTGGCTCGGGTCGGCGAGGATGTCACCGTCAAGCGATACCGTCGTGACGGCACCAGAGTCCTGCTGATCGCCGAGAACGAAGAATTCGAACCCATTGAGGTGGACCTGCGTGAGCAGGAGCTGGTGATCGAGGGTCTGGGTGTTGGCGTCATCCGGCGCTCCGATCTGCACTGAGCATCCCGGCCAGTAACCATCATTACGACTGCGGCGCGGTCGACAGGTATACGAGGGCACCATGGAACAACTGAGCTTCAACCAGAATCTGGCCTACGCGCCAGTCAGTCACGACAGCATCCGGTCAGGTCGGGAAGCGCGGGTGATCGGTTCGGTCAGTATCGGAACCAGTGCTGCCGTTGAACGCCAGGGTCAGGCTGTACGTCTGCCGGAATCGGGGGAAGGCGGTGGCAGCACGGAGGCCGTCACCGGTAACGTCACCGAGATCATCCTGCCGGCCGGTCAGGTGGAGAACTTCCAGTTGCTGCTGCCGATGCTGACCCAACTGAACCAGGAGCGGCGCTGGCTGGCCTGGATCGATCCGCCCCAGGCGCTGGTAAACAAGTGGCAGACCATGCGGGGTATTATCGCCGGGGAAATTCTGGTGCTGCGCTCTTCCGAGCAGCATCCGGCCCTGGACTTGGGGCAGCGCGCGCTCAGCGCCGGCACTTGCCACGCGGTGGTGATGTGGACCGGTAAACTGGGTCGGCAGGCATTCCAGTCCCTGCAGCAGGCGTCTGCGGCCGGCAACAGTCACGGCGTGGTACTGCGCCAGCGCTAGAACGCGCCTGAGAAGTGTCCGGGCCGGCCTTTGGCGTCAGGGCCTGTCCGGTTTTCCGAAACGATCGACAGTATCGGGTCAGTGCAGGGTGTGGGAGCGGCGACGCTCAACCCGGTCGGACTCGTCCTCTTCCCAGTCGATATCGTGGGCGACGTTGCCCACCGCCTCAATGCCGGCCGCGATCATGGCCTTGGCGACACTCAGCTCCCGGTCGTCCATCATGTCACGGGCTTCGCTTGAGAAGGAGATCCGTACCAGCGGCGAGGCCTCGTCGTCGTCGATGCGGCGCAGGGCGTAGTCACCATCCTTCAGCTGCACGATTTCAAAAAAAGATGCGGACATGTAGATAGCCTTTGTCAGTCGGGCGTCGTGCCCGTTAAGAATGAATACGTCGAATTCCGTCCGGCGCCGGTAAAGTCTCCGGCTACCATTCCTCGTGGCGTTCAGCCAGGTCTGCCAGAAACACTTTCATGCCTGCCAGTGTGCGTTCCAGGGCTTCCGGCGAGCGCTCGGGGCCGGTATCCACGGCCACCGCAATGATGTTGTCGTCGGAGACCGTCTTTTTCTTCGCCGGTGGCCGTGACTGGTGGACCGCCAGCTGCTCCAGGTGGTTCCACCAGCTGCCGGCCTGGTTTTCCAGCTCCGCCAGTGCCCGGCTGTCGGTGGCCTCGGCACCGATCAGTGCCTGCAGCTCCGCCAGGTTCGACGGTCGCTGGTGCTTGTGCTGGTAATAGTTGGCCAGCAGGGCCAGCAGCGTTTGGCGTGCCCTCAATGCCAGTTCGATGCAGCCTTGCAGATGCGCCTCATGGGCCGGGCCGGGCTGCTCCGGGCGCTGCCTGAGCAGGGTTTGGGCCAGGAAAAGCTTCTGCGACGCCAGGGTGTGCCACTCGGATGCCATGCTGTGCCTCGTCTTTCAATCCGGCGTTGATTGTATCAGCTTTGGCCACCAATTTCGCCGGCTTTGACGCTATACTGGCGGCTCATCGCGGCAAGAGAACTGTCACATGGCCCAGCCCCTGGAACGACTCGACAACCTCATCGACCAGCTTCGCAACGCCATCGCCCAGGACCGCTGGGAGGCGGTGGCTCAACTCGCAGCGCAGGTCCAGCCTGCCATCGAGCCGGTCATGGCCGAACTGGCGGCGGGGGACACTGACCCCGGCGTGGTGCAGGAGCGGCTCACCGAACTGCAGTCCCTGTGCGACCAGGCCCAGACCGGCGCCGAGGGTTATCGTGCCGAGGCGCTGGCAGCCCTCAAGGGGCTCAGCCGAACCCGCGCCGCCGCCCGTAGCTATGAGGATGTGTCGTCCCGCCGCAACGGCTAGCAGGTCGTTAACCGAGTCGGACGGCCGCTTCTTGGGCTCCACAGTCCCGTCGGTTTCTGTTGACTGGCAGAATTGGTAGGCTTGAGCGTCAGGAAATTGACTCGGGCTTTCTAACCGTCTTAAATACCGCACAGACTGCACCATGAACTTTGGGTAATGCCCAAAATCGGGAACGGCCACCGCCATTGCCCGGCTGCTGTTGAGCCGGGTCGTCATGTTCGGACAAGAGATTCAACTGAATGTCGAAAAACAATCGGGTGCTGGTCATCAGCCAGGACCAGACGCGCCGCCGCGATCTTGCCGTTATTCTGGAGTTTATCGGTGAAGAGGTGATCGCCAGCGCTCAGCAACCTGAGGGTGTTTTCGCCGGCGACGCCGCCAGCGAACTGGCCGACGTCTCCCTGGCGGTGGTGAACGGCGAGGAGCCGGGCGCTGCGGGCAGCATACAGGCCATTGTCCGGACCGATCCGGGGATTCCGGTTTTGCTGCTGGGGGATCCCGACTTGAAGGGGCTGAGCGAAGAAGAGCTCAGCCGCGTCATTGCGAGACTCCGTTGGCCGCTCAACTACACCAAATTCGTGGATTCCGTGTACCGCGCCCAGGTGTTCCGGGATCAGGTCAGCCGGTCTCACAGCCGCGGCCAGCAACGCGGTATCCAGCTCTTCCGCAGCCTGGTGGGCACCAGCCGCAGTGTGTTCCATGTGCGCCAGCTCATGGAGCAGGTGGCGGACAAGGAGGTCAGCGTACTGATTACCGGTGAATCCGGCACCGGCAAGGAAGTGGTGGCCCGCAATCTGCATTACCACTCAAGCCGCCGCGAGAAGCCCTTTGTGCCGGTCAACTGCGGCGCCATTCCCGCCGAATTGCTGGAGAGCGAGCTTTTCGGCCACGAGAAAGGCGCCTTTACCGGAGCCATTACCGCCCGGGTAGGGCGCTTCGAGATGGCCGAGGGCGGCACCCTGTTTCTTGATGAGATCGGGGACATGCCCCTGAACATGCAGGTCAAGATCCTTCGGGTCCTGCAGGAAAAAACCTACGAGCGGGTGGGCAGCAACCGTACCCAGAGTGCCGATGTGCGGGTGGTGGCAGCCACCCACAAGAACCTGGAGGAGATGATCAGCGCCGGGGAGTTCCGGGAAGACCTCTACTACCGTCTCAACGTGTTCCCCATTGAGATGCCACCGCTACGGGAGCGGGTGGAGGATCTGCCGCTGCTGATCAACGAGCTCATTGCCCGGATGGAGAAGGAGAAGCGTGGCTCCATCCGGCTCAATTCCGCCGCCATCATGAGCCTGTGCCGCCACGACTGGCCGGGCAATGTGCGGGAGCTGGCGAACCTGATCGAGCGCCTGGCCATTATGCATCCCTACGGCGTCATCGGTGTCCAGGAGCTGCCCAAGAAATTCCGCTACGTGGACGATCTGGACGAGAACCGGCCGTTGGAGGATGTGGGCATGCCCTCGGGTATCCCCGGTCTGGTGGGTCTGGATGCGCCCGCGCTGCTGCCGGTCAACGGCATCGACCTGAAGGACTACCTCGGCAACCTGGAAAAGCAGCTCATCCAGCAGGCCCTGGACGAGTCCGGTGGCGTGGTGGCACGGGCCGCGGAGAAGCTGCGTATCCGCCGTACTACGCTGGTGGAGAAGGTCCGCAAGTACGGTCTGCGGGAAGACGAGGGCGGCGAAGGCTGACCCCTCCGGCGGCCCCGGCGACGCGTCAAGTAACTGGTGACGGGGCCGCCCGGGCCGGTTTCCCACCGACGGAAAACCGTCACATCCCCCTCCGTTGTTTTTCTTACCTACTGAATTAAAACGATAAAAAATTTCTGGCACGGCTTTGGCTTTAGTGCTCCCAGATGAATTTCACAGTGGCGGCGAGAGACCGTCACGGTTGTCAGGGGGCACCATGAACCAGAGCCAGACTGTCGTGAAACCGGCCCGTGTCGGCATTGCGCCAAACCGGGATGCAGCCGCGGACGCCAACCACAAGGTCACCGCCCTGTTCCCGCAGCAGCGGGAAGGGGAGGCTGTGGACAGCGCCCTGGAGCTGTTCAACCAGATGTCTCGACAGATCACCGACTCCTACCGCACCCTGGAATCCCGGGTCAACCAGCTGTCCGGCGAGCTCTCGGCCGAGTGCCGTCAGCGCCAGCACGAGCTGGAGGAGAAGGAGCGGCTGGCGGATCGGCTGTCCACCCTGCTGGCAGTCATGCCGGCCGGTGTGGTGGTGCTGGACAGCCAGGGGGTGGTCAGCCAGACCAACCCAGCCGCGGTCAGTCTTCTCGGTGAGCCGCTGGACGGCGAGCGCTGGGTGGACGTGATCCGCCGCTGCTTCGCACCCCGCCGGGACGATGGCCACGAAGTGTCCCTCAAGGACGGCCGCCGGGTGAGCATCGAGATCCGGTCGATGGAGAACGAGCCGGGTCAGTTGATCCTGCTCACCGACCTGACCGAGACCCGCCAGCTCCAGGCCCAGCTTTCCCATGCCCAGCGACTGTCGGCCATGGGTAAGATGGTGGCCTCCCTGGCCCACCAGATCCGCACCCCGCTGTCCGCCGCCATTCTTTACGGTGGCCACCTGTGCCAGACCGACCTGGAAGAGGAAATGCGCCAGCGCTGCGCCACCCGCCTGATGTCGCGGCTGACCCATCTGGAGCAGCAGGTGCGGGATATGCTGATTTTCGCCCGCGGCGAGACCCGGCTGGCGGAGGAGCTGTCTTCGGCTTCCCTGCTGGCTGCCCTGGAGTCGGCGGTGGAGGGCCTGAGTGTGGCCAGCCACCAGCGGGTAACGTTGGAAGGGCCGGGCCGGGAAGTGTTTCTGATGTGCAACCGTGAGGCCCTGGTGGGCGCCTGCCTGAACCTGGTCAACAACGGCCTGGAAGCCGGTGCATCCGAGGTCCGCGTCACCCTGGCGGTGACCGGCCAGAGTCTCGAGATCCAGGTTCGGGACAACGGCCCGGGCTTTGACCCGGCGCAACGCTCGCAGCTGCTGGAAGCCTTCTATACCACCAAGTCCCACGGCACCGGCCTAGGCCTTGCGGTGGTGCAGGCGGTGGTGAAAGCCCACAACGGTGAATTCGATATCCAGGCGCCGGAGGCCGGGGGCACCCGGGCTCTGGTGCGGCTGCCGCTGGTGACACGCAGCGGCAAGAACGATTGATAGGTGGAGGTAATCATGGCCAGGCCCCAGATCCTGATTGTTGAAGACGACCGCGACCTGCGCGAAGCGCTGGTGACCACGCTGGAACTGGCGAAATTCCGGGTCCGTGAAGCCGATTGCGCGGAGCAGGCCCTGCTGCGCCTGGCGGAAGCACCGGTGGATATGGTGGTCAGCGACGTCAACATGCCGGGCCTGTCGGGTCATGAGCTGCTGGCGGAAGTCCAGCGCCAGTATCCGGGCCTTCCGATGATGCTGATCACCGCCTATGGCCAGATCTCCCAGGCGGTGTCCGCCATGCAGGCGGGCGCCATCGATTACCTGGTCAAGCCCTTTGAGCCTGCGGTGCTGGTGGACGCAGTGAGCCGGGTCACCGGCGGCGACCGCCAGGGCAAGGCCGACGCGCCGGTGGCGGAAGACCCCATCAGCCAGCGCATGTTCCAGCTCGCCCGCAAGGTGGCCGGCAGCGATTCCACGGTGATGATTTCCGGTGAGAGTGGAACCGGCAAGGAGGTGCTGGCCCGCTATATCCACCAGCAGTCGCCCCGGGCCGATCAGCCCTTCGTCGCCATAAACTGTGCGGCCATCCCCGAGAACATGCTGGAGGCCATCCTGTTCGGTCATGAGAAAGGCGCCTTCACCGGTGCCCACGCCTCGGCACCGGGCAAGTTCGAGCAGGCCAATGGCGGCACGCTACTGCTGGACGAGATCTCAGAAATGGACCTGAGCCTGCAGTCCAAACTGCTGCGGGTGCTGCAGGAGCGGGAAGTGGAGCGGGTTGGCGGCCGCAAGACCATCGCCCTGGATGTGCGGGTGCTGGCCACCACCAACCGGGACCTGGCGGATTACGTCCGCGAGGGCAAATTCCGCGAAGACCTCTACTACCGCCTCAGCGTGTTCCCCATGCAGTGGCGCCCCCTGCGGGAACGGCCGCTGGACATCCTGCCCCTGGCCCATGCCTTGCTGAAACAGCACTGCCGCAAGATGAAACTCACCGGCGTGACGTTTGGCGCCGACGCCAAGGCTGCCCTCCAGGGCCACTCCTGGCCCGGCAACGTGCGGGAGCTGGACAACGCCATCCAGCGAGCGCTGGTACTGCATCAGGGCAACACCATCCAGGCCGAGGACCTGTGCCTGGAGCACGGCATCAGCGGACTGGTGAGCACGGCGCCCCAGGTGTCGGTGGCTGTGCCCGCGCCGGTGGCCGCGGAGGCGGTGGCGCCGGAGCCGGCCAGCCCCGAGCAGACGGTCTCCGCCGGGCCGGAATCCTCATCACTGGGTGACGAGATCCGCCAGCGGGAATTCCGCATCATCATCGACACCCTTCGCAACGAACGTGGCCGCCGTAACCGGGCTGCCGAGAAGCTGGGCATCAGCCCCCGCACCCTGCGCTACAAGCTGGCCCAGATGCGGGAATTCGGCATCGATCCGGACGTGGAACTGGCCATGGCCTGAGTCGGCCAGCTATTCAGGAACTCCTTCGTGCGGCACCTTCGGGTGCCGTTTTTTTAGCAGGAGGTCAGATGAAATTTTTTATGTGACCCCAAGTTCATCTGACCCCGCCCTCGCTCAATCGACCAGTCGGCGTCAAGACTTTGTCGCCAGGCCGCTCCCGCTGGCCCCATTAGTGCGCATATACCTGTAATTATTAATAAAAATAAATCTGGCCGTATTCTTGCTAAGACCTGTTCAGAGTCTTTGTGAGAATTACAGCGCCCGCTTTAAGGCGGGCCTGTCAGGAGAGTGAATCATGGTCGAACGTGCCGATATCAACAGCGTGCTTTCCGACATCCGGTCCCTGCGGGCGCAGATGATGCAGAACCAGCGGGTTGAGCAGGACAACGCCATCCAGGGTCGCATCGATCGTCCCGGCCGCGCCGAGTCCACCCGGGAGGTGCCGGGTTTCAGCGACATGCTCAGCCAGGCGGTCAACCAGGTGAACGACCTGCAGCAGACCGCCGGCGACCTGCGCACGGCCTATGAGAAAGGCGACCCCAATGTGGACATCACCCGGGTCATGATCGCCTCCCAGAAATCGTCTGTGTCCTTCGAAGCCCTGACCCAGGTTCGTAACCGGGTGGTACAGGCCTACGAAGACATCATGAACATGCCGGTTTAACAGCGGAGCTGAACCATGGCGAGTGTACCTGCCCCAACCACGTCCAATAACGCCGGTGACGACGACCAGACCAGTGGCCTGGAGAGTCGCAGCGACCTGTTCCTGGGCTTCAACCGGCTCACCCTGCTGCGCCAGATCGGCCTCATGGTGGGCCTGGCGGCCAGCGTGGCGCTGGGCGTCGCGGTGGTGCTCTGGGCCCAGGAGCCCAACTACCAGCCGGTGGTGGGGGACCTGTCCAGCTACAACCCGCAGGAAGTCACCGCCATCCTCGACCAGTCCGGCATCGAATACCGTATGGAGCCGCGCACCGGCGCTTTGCTGGTGCCTGCCGACCAGGTCTACAACGCCCGCCTGAAACTGGCGGCCCAGGGTGTCACCGATGAGCAGACCATCGGTTACGAGCTGCTGGACCAGGACCGTGGCCTGGGCACCTCCCAGTTCATGGAGAACATCAGCTTCCGCCGTGGCCTGGAGGGCGAACTGTCACGCACCATCGCCAGCATGAACAACGTCAAGGGTGCCCGGGTCCACCTGGCCATCCCGAAGGAGACGGTGTTTGTACGGGACGCCCGCGAGCCCACCGCCTCCGTGTTCCTGGAGGTCTTCGCCGGCCGTCGGCTGGCGGAAGAGCAGATTGCCGCCATCACCAATCTGGTGGCCGGCAGCGTGCCGCAGATGTCGAAGGAAAACGTCACCATTGTCGATCAGACCGGCAACCTGCTGAGCTCCCAGGACAAGAACGACGAGCGCTGGCGCATGCAGGACCAGTACGACTACAACGCCAAGGTGGAACAGCGCCTGGCCCAGCGCATTGCCGGCATCATCAACCCGATTGTGGGGGATGGCCGTTTCCGCGCCGAGGTGACCGCGGACCTGAATTTCTCTTCCGTGGAGCAGGCCGAGGAGCTGTTTAACCCCGGCCAGAAAGCGGTCCGAAGTGAGCGGGAAATGAGCGAGCAGCGGGTCGCCGGCGGCATGGGTGGTATTCCCGGCGCGCTGTCCAACCAGCCCCCGGGCGAGGCCACCGTACCGGAGGATGCCCAGCCGGTGGAAGGCGAGGAGGGCGCGGCCGCACCGCCACCGCCGGTGAACGTGCGCAACGAATCCACCCGCAACTATGAAATGGACCGCACCGTCAGCTATGTGCGCCAGGAGCAGGGCAAGATCGAACGCCTGACCGTGGCGGTGGCGGTGGACGACATGCGCACCGTGGATCCCCAGACCGGTGAGGTCAGCTACGAGCCCTGGCCCGAGGCCGAGCTGCAGCGCCTCACCATGCTGGTACGGGACGCCGTGGGCTATTCCGCCTCCCGGGGTGACAGCGTGACGGTCATGAACACCGCCTTCGCTCCCGAGCAGGCCATCGAATACCAGGAGCCGGCGTTCTGGGAGCAGGCGTGGTTCTGGGACCTGATGAAGCAGGTGCTGGCGGGGCTGGTGATTCTGGTGCTGGTACTGGGTCTTCTGCGGCCGACCCTGAAGAACCTCTCCGGCACCGCCCGTCAGGATCGTGAGCGGGCCCTGAGCGGCGACGGTTACGACGACCTGGAAGGCCTGGGCAGTGACGAGGCCCTGAAGAACGCCATGTCCGGCTCCGACGAGTTGCTTTTGCCGGGTGCCACAGACAGCTATGATAGACACTTGAATGCTTTGAAAGGTTTGATCGCCGAAGACCCGGCCCGGGTTGCCCAGGTGATGCGCCAGTGGGTGAATGTGGATGACTGACGAAAATACCGCAACACAGCAGGGCGATGCCCCCAAGAAGCTGCGGCGCAAGATCCCCCGGGTGGAGCAGGCGGCTATCCTGCTAATGTCCCTGGGTGAGTCCGATGCCGCCCAGATTCTCAAGCACATGGGCCCCAAGGAGGTCCAGCGGGTGGGTGTGGCCATGGCCCAGATGAAGGACGTCAGCAAGGATGACGTCGCCTTCGTCATGGACCAGTTCATCGACGCGGTCGGTGGCCAGACCGGCCTGGGGGTGGGCAACGACGAATACATTCGCGCCATGCTGACCCAGGCCCTGGGGGACGACAAGGCCGCCAGCCTGATCGACCGGATCCTGATCGGCGGCAACACCACCGGTCTGGACACCCTGAAGTGGATGGAGCCCCGTGCCGTGGGTGACATCATCCGCTACGAACACCCACAGATTCAGGCCATCGTCATTTCCTACCTGGACCCGGACCAGGCCGCCGAGATACTCGGCACCCTGGATGAAAAGGTGCGGCTGGACGTGATGATGCGTGTCGCCTCGCTGGAGAGCATCCAGCCCCAGGCCCTGCAGGAACTCAACGACATCCTGGAGAAACAGTTCTCCGGTGGCTCGGCGGCTCAGACCAGTCGCATCGGCGGCATCAAGCGGGCGGCGGACATCATGAACTTCATGGACCGCAGCATCGAAGGCAGCCTGATGGATTCCATCAAGGACATGGACCCGGATCTTGCAAGCACCATCGAGGATCTGATGTTCGTGTTCGACAACCTCAAGGACATCGACGACCGGGGTATCCAGGCGCTGCTGCGGGAAGTCTCCTCCGATGTGCTGGTGGTGGCTCTCAAGGGCTCCGATGACGCCGTCAAGGACAAGATCTTCCGCAACATGTCCAAGCGGGCAGCCGAGTTGCTGCAGGACGACCTGGAGGCCAAAGGTCCGGTTCGGGTCAGCGAAGTCGAGGCTGCCCAGAAAGACATCATCTCAGTCGCACGGCGTATGGCCGAGGCTGGTGAGATCACCCTCGGCGGCGCCGGGGAAGAAATGATGTAATGAAAAACCGCCGCAACCTTGATCGTATTCCCTCCGAAGAACTCACCGCCTACGAACGCTGGGAGTTGCCCCTGCTGGACCAGGAGGGCAATGAGGTCGGCCGCGAGGAAGAGCGCGACGTCAAACCGCTGACCGCCGCCGACATCGAGGAGATTCGCCAGGCGGCCTGGAACGATGGCCACGCCGAGGGCCGCGAGGCCGGCTACCAGGCCGGCCACGAGGAAGGCCGCAAGCAGGGTCACCAGGAGGGCTTCGAGAGCGGCCGGCAGGAGGGCCGCGACAGTGGCCGCAGCGAAGCGATGGAAGCCACCCGCGGCGATGTGGAGGCCGCCATCGGCCGCCTGGAGACCGTCATGGCCGAGCTGCTGGAGCCCATTGCCCGGCACCAGGAGGAAACCGAGGCCGCGTTGGTGAACCTTACCACGGTGCTCGCCCGGGCGGTGATTTTCCGGGAGCTCAGCATCGACTCCAGCCACATCCAGGCCATTGTCCGGCAGGCCATCGCCGGTCTGCCTTCCACTCGTGAAAATGTCCGTATCCGGGTCCATCCCGAAGACGCCGATTACCTCCGCCAGGCCGCCGGACGCTTCGAGGTGGAGGCCGCAGTGGTGGAGGACGACGCTATTCTCAAGGGTGGCTGCAAGGTGGAAACCCGCCACAGCCTGGTGGACTTTACCGTCGAGAAGCGCTTCCAGAAGGCCATCCAGGGCATGCTGGACCGCCAGCTGGCCAGTGACGACGCCGGCGACCACGGCGAGCTGGATGCCATGATGGGCGATCTCAGTGATTTCCACGGCGACCTGCTGGCCACGCCCTCCGAAACGGACGCGCCAGGCCGGGAGGAACCCGCTCAGGCCGATTCCGCTCAGAACAAGTCGAATCAGAACGAGCCGAATGAGCGTGATTCAGGCCGGGATGAGCCGGATCAGCGCGAACCGGATCAGGATGAGCCTGTTCAGAACGAACCGGGGGCCGGCCAGGGCGCCGACACGTCAGAGCCGGGAGATGACCATGACCAGTCCCCTGGCTGAGCGTCTCGCCCGCCTCGAGGATTACGTTCCCCGCCAACTGGAGCCGGAGCTGTCCGGACGGCTGACCCGCATGGTGGGCCTGACCCTGGAATGCGTTGGCTGCCCCATGGTGGTGGGCGACCGCTGCATGATCCAGGGCCAGGGTGTGGGTTCGGTGGAAGCCGAAGTGGTGGGTTTTGAGGATGAACGGGTCTACCTGATGCCGCTGACCGCCATCGAGGGCCTGAGGCCCGGGGCCCGGGTTGTGCCGGTCGCGGCTGCCAGCCGGGTACCGGTGGGGCCGGGCCTGCTGGGCCGGGTGGTCAACGGTACCGGCGAACCGCTGGACAACAAGGGCCCGCTGCAGGCCGAAGCCCAGGTGCCGCTATCCGGCGCCATCATCAACCCCCTGCACCGGGCGCCGGTGCGTCAGTCCATGGACGTGGGCATCCGCGCCATCAATTCCCTGCTCACCGTGGGCCAGGGCCAGCGGCTGGGCCTGTTCGCCGGCAGCGGCGTGGGCAAGAGCATGCTGCTGGGCATGATGACCCGGTTCACCGACGCCGATATCACCGTGGTGGGCCTGATAGGCGAGCGGGGCAGGGAGGTCAAGGAGTTCATCGAGGACATTCTCGGCGACGAGGGCCTGGACCGATCCGTGGTGGTGGCCTCGCCGGCGGACGATTCGCCGCTGATGCGGCTGCGGGCGGCCATGCTGACCACCCGCATTGCCGAATATTTCAGGGACCAGGGCAAGCGTGTGCTGCTGCTGATGGACTCCCTCACCCGCTATGCCCAGGCCCAGCGGGAAATCGCCCTAGCGGTTGGTGAGCCGCCAGCCACCAAGGGTTATCCGCCGTCGGTCTTTGCCAAGCTACCACAGCTGGTGGAGCGGACCGGTAACGGCAAGCCAGGTGGCGGCTCCATCACCGCCTTCTACACCGTCCTCACCGAGGGCGACGATCAGCAGGATCCCATAGCCGATGCCGCCCGGGCCATTCTGGATGGTCACATCGTGCTGTCGCGACGGCTGGCGGAGGAGGGCCACTACCCAGCCATCGACGTCGAGGCCTCGGTCAGCCGGGTCATGCCCCAGGTCACCGATCGGGAGCATTTCGGCCAGGCCCAGCGCTTCAAGCAGGTCTATGCGCGCTACCAGCAGGCCCGCGACCTGATCAGTGTGGGTGCCTACGTCAAGGGCTCGGACCCGGAAACCGATTTTGCGATCGAGCACATCGACGGTATGCGCGCTTTCCTGCGTCAGGACCTGGACGAAAGCGCACCCCTGGAGGCCAGCGTCGAGCGGCTACACCAGGTGGTGCCGGAGCGCCGCAAGGTCCGTCGGGGAGCCAGTGAGTGATGCTCAGGTCCAAGCGGCTGGAAGTGGTGCTGAAGCTTGAGCAACGCCGAGAGCAGGCGGCCCTGGATGCCATGACCGCCGCCCGCCAGAACCTGGAACAGCAGCAGCAACGCCTTGTCGAGCTGCGCAGTTACCAGGCCGATTACCGCAAGCAGATGCGCGCCAGCCAGCAGGGCGTTGTGTCCATTCCCAAACTGCAGGGCTGGCAGGCTTTCATTGTCCAGCTTGACCAGGTCATAACCCAGCAGGAGCGCCAGGTCAGCCAGGCCGAGAATCGCTTCGAGGCGGCCCGCAAGGGCTGGCAGCAGGCTTATGAGCGCCGTCGCGGCATGGAGCGTCATATCGAGACCTGCCGCCAGCAGGAAGAGCGCGAGCGGGACCAGCGAGAGCAGAAGCAGGCCGACGAGGCCGCGGGCCGCGCCTTTGCCCGGCGGCGCTGATGGCGACCGGTTCCGTTGCCAAAAGCCAATGCAATTTACCGTTCGTGAACTATCCTCTATCGTGTAGCCGCACATCTTGATATTCACTCTGCAGTCGCCAGCGACAGATCAACGGAGGACGCCGTATGGCTATCCAGACACGACGAAGTGAAGACGGGCGTACCCTGACCATCAAGATTGATGGCCGCTTTGATTTCAGCACCCACCAGTCGTTTCGCGATGCCTACGAGCATGGGGACCAGGAAGTCAGCGAATACGTCATCGACATGTCCGACACCACCTACCTGGACAGCTCCGCGCTGGGCATGTTGCTGCTGTTACGGGACTATGCCGGCGGTGATTCCGCCAATATCCGCATCGAGAACTGCAACAGCGATGTCCGCCGGATCCTGACCATTTCCAATTTCGAGCAGTTATTCGCCATCCGCTAGCCGGACTGGCCAGCGCCCAGGGAGGAGGCCTGTTTGGTGGACGACCCGCTGGATGAACACGGTCCCCTGCGTGTCCTGATCGCGGATGACAGCGACAGTGACCGCCTGATCCTGAAGACCATGGTGCGACGCCAGGGTCACCAGGTGATAGAAGCCCGGGACGGCCTCGAAGCGGTGGAGCAGTTTCGCAGCACCCGGCCCCAGATCGTCCTGCTGGACGTCATGATGCCCCGCATGGACGGCATGGAGGCGGCGCGCCAGATCAAGGCCCTGGCCGGCGAGACCCTGGTGCCCATCATTTTCCTGACCTCCCTGTCCGATGCCGATGCCCTGGCCCGCTGCCTGGAGTCCGGCGGCGACGATTTTCTCTCCAAGCCCTACAACCGGGTCATCATCGAGGCCAAGATCAACGCCTTCAACCGGATGCGGCTGATGCACCGTACCCTCAGCCGCCAGCGCGACCTTATCCACGACCGTAACCGGCAGTTGCTGGCCGAGCAGGAGGTGGCCAAGCGGGTGTTCGACAACGTCGCCCACACCGGCTGCCTGGACGCCAGCAATATCCGCTATCACGCCTCGCCGATGTCCATTTTCAACGGCGATGTGCTGTTTGCCTGCCCGCGGCCCTCTGGTGGCATGCACATCCTGATCGGCGACTTCACCGGCCACGGTCTGCCGGCGGCGATCGGCGCCATGCCGGTGGCGGAGATCTTCTACGGCATGACCAGCAAGGGCTTTGGCTGTGGCGACGTGCTGCGGGAGATCAACCAGAAACTCAAGCGCATACTGCCCGGCGGCATGTTCTGCTGCGCGCTCTTCATCGAGGCGGATTTTCACCTCAGTCATGTCCGGGTCTGGAACGGTGGCCTGCCGGACGGCTACCTGATCCGCCGCGACGGCGAACGCATTGCCTTGCCGTCCCGGCACCTGCCCCTCGGTGTGCTGGCGCCGGAGCGCTTCGCCGCCGAGGTGGACCATTTTCACACCGAGCCCGGCGATACCCTGCTGGTGGCCACCGACGGATTGCTGGAGGCGGAGAGCCCGGCCGGCGAGATGTTCGGCGAGGACCGCCTGCGCCTGGCCCTGGAGCGGGTGGGAGACAGCAGCGAGGCGCTGGATACTGTGATTGCCGCGGTGGGCGCCTTTACCGGCAACCAGCAGGTGCAGGACGACCTCACCATCGTGTCCATGACCATGGTGAGCGACGCCGCTATGGCGGATCTGCCCAAACGCCTGCCCCAATCGGCGCTGCGTGGGCCGGCCACCTGGCAGTGCGTGTACGAGATCAGCGAAACCACGCTGAACCATTTCAACCCCTTGCCCCTGCTGCTGCACATCTGCATGGAGGTGCCGGGGCTGAGACGGCGCAGCGGCGAAGTCTACACGCTGCTGTCTGAGCTCTACACCAACGCGCTGGAGCACGGCATCCTGAATCTGCCTTCGGAATGGAAAAATTCTCCCGAAGGCTTCGGGCGGTACTATGCTGAGAGAGAGCGCCGGCTGGCGGAGGTCAGCGGTCACCGCATCGCATTTACCCTGCAGCACACCATGACCGACGAGGGCGGCACCCTGCGAATGGTCTGCGAGGACTCCGGTGACGGCTTTGATCACGAGCACTGGCACCGCCAGAACGGGGGCAGTGCCCGCTATGCCGGCCGCGGTCTGGCTTTGCTTCGACAGCTGAGCGAGTCACTCACCTTCATGGGTAAGGGCAACCAGGTTGAAGTGATTTATCACTGGGATTTCAACGAGGGCCGGACCAGGGACTAGTGTCCTGTCTGGTAATCAGGCGGAATGCTAAGGAGTCAATTAGAGGCTCCCTAAGGTACGGCGCCAGTTCACTCGGATGGGTCGGCGCGGAGGTTGCTGATGAACGATAAACCACATCTCGATGAGGAGGCCCTGGCAGAGCTTCAGGAAGTGATGGAGGACGAATTCGATATCCTGATCCGGACCTACCTTAGCGATTCGGAGGACCGCATACGGACGCTCAGGAATGCCCTGGGCAATGGCGATGCGGACGCCTTCGCCAAATCCGCCCACAGTTTCAAGGGCAGTTGCTTCAATATCGGGGCGCCCCAGCTCGGCTCCCTGTGCCTGGCGGCGGAGATCGCCGGCCGCGAAGGCAGTCTGGTCAACGCCGAGGCCCAGCTGGCGGCCATAGAAAATGAATTCCAGGTGATACGGGAGATGCTCCAGCGCAGCATCAAATCCTGACGCCGATTGGCACCACTTTTGCTCTGCACTGTTGTAACACGCGTTTTTTGTTCCAACAGAGCCATTAAGCGGCAAGAGGTTGCCATGTCAGCAACGGCATTACCCCCACTGCCCACGCCGGATAAAACCGGCGCAGGGTCCGCCAAGCAGGCGTCACAGGCCCCGGACAAGGTCGGTGACAGTGAATTCGACAGTGTCTCCCGCCAGGAGCGCCAGCGCCTGGATCGCAATCGTGACAGGGCATCGGCCCGGGCCGACGGCGCCGAGGTGGCGGAGAAACCGCCATCCGACGCCGGCAAGGCCCCAGCGCCGGCCACCAGCGAGGCCGAGGGCCGCCCGGCCGGCAATGCCGCAACTGCCGATGGGCAGCAGACAGCCACCGCGGATCTGACCGGTGCGGCGGTAATCGAGAGTCCGGGGGAGCCGGCGCCGTTGTTTACCTTCGCCCAGCTCCAGGACCTGATGATGCCGGCGCAGACGCCCGCGGCTGCGGTGCCGGCCACCACCGGCCCCACCGGCGCCGTGGCCGGTGTGACGGCGCTGGCGGGTGGGCTTTCCCCCGTGGGTCTGGCCGGTTCGGACACCACGCCCGGGCTGAGGGGTGTGATTCCGGGTATCACCGGCAAGGCGGCAAAAGCCGGCGCGGACTCTGCCGGTCGTCTGATGGCTGAGGGCGTGATGGCGCAGCTTGCCGGTGATGGCGGCAAGGCAACAGACACCGGTCTGGCCAGCCTGGGCCGGATGCAGGCTGGCCTGGATGCGGCGGCCCAGACCCAGCTGCTCAACCCCGGCCAGAAAGTCCCCGAGGCCATGATTCCCCTCAAGGGCTATGCCACCAGCATCGAGTTGCCGGTGGGCCACGCCGAATGGGGTGACAAGCTGGTGGGCAAGCTGGCCTGGCTCACCAGCCAGAAACTCTCGGTGGCGGAGATTCACCTGACCCCGCCGGACATGGGGCCGCTGGAGGTCCGTGTCCAGGTCCAGAACGATCAGGCCAATGTCACCATTCACGCCGCCAACCCGGCGGTGAGGGACCAGCTGGAACTGCACAGTCACCGCCTGCGGGACATGCTGAGCGGTCAGGGCCTGGACCTGCAGAATTTTGACGTGGCGGACTCCCCGGGCCGGGATGGTGCCGAGGACGACGGCGAGGGCCGCCAGACTGCTGGCGGTGACGGCGCCGGCGACGGCGAACCGGGTGACCTGGCGCTGGCAGAATCCGCCGGCAGTCTCGACCTGACCTGGCGTGGCGAGGTGGATCTCTACGCCTGAGTCCCGGTCACCCCATCCGTGCTCCCCGATTAACGCCTGTCCCCCTGGACCTCGCGCTGGCCGGCTCCGGCCAGCGCTCCCGCCGCTGTATTTCCGCTTTGCTCCCCTGCCTGCCGGGCGCTAAACTGCCGTTTTGACTGGCCTGGCTGTACTACCTGGCCCGGCCTTTGCATAAACCCTGATCAACAACCTCCGGTTGACGGATTTCTGGCAGAAGCGACTTATGGCTGAAAACAACGAAGCGGCTGCGGCCCCGGCGAAAAAGAGCAAGCTCAAACTGATCATCCTGCTGGTGGTGGTGGTCCTGCTGGCGGTGGGCCTGTCGGTGGCCGGTACCCTCTGGTTCCTGCAGTCCTCCGGGGGTTCGGAGGAGGGCACCGAGGCGGTCGCGGAGGAGGAAGTCTTCCAGCCCAGCCAGTATTACGTCATGGACAAGGCCCTGGTGGCCACCCTGCAGTCCGAGGGTCGGCAGCGCTACGGCCAGATCTACCTGGCGTTTGCGGCCCGGGATCCGGCGGCCCTGGCTGCGGTGGAGAAGCACATGCCACTGTTGCGCAGTCAGCTGCTGTCGCTACTCGGTGCCCAGAGCTTTACCGACTTGCGCACCGTCGCCGGTCGCGACGCGCTGATCGAAGCCATGCTGACCCAGGTCAACGAGACCCTGGCGGCGGAGAACGAACCCCCGATAGAGCAGATTTTGTTCCGGAACTTTGTTCTACAGTAACAAGATAGCAACACCGCCGCTCCGGCTCCCAGCCGGCGCCGGCCCAGCCGTTTACCGGCAGACTTGAGGGCAGGACAACGTATGCAGGACTTACTGTCACAGGATGAAATCGACGCCCTTCTGCACGGCGTGGATGACGGTGACATCGACACCTATGACGAGGTGGATGCCACCGGCGTCAAGGATTACGACCTGGCCAGCCAGGACCGTATCGTGCGCGGCCGGATGCCGACGCTGGAGATGATCAACGAGCGTTTCGCCCGCTACACCCGTATCAGTCTGTTCAACCTGCTGCGCCGCAACGCCGATGTGTCCACCGGCGGTGTCCAGATCATGAAGTTCGGTGAGTACATCCACACCCTCTACGTGCCCACGAGTCTCAACCTGGTGAAGATGCGCCCGCTGCGGGGCACCGGCCTGTTCATCCTGGACGCCAAGCTGGTGTTCAAGCTGGTGGACAACTTCTTCGGCGGCGAGGGCCGGCACGCCAAGATCGAGGGCCGGGAATTCACCCCCACCGAGACCCGTATCGTGCAGATGGTGCTGGACCAGGTCTTCCACGACATGAAAGAGGCCTGGCACGCCGTCCTGAAGGTGGACTTCGACTACCTCAGCTCGGAAGTGAACCCGGCCATGGCCAACATCGTCAGCCCCAGTGAGGTGGTGGTCATCAGCACCTTCCACATCGAGCTGGACGGTGGTGGCGGCGAGCTGCACATGGCGCTGCCCTATTCGATGATCGAGCCGATCCGGGATGTGCTGGACGCCGGTGTGCAGAGTGACATCGACGATGTCGACGAGCGCTGGGTCAACGCCCTACAGGAAGACATCAAGGAAGTGTTTGTGCCGGTCAATACCACCGTTGCGCGCCGCCGGGTCTCGCTGCGGGAAGTGGCCCGCTTCAAGGCCGGCGACATCATCCCGGTGGAACTGCCGGAGTTCCTGACGGTCACTGCCAACGGCATTCCCATTTACAACGCGTCCATGGGTACCCGGGACGGCAAACTCGCACTCAAAATCCAGAGCCGGGCCAAACGGCCAGTGGTGAAAAAGCAACTGAAGGTAGGACGCAATGGCTGACGACAAAAAAGATCCCAAGGAAATGAGCGAGGACGAAAAACTTGCCGCCGAGTGGGAAGCCGCCATGGACGAATCCGGCGACAGTGACGGTGGCGACCGGGATGACGAATGGGCCGCGGCCATGGAAGAAGCCGGTGAGGGCAAGAACGCCGACAACGTCAAGAAACCGGCGATGGAAGAGTTCGACGAAACGCCGGAGCCAAAAGGCGCCACGCTGTCGCCGGACCTGGACGTGATCCTGGATATCCCGGTGACCATTTCCATGGAGGTGGGCAATACCCAGATACCCATTCGCAACCTGCTGCAGCTGAACCAGGGCTCGGTGATCGAGCTGGACCGGCTGGCGGGGGAACCGCTGGATGTACTGGTCAACGGCACTTTGATCGCCCATGGCGAGGTGGTGATGGTGAACGAGAAGTTCGGCATCCGCCTGACCGACGTCATCAGCCCCGGCGAGCGCATCAAACGGTTGTCGAAATAATCATGTTGCGGTCAGCCCCCATCCAGTCCACCGTCGCCATCGGCCTGGCCAGTCTCCTGACGGCCGCGCCGGTCGTGGCGGAGGAGGCCCAGCGCCAGGTTACCGGTGGCTCCGGTTCACTGATGTCACTGGTGACCCTGGGGCTCGGCCTGCTGGCGGTGCTGGCGGTGATCGTCGGCTGTGCCTGGCTGATCCGCCGCGTCAACGGTCTGAGCGGCATGAACAACCAGGCCATCAGGGTGGTGGCGGTGATGGCGCTGGGGGCCCGGGAACGCATCGCCCTGATCGAAGTGGGAGGCACCCAGATCCTGGTGGGCATTACCGCCTCGGCGATCCGCACCCTGCATGTCTTCGAGGAGCCGGTGGTGAGCGCGCCGAACGGTGACAGGAGTGACTTCGCCCGTCGCCTGCAGGGTCTGATCGGCAAGCAGTGGAAGTCCGGTCGCGCCGATCCCGACCTGGATTTGATGAACCCAAGAACCTCGGCGGACAAGCCGTCCGGGAAGTCTGACGAGTCTGACGGAAAATCTTCATGAACCTGCTGTACCCGCGCGCCCTTGCCGCACTGGCCGGTTTGCTGCTGCTGGGCCTGAGTAGTCCGGCGCTGGCCGATATCCCCGGTATTCCCGCTTTCACCGTGACCCCGGGCGAGGGCGAGGGGGTGGAGGAGTACTCGGTCACCCTGCAGATTCTGGCACTGATGACCGCGCTGACCTTCCTGCCGGCCATGCTGATGATGATGACCTGTTTTACCCGCATCATCGTGGTGTTCGCCATCCTGCGTCAGGCCCTGGGTCTGCAGTCCACGCCGTCGAACCAGATCCTGCTGGGACTCACCCTGTTCCTGACCATTTTCATCATGAAGCCGGTGTTCGAGGAGGCCAACCGCCTGGGCCTGCAGCCTTATATCCAGGAGGAGGTCACTTCCCTGGAGGCGGTTGAGCGGGCCAGCCAGCCGTTCCGCGAATTCATGCTGGCCCAGACCCGGGAGTCCGACCTGGGCCTGTTCATGCGGATTTCCGACGAGCAGTACGACAGCCCCGAGGACGTCTCCTTCTGGGTGCTGATGCCGGCGTTCGTCACCAGTGAGCTGAAGACCGCGTTCCAGATCGGCTTCATTCTGTTCATACCCTTCCTGATCATCGACATGGTGGTAGCCAGCGTGCTCATGGCCATGGGTATGATGATGCTGTCGCCGATCATTATTTCACTGCCGTTCAAGATCATGCTGTTCGTGCTGGTAGACGGCTGGTCCCTGATCATGGGGACCCTGGCTGCCAGTTACGGCATATAGCGAGGAGTTGGCGCGATGACCCCGGAAACCGTTATCGACATCATGCGGGAGGCACTGTGGATGATCGTGCTGCTCTGCGGCGTGATCATTGGCCCGGGTCTGGTGGTGGGTCTGGTGGTGAGTACTTTCCAGGCGGCCACCCAGATCAACGAGCAGACCCTGAGCTTCCTGCCGCGCCTGATCATCACCCTGCTGGTGATCGTATTCGCCGGGCCCTGGATGCTGACGCAGTTGCTGGATCACGCCAACAGCCTGTTTTCCAACATTCCCTACCTGATCGGCTAGGCCATGCTGCCCTCGGATCTGAGCGCGGACCTGCTGGGCCAGTGGGTGGGTCAGCACCTGTGGCCACTGTTCCGAATCGCCAGCTTCATGATGGTGATACCGTTCATCGGCACCCAACTGGTGCCGGCCCGCATCCGTCTGGGGCTGGCGCTGCTGATGACCATCCTGGTGGTGCCCATGCTGCCGCCGGTGCCCCAGGTGGAGGCCTTCAGCGCCGATGCGGTGGTCATTACCCTGCAGCAGATCCTGATCGGTGTGGGCCTGGGCTTCGCCCTGACCGCGCTGTTCCAGCTGTTCGTGATTGCCGGCCAGATGATCGCCATGCAGATGGGTCTGGGCTTTGCCTCCATGGTGGACCCGGCCAACGGCATCACTGTCCCGGTGCTGGCGCAGTTCTACAGCATTACGGTGACTCTGCTGTACCTGGCCATGAACGGCCACCTGGTGGCCTTCGATGTGTTCCTGGAAAGCTTCCGGGTGCTGCCCATTGGTCTGGAGGGCCTGGGTCAGGAGGGAGTCTGGGCGCTGGCGCACCGGATCAGCTGGATGTTCGCGTCGGCCATGCTGCTGGCGCTGCCGGCGGTCACCGCGGTGCTGATCGTCAACATTTCGTTTGGCGTGATGACCCGGGCGGCGCCCCAGATGAACATTTTCTCCCTGGGTTTTCCCATCGGCCTGCTGTTCGGCCTGTTCGCCATCTGGGTGCTGCAGGCCAATTTCCTGCCGCACTTCCAGCAGTACTCCGAAGAAACCTTTGAATTCATGCGCCAGCTCCAGGGCATTCCCTAGGTGAAAGCAGATGGCTGAAGAGAACGACAACAGTCAGGAAAAAACCGAAGAGGCCACCCCCCGACGTCTGGAAAAGGCACGGGAGGAGGGCCAGACCGCCCGCTCCAAGGAGCTGGCCACCATGTCGGTGCTGCTGGCCGGCGCCGGTGGCCTGCTGATTTTCGGTGCCAGCCTGGGGCAGTCGATGGAAAACATCATGCGTCACAGCTTCGTGCTGGACCGGGACGCCATCTTCGACACCGGCCAGATGGCGCTGCACCTGATGGATGCTACCGTGGACGCCTCCTGGGCCTCCATGCCCCTGATGATCCTGCTGTTCATCGCCGCGGTGATCGGCCCCATCGGTATCGGTGGCATTCTGTTCAGCGGCAAGGCGGTAGCACCCAAACTCAACCGCATGGATCCGCTCAAGGGCCTGAAGCGGATGTTCTCGCTGCGGTCGCTGATCGAGCTGGTCAAGGCGGTGGCCAAGGTGGCCCTGGTGATGATCATTGCCATCCTGATTCTGGACGTGCGCACCGAGGACCTGCTGGCCATCACTGGCGAACCGCCGGTGCCGGCGATGGAACATGTGCTCTGGACCCTGGGCTGGAGCTTTTTCCTGCTGGCCTGCGCCACCATCATCATTGCCGTTATCGACGTGCCTTTCCAGATCTACGACCACCAGAAGAAACTGCGCATGACCAAGCAGGAGGTCAAGGACGAGTACAAGGACACCGAGGGCAAACCGGAGGTGAAAGGCCGGATCCGACAGCTGCAGCGGGAGATGGCCCAGCGCCGGATGATGGCGGACGTGCCCACCGCCGACGTGGTGATCACCAACCCGACCCACTACGCGGTGGCCCTGAAGTATGACCAGAAAACCATGGCCGCGCCCATCGTGGTGGCCAAGGGCGGCGACGAGATCGCCTTCAAGATCATGGAGATCGCCCGCGAGCACAAGGTCGACATCCTGCGCACGCCGCCGCTGACCCGGGCGGTCTACCACAACACCGAGGTAGGGGGCGAGATTCCCGACGGCCTCTACATGGCCATCGCCCAGGTGCTGGCCTACCTGTTCCAGATGCGGCGTTTCCGTCGCGGTCTGGGCCCCAAGCCCGGCATGCCGGAGTTCCCCATCCCGCGGGATCTGCGCCGGGACCTGTAACCGACTTCGCGCCCTAGGAGGTGGCTTCCAGTACCCGCACGAACGGGTCCTGGCGGCTGTGGGGGATGGCCAGGCTGTCGTAGTAGTCGGCAGGGTTGTGCACGGTGACCTCGCCAAAACCCTGCGCCAGCAGGTGCTCACGGGCCTGGCGGTCGTTCTCGAAATGAAAGCTGACCTGGCTGCGGGTCATCCGCCCCAACCCATCGGCGCTGGCTCTCAGGGCCTGGCGCAGCGCCGGCTGCGCCGGCATGCGATAGGTCTCCGAGAGGTAAACCGAGCCCGGACTGGCGGTCACCAGTGCCGCCAGGCGCTGCCAGAAGCTGTCGATGACCCGCAGCGGAAAGTAGCTGGTGAGACCCTCGGTCACCACCACGAAGGGCTTGTCCAGATCCAGCACCCTCTCGGCCACCGCCTCCAGGCGATACTCGCCGGTGTCGGCAAGGATGTCGATGGGAGTGACCTGGTGGTGGGGCCCCAGCCGCTCCGCCGCCATCAGCCGCAGTGCCTTGCGGGCCGCCATGTCCGGCAGATCCGCCTCGATCACGTGCAGGTGGGGGTAGCGCTGGCGCAGGCGGATGCCGCGCGGCGACATGCCGCAGGCGATCTCCAGTACCTGGGTGATGCCCCGATCGGCGATGGCCCGGTCGATCAGCTGGTCAATGATCAGGTGCCGCTGCAGCAGGAAAGTGCGCAGGTTGCCGCCGGCCACCAGTTTGCTGGCGGCCTCGAAGGGTCTCATCAGGTGGTAGAGCCAGCGACCCCGCGCCGTGGCCAGGCTGTCGTCGGACAGACCGTGGCGATGCCAGACTGCGCCGGTGTAGAGCGCGGTGAAGCTGATGCCGGAGCTGTCGGAGCGATTCTTTTCAGAACGACTCTTCAAGGGAGGCCTCTCCCCAGGCAACCTTGTTGCCGGGCAATACCAGGTTCAGCAGTATCGCCACCAGGGCGCACAGGGCGATGCCTTCGATCTGGCCGATGGCCATGCCGCCGATACCGAACACCAGGGTGATGCCGGCGATCACCAGGTTGCGCCGCTCGGACAGGTCCACCTGGTGACGGATCAGGGTGTTCAGGCCCACGACGGCGATGGAGCCGAACAGCAGGCAGAGGAAGCCGCCCATCACCTGCACCGGAATCGACTGCAGGGCCGCGCCGAATTTGCCGACAAAGGCCAGCACAATGGCAATGCCCGCGGCCCACCACATGATCCTGGGGTTGAAGTTGCGGGTCAGCATGACCGCACCGGTGACCTCGGAGTAGGTGGTGTTGGGCGGTCCGCCGAAGGCCGC
>NZ_JAWVZL010000007.1:0-61785 GCF_033722195.1 Marinobacter sp.
ACCCCGGGCGCGGCCAACATCAAGGCTTATGCCCAGATCGTCCGGGAGCGTTCGGTGATGCGCCAGCTGGTGGAGGTGTCCGGCAACATCGCCGATTCCGCCTTCAATCCCCAGGGCCGTACCAGCGACGAGCTGCTGGACGAGGCCGAGCGCAACGTGTTCCGCATTGCCGAGTCCCGCACCAAGGCCGGCTCGGGCCCGCAGGCCATCAACCCCATCCTGACCAAGGCCCTGAGCCGGATCGAGGAGCTGTTCGAGTCCGGCGATCGCATCACCGGCCTGACCACCGGCTTCAAGGATCTGGACGACTGGACATCCGGCATGCAGCCTGCCGACCTGATCATCGTGGCGGGGCGGCCCTCCATGGGTAAGACCACCTTTGCCATGAACATCGTCGAGAACGCCCTGCTCAGCTCCGGCGAGCCCATTCTGGTGTTCAGTATGGAGATGCCGGCGGACGCCATCGTGATGCGGATGCTGTCCTCCCTGGGCCGGATCGACCAGACCCGGATGCGCAGCGGCCGCCTGGAGGAGGACGACTGGCCACGGCTGACCTCCGCGGTGAGTCTGCTCAAGGACAAGCCGCTGTATATCGATGACACCCCCGGCCTGAGCCCCACTGAAATGCGCTCCCGGGCCCGGCGCATCGCCCGGGAGAACAACGGTCGCCTGGGGCTGATCATGGCCGACTACCTTCAGCTGATGCGGGTGCCCGGCAGCAACGAGGGCCGGACCGCGGAGATCTCCGAGATCTCGCGCTCGCTGAAAGGCCTGGCCAAGGAGCTGAGCTGCCCGGTGGTGGCCCTGTCCCAGCTCAACCGGAGTCTTGAGCAGCGGCCCAACAAACGCCCGGTGAACTCAGACCTGCGGGAGTCCGGCGCCATCGAGCAGGATGCCGACGTCATCATGTTCGTCTACCGGGACGAGGTCTACAACGAGGACACCCAGGACAAGGGCATTGCCGAGATCATCATCGGCAAGCAGCGTAACGGTCCCATCGGTACGGTGCGGCTGGCGTTCATCGGCAAGTTCACCAAGTTCGAGGACCTGGCCCTCGGCGATTACGGCGGAGACTACTGATGCCGCGTCCGACCCGCGCCCTGGTGGACCTGTCGGCGCTGCAGCACAATTACCGCCTGGCCTGTGAGCGGGCCGCCCCGGGCCAGAGCATGGCGGTGGTCAAGGCCGACGGCTATGGCCACGGTATTGCCCGGGTCGCCGGTGCGCTGGCGGAGCTGGCCCCCTGTTTCGCGGTGGCCTGCATCGAGGAGGCCCTGAGCATTCGTCAGGCCGGGCTCAGCCAGCCGGTGGTGCTGCTGGAAGGCGTGCACACCGCCGAGGACCTGGGAATCTGCGCGGGGCAGGGCTTCGAGCCGGTGCTCCATAACGCCGAGCAGTTGGCCTGGCTGGCGCAGTCAGGCGCCCGGCCCAGGATCTGGATCAAGCTCAACACCGGCATGAACCGGCTCGGCTTCCCTCCGGCCGAGCTGCCAGCGTGCCTGGCACAGGCCCGGCATCAAGGTGTCGAGGTCCGCGGCCTGATGACACACTTTGCCTGCTCCGACGATCTCGACGACGACTTCACCCAGGTCCAGACCCGGCGTCTGCAGCAGGCGGCTGCGGACTACCCCGGGCTGGCCCTGAGTCTGGCCAATTCGGCGGCGCATTTCCGCCCTGGCCAGCCGCTGTTCCACTGGACCCGGCCCGGCATCATGCTCTACGGCGCCACCCCCATGCTGGCAGCCAGTGCTGCCGAGCTGGGGCTCAAGCCGGTGATGACGCTGGAGTCGGAACTGATCGCGGTGCGCACTCTGCAGCCCGGTGACAGCGTCGGCTACGGCGCCACCTGGGTGGCGGAGCAATCGACCCCCATGGGCATCGTTGCCATCGGTTATGGCGACGGTTACCCCCGCCATGCCGGCACCGGAACCCCGGCGGCGGTCAATGGCCGGCGGGTGCGGCTGATTGGCCGGGTCTCCATGGACATGCTGGCACTGGATCTGAGCGCGGTGCCCGACGCCCGGGTGGGGGACAGGGTTGAGCTCTGGGGCGGGCAGGTGAGCGTGGATGAAGTGGCCGCCTCGGCGGGCACCATCGGCTACGAGCTGCTGACCGGGGTCACCGTACGGGTGCCCCGGATCTATCGGAATTAGCGGGTTTCAGGCGGCTTCGGCGCGGGGCTCGGGTTCGCAGATGATTTCCTCGATAAAGTCGAGGATGTTGGCCAGGCTGCGGTCGTCCAGTTTCTTGAGTACCTTGTGAATCACCATCTTGCTGCCCTTCAGCATGCTGCCGATACCCATCCTGGCCATGCTCATCATCATGTTGCCGGCCCGCAGGCGCCTGAGCGGCTCCAGGAAGAAGAAATCCAGGCCGGCCTCGGTCAGCTCGACGATCAGGTTGTAGAGCTTGTCGATGGCATCCTTGTCGGCGGTACCGCGCTCCCTGAGTTCGTTGACGGTGTAAAGGGCCCGGCTCTTGAGCTCGTCCGGTATGGGGGCGACTATGTGACTGTGTTGTTTGAGCATGGCAAGTCCTTTGGTTGTGGTTTTGCCGGCAGGGCGGAATTCCCTGTCACTGTGCTGTCATTGTAATCGGGCCCTCTGCACGACCATTGGCTGCAATGTAAATGCGTAAGCGTCAGATAAGTGATACAAATAGGGTCTGGCGGCAATCTCAGCCATTGGCCCCGGACCCGTTGAAACCAGGAGCGATCGACCTCGGTGAATGTTCTCGTTGTCCATGACTACGGCCCCCTGGGCCATATCCTGCTGGAACGCCTCAGGCAGAGTGCGGTGCAGCTCAGTCCCCTGTTGATCAGTGAGCCCGAAAAGGTCGACCTGTCGGCACTGGCGCAGTGGATACCGGACGACACTGACCTGATTGTCAACGCACTCTGGCTGGCGGACCCGGAAGCGGCGGAACAGGACCCGGAGATCACCCACCAGGCGGCCTTCTCGATTCCCCTGGCGCTGGCCGAGCACGCCAGGGAGCGGAACATGGCACTGCTGCAGCTCTCCACCGCCTACGTCTTCGACGGCCGTAAGCAAAGCGCCTACATCACCTCCAACCCCGGCCATCCGTTCAGTCAGTTGGGTAACTGGCAGTGGGAGTGCGAGCAGGCGATCCGGACCCTGTTGCCGCACCACATCATTCTGCGTACCGGCTGGAGCCTGGGTCGGTTCATCAGCAAGATCCAGCGTCTGGGGGGCGAGCAGCGCACACTGGCGCTGTCCAGCCGCCATCGCGGCCAGCCGGTGGCGTTCCGGGATCTGGCCCGGGTCATGACGGCGGTTATCCTGCAGCTGGACTGCGGTGCCGAGGTCTGGGGTACCTACCAGTACGCCGGGGCGGAGGAAGTGTCACAGTACGATCTCGGGCTGGCCCTGCTGGCCCTGTCCGGTGGCAACGACGACCTGCGGGTGGTGGATGAGGTGCCGGCCTGGGCGGCCCTGGAACCGGAGAACGCCACCATGGGCTGTATCAAGATCCGCAACACCTTCGGCATCAAACAGCTGCCATGGCGCAACAGTCTGGAAGACGAGTACGCCATGGTCAGGGACGATGACAAGCTTGCCATCGGCGATGAAGTGACCGGCTAGTTACCCCCGGCAGCGGGCGAAGGTCAGCGCCACTTCCTGCAGTGAGTCCATATCCAGCAGTTCCACCTCCCGCCCCTTGGCCTGGATCAGGCCCTGGCTCTGGAAGCGCGTCATCACCCGGCTGACGGTTTCCACCGCCAGGCCAAGAAAGTTGGCGATGTCGTTGCGGGCCATGGGCAGGTTGAAGCGGGTGGAGGACAGCCGGCGCCGCTCGAAACGGGACGACAGCGACAGCAGCAGCGCCGCAATCCGCTCTTCGGCGGTGTTCTTGCTCAGCAGCATGGCGTGCTGCTGGCTGCTCTGTATCTCCGAACTCATCAACGAGAAGAAGTGATGCTGCAGGGTGGGGAGCTTGCGGGCAAGCTCTTCCAGGTGATCGATCGGCAGCTCACAGACGCTGGTGCGCTCCAGGGCATAGGCCGTGCAGGCATAGGTGCCGGCGCTGATGCTGTCCAGGCCGATCATCTCGCCGGGCAGGAAGAAGCCGCTGACCTGCTCTTCGCCACTGGCGTTGAGAATGGTGGTTTTGACCGCCCCGCTACGCACCGCGAAACAGGAGCGCGCGGACTCGCTCTGCCGGAATATGGCCTCGCCGCGGCTGAACGACCGGCCCTGCTGGATAATATCCTCGAGCCGATTCATGTCGGCATCGCCCACGGCAATGGGCAGGCAGAGTTTACTGAGGCTGCACTGGTGGCAGGAGGCCTTCAGGCCAGTGGCCTGTGCGGCGGGAATCGATTGTGCCATGGCGGGATTCGGCTCGGAGTGATACATGTCAAGCGTATACATTAAAGCGCTTTGCCGGCGCTGCCAAGAGCGCCGGCATACGAATCAGCCGAGACAGGTCGATCAGGCCAGCTTCTGGAACACCAGCGAGGCGTTGGTGCCACCGAAGCCGAAGCTGTTGGACATCACCGTTTCCAGGTGCGCGGTTTTGGCCTCCGGCCCGACAATGGGCATGTCGGTGGGGATCTTGGCGTCGGTGGAGTGCAGGTTGGCGGTGCCACTGATGAAGCCGTTCTGCAGCATCAGCAGCGAATAGATGGCCTCCTGGACGCCGGCCGCCCCCAGGGAATGGCCGGACAGCGACTTGGTGGAGGAAATGGCCGGCACATGGTCACCGAAGACTTCCTTCACCGCGCCCATCTCCGCCACGTCGCCCACCGGGGTGCTGGTGCCGTGGGCATTGATGTAGTCGATGGGGCCCTTGACCGTCGCCATGGCCTGCTTCATGCACCGCATGGCACCCTCGCCGGATGGAGCCACCATGTCGTGGCCGTCGGAGGTGGCACCATAGCCGGTGAGCTCGGCAATGATACGGGCGCCGCGCTTGCGGGCGTGCTCCAGTTCCTCCAGCACCACCATTCCGCCGCCGCCGGCGATCACGAAACCGTCGCGGCCGCTGTCGAAGGGTCGGGACGCGGTGTGGGGCGCGTCGTTGTACTTGGTGGACAGGGCGCCCATGGCGTCGAACAGCATGGTCAGGCTCCAGTCCTCCTCTTCGCCGCCGCCGGCGAATACGATGTCCTGCTTGCCGGCCTGGATCTGCTCGGCGGCGTGGCCGATGCAGTGGGCGCTGGTGGCGCAGGCCGAGGACATGGAGTAGTTGACGCCACGGATGTGGAAGGCGGTGGCCAGGCAGGCCGACACGGTGCTGGTCATGATCCGCGGCACCATGTAGGGCCCGATGCGCTTGACGCCTTTGTCCCGCATCAGGTCAATCGCCTCCACCTGGCTGGCGCAGGAGGCGCCACCGGAACCGGCGATCAGGCCGGTGCGATCGTTGGAGATCATGTCTTCGGTCAGGCCGGCGGCCTCGATGGCCTGCTGCATGGACAGGAAGCTGTACATGGCGGACTGGCCCATGAAACGGCGCAGCTTGCGGTCGATCACTGAGGTGTCCACGTCCACCGAGCCGGAGACCTGGCTGCGGAACCCCATGTCACGGTAGGTTTCGTTGAAACGAATGCCGGACTTGCCCGCTTTCAGGCTGGCCAGCACCTCATCGGTGGTATTGCCAAGGCAGGACACGATCCCCATTCCGGTTACGACAACCCGTCTCATAGAAAACTCCTTGCTGGTCTGTGCCCGGCACCGCCGCAGGGCAGCGGGAGCAACAGAGTGCGTGATGATTCAGTGCAGCCAGTGTAGGGGTTTTGGCGCCCGGGTGATATTTGACCTTGGTAAGGGGCGGGCGCAAGGGGTGGCTGAAAGGGCCAGGCAAACGCTCGACAGAGCGCATAGCCGTTGCGTACAAGCCCTGGGGAGGGCGCCCGGCTAGACTGCTGCAAAAAAGGAGATCCCCATGCGTTCACTGTCACAGTTTCTGGCCGATTACGGCCAAAGCCACCGCAACCCGACCAACCAGTGGGTACACATCGTCTGTGTGCCGGCCATCGTGGTGTCCACCCTCGGCCTGCTATGGCTGATACCCCTTGGCGCCTGGCTGGGGCTCAGCGGCGGTGCCGCCGAGTGGGTCAACGGTGCCACCCTGGTGGGTGTGCTGGCGGGACTGGTGTACCTCAGGCTGTCCATCGGCGTGTTCGCGCTGATGACGGTCTGGTTTGCCCTTTCTCTGTGGGCGGTTCAGGCGGTGGCGGCCTCGGGCCTGTCGCTGTTCTGGACGAGCCTGGTGACCTGGGTGCTGGCCTGGGCGTTACAGGTCTGGGGCCACAAGGTGGAGGGCAAGAAGCCGTCATTCGTGGAAGACCTGGTGTTCCTGCTGATCGGACCGGTTTTCGTCAGTGTGGAGCTGGCGGCCAAGCTGGGTCTGCCAATGCGCCACGCCCTGTCCAACCGCAAGGGTGAGGCCCACTAAGGGTCGGCGAACGCGGTGGTTGTGGGGTATGCTCCGGGAAACCCGGTGGAACCCGACCATTGCCCATGACCGAACAGTCCTCCCCGAGCCCCGGTCCCCGGGGCCATATCTACCTCTGGCCGCAGGCGTTTGTCGCCTGCGGAGACTTCCTGCCAAACCGTCCTCACCGGCACATCAGCGCCTCGGTGCTGATCAGCTACGGCGCTGCCTTTGGTCTTGAGGTGAACGGACAGTGGCGACAAACCCGGGCCGCGCTGGTGGCGCCCGATGTCCCCCAGGCCCTGGCCCCGGGCGACAGCGAACTCTGGATTGCCCAACTGGACCCGGATTCACCGGCCTGGCTGGGCCTGCGTGCGCGCCTGGCCGAGCGGCCCAGTGTCGACCTGGAGCTGCCGCCGGCGCTGCTGCCCCCCGGCCAAGGAGCTGGCTGCACCGCCATGGGGTCGTATCTGGCGAGCCTTGTGGCACAGGCGGGTGTGGCGCCGGAACGGCTCGATCCCCGGGTGCTGGCGGTGGCTGACCGGTTGCGCCGCACCCTGCCTGAGCAGCTGGTGGTGGCCGACCTGGCGGCACAGGTGACCCTGTCACCGTCGCGGCTCAGTCACCTGTTTCGGCAGCAGACCGGGGTGTCGCTGCAGCGTTTCCTTCTGCACCTCAAGATCGCCCGTGCCCTGGCCCACTGGCAGCCGGGCAAGACCCTGTCCCAGCTGGCAGTGGAGGCGGGCTTCTATGACCAGCCCCATCTGGTGCGCACGGCCCGGGCAATGTTTGACGCCTTGCCTTCCCAGTACGTCAGTACCGGCTGGTTCCAGGTCTCTCGTTGC
Source organism: Marinobacter sp. (assembly GCF_033722195.1). GTDB lineage: Bacteria > Pseudomonadota > Gammaproteobacteria > Pseudomonadales > Oleiphilaceae > Marinobacter. Next base: position 7,245 of record NZ_JAWVZL010000007.1, read on the forward strand.
GGGGGTCAGGCCTGCGGCGAGCCCGCCAGGGCCTGCTGAGCCTCGCGGGCCACCATCGCCGGTGTCTCCAGGCTGATGCGGCCGAGTTTGCCTGCCCGCAATTCGTTCAGCAGCACCTCCGCCACCTTGTGAAGGTCGGGCACGCCACCTCGGCCGTAGAAATTGCGCCGCGCCGCAATGGCGTCCATAACACCCAGGCCGTCCGCCGGCAGCGGGTCCAGGTCATAGCGGTCCCTGAGTGCTTCCGGATAGGCCTGCAGCAGGTACTCGGCGGCAAACAGGGCGACGTCATCGAACTCGATCACCGCGGCGCGGATGGCCCCGGTCACCGCCAACCGGTAACCGCAGGCCTCCGGCGACAGCTTGGGCCAGAGAAAGCCCGGGGTGTCGTAGAGCAGGACATTGTCCGGCAGTTTGATGATCTGCTGGGCACGGGTCACCGCCGGTTCGTTGCCGGTTTTGGCAATGGTGCGACCGGCCAGGGTGTTGATCAGGGTGGATTTGCCCACATTGGGGATACCCAGGATCATCACCCGCAGGGCGCTGCGCTCCAGGTTGCGGTGGGCGGTCATCTCCCGGGCCAGTTTGAGAATGGCCATGGCCTCGTCGCGATGCTGGTGGTCCAGGGTGATGGCCCGCACGCCCTTGTCCCTTTCCAGGCTGGCCTGCCACTGGGCGGTGACCGCCGGGTCCGCCAGGTCGCGCTTGTTGAGCACCTTGATCACCGGGGTGTTCTGGCGCAGGGCAGGCACCAGCGGATTCTCGCTGCTGAACGGAATACGGGCGTCGAGGACCTCGATGATCAGGTCCATCTGGGGCATGACCTTTTTGATCTCCTTGCGGGCCTTGTGCATGTGCCCGGGAAACCAGTTGATCGCCATGGGGGGTACTCCGCTGTATCTGAGAAGGAGGTTCCTGCCGGCTCGAAAGTCGGACGGGGCCGGATTTGGCGCCATTATGGCCACTAATGAATAAATTTTCACATAGCCGTGCGCTGGCCTATGGAGCGGGCTGTGGCGGAAACCCCTGGCGTGTGTGTAGGAAAATCGGGCGTACCGGGATGAAATCCCGCCCGGGTTTGTTTTACGGTGTAGCATCAAGACGATGAGACACGACCTACACGACGGAGAAATCTATGAAGCTCAGCAAGATTCTAGGCATCACGCTTATTTCCCTCGGCCTGAGCATGCCGGTGGTGGCCCAGCAGGCCGGTGGCCAGCAGGGTGACCAGGTGGATCGACTGTCACAGATTGTGGGACTGAGCCCGGAGCAGGAGAAAGAAATCCGCGGCATCCTGGATGAGATGCAGACCAAGATCCAGGCCCTGCAGGTGGAAGCCCAGCAGCTGCAGCAGCAGCTCCAGGCCCAGATCAAGCCGAACTACGACGAAGAGGCGATTCGCGAAGAGGCCGAGGAGCTGGGGGATCTGACCGGTGAGATTTCGGCCCTGTCCACCCTGATGCAGGCCAAAGTGGACGAAGTGTTCACCGATGAGCAGCGGGAAAAGCTCAACCAGCGCATGAAGCAGATGCAGGAGCAGATGCAGCAGATGCAACAGCAGCAGCGGATGCAGCAGGGCATGCAGCAGCCCGGCCAGTAAGACGCCGCTTATGGCTGAATAAAGAAGCCGCCCCGAGGGGCGGCTTTTTTGTGCCTGGTTGGTGATGATCAGGTGGCCTGTTGCCTGCTGCGATCCGGCCCGAACGGCCTGATCAGCAAGATCAGCCTGGGCAACAGGGTGAGGGCGCCCAGCAGCGCCACCAGCATGGCAAAGCCGGTGAACAGGCCGAAGTAGATGGTGGGGATGAAGTTGGACAGCACCAGGATCGAAAAGCCCAGGATGATGGTCAGCGAGGTGTAGAACATGGCCCGGCCAATGCTCTGGTGGCAGCGGTGCATGGTGGCCAGGTAGTCACCGTCGCGCTGGAACTCCACCCGGAAGCGGTGGATGTAGTGAATGGTGTCATCCACCGCAATACCCACGGTGATGGCCGCCACCGTGATGGTCATCAGGTCCAGCGGTATGGCCAGCCAGCCCATGAGACCCAGTACGCTGCCGGCCGCCAGCAGGTTGGGTGCAATACCGATCAGCGCCAGCTTGAGGGACCGGAACAGGATCAGGAACATGACAGCGATGGCCAGGAACACCAGCCCCAGCGTCTTGATCTGGGAGTCGAACAGGCTCTGCAGCATGTTGTTGTACATCACCGTCATGCCGGTCAGCATGACACGGTCCTCCGGGTAGCCCAGCTCCCCGGTGAGGTGGTTGTGGATGCGCTCCAGCAGCTCGTCCCGGTTCAGCTCCGGCAAGGAGTCGATCAGCCGCAGGCTGAACCTGGCCTGGTCGTGCTCCTCGGCGATGTAGGGGCTGAGCAGGATCTCGTCCAGCTGGTCCGGCAGCGCCGCCGGTACGAACGCCAGCTGTACCGCGTTCAGGGGCTGGCCCTGGTTGATCTGCTCCAGCAGCCGGACCGTGGTGACTATGGACAGTGTCTTGCCGGTCGCCGACAGGCTGTCCAGGTAATCGTGGACCTGCTCCAGGCGCTCGATCTTGGCCGGTGTGAACCAGGTATCCCGGTACTCGTCGCCGCCCTCGCAGTCTTCCAGGAAGGGGTCGCAGCCACTGGCGAAGGGATCACCCCCGGCGTCCTCGGGCGGCGGCTCGTCTGTGATCACAACATCCAGCGGTGAGGTGCCGCCCAGCTTGCGGTCTATGGTGACCATGCCCTGGTAGATCTCGGTGTCTTCCTTGAAGTAGTCGATGAAGCTGTTTTCCACCGACAGCCGGCTGATGCCCACCACACAGAGCACCGCCAGTACACCGCTGGCCACCAGCACCGTGGTGCCGAAGCGCTCGGTGAAATCGGCGAAGCGGCGGGTAAAGGCCCGACCCTCGTCGGCGGGCAGGTTGCTGGCCGGTGGCGGCACCAGCACCAGCAGGGCGGGGAAGACCACGAAGGCGATGATGAACGCCAGCGCCAGGCCGAGGGTCATCATCCAGCCGAAATCGATCACTGGACGGATGCCGCTGAAGGTCAGCGAGCCGAACGCCACGATGGTGGTCACCGCCATGTAGAAGCAGGGCTTGACCATGGTGCGGACCGTATCCGCCATCAGCTCCCGGGCCGAGGCGTCGGGCTTCTCATGCTGGAATTCCCGGTAGCGCACGATCAGGTGAATGGTCAGCGACAGTGTCATGATCAGCAGCAGCGACACGTAGTTGGACGAGATCACCGTCACCGGCCAGTCGATCCAGCTCAGGTAGCCGGTTACCAGCCACACCGTGAAAAAGCAGCAAAGCAGCGGCACCACCACCCATTGCCACTGGCGGAAAATCACCGCCAGCACCAGGATCATGAACAGCAGCACACCGATGCCGAAGGTGGACAGGTCGCTCTCGATGAAGTTGATCATGTCGGCGACAATCATCGGCACCCCGCCCAGGTGGATTTCGGCGCTGTCGCGGTAGTTGTCCAGGATGGCGCGAACCTCCGCGATGGTCTGGTCCTGGCGTTCCACCAGCTTTTCCTTGAGGTCGATGAACGCCTGGCTGACCCGGGCCAGTTCGGCCTGCTGGTCCTGGTCCAGGCTGCCGGCATCGGCCATGTCCCGCAGCTCGTTGCGGCGCTGCAGCAGGTCGAAGTAGCGCTCCGGGGTGGGCAGGTTGACCTGGATGGCGGTGGTCTGGCCGTTCTCGCCGATCAGCAGGTTGGGGTAGAGGGGGTTGTTGAGCAGGGCTTCCCGGGCGGTATCCAAGGCCACATCGTGACTGTCCAGGGTGCGGATCTTCGATTCCACGTTCTCCAGGGTCAGTTCCGGATCCTGCAGCAGTGGCACGTTGAGGATGCTGTTGGTGGAGCCGACCGCCTCGAGCGCTGCCAGGTCGTCTCGCAGTGAACGTAAGGTGTCTATGGCCTGCTGGCTGAACAACTCGCTGGACGGGGTATAGGTGACCACCAGGAAATCATCGGAGGTGGTGAACCGCCGGTTGACCATGCGGTACTGCTCCAGCGCCTTGTCGTCCTCCAGCACCAGGGATTCGGCGGAGGCGTCCAGGCGGAACTGGTCCAGGCGCAGGCTGGCAAGAATCAGCAGCAGGGCAAAGCCGATCAGAATCAACGCCGGGTAATCAAGAACGACCCGGCGATAAAGCGATGCAACGGAACTCATAGAAGGCACACCTGCAGAAAAAAATCAGTGTGCAGTCTGCCACAGATCGCGCCGCAAGGGAGGCCTTGGCCGGGGGGTCAGTCCAGTACTTTCACCGGAATCTGGTTGGCGGTGCTGGCCGGGGGCACTGCAGGTACCGCCAGGCCCAGGTTGTTCTTCTCGAACACCCGGTCAGCGCGGTAGCTGGAGCGCACCATGGGGCCGGAGGGCACTTCCATGAAGCCTTTCTCCAGGCCAATCTCCCGGTAACGGTTGAACTCCTCCGGGGTGACGTAGCGCTCCACGGGCAGATGGTTGGGGGTGGGGCGCAGGTACTGCCCCAGGGTCAGGATGTCCACACCGATGGCGCGCAGGTCGTCCATGGTGGCAAGAATTTCCTCCTCCGTCTCGCCGAGACCCAGCATCAGGCTGGTCTTGGTGAGCACATCCGGACGGTAGCGCTTGGCATGGGCGAGCACGCTCAGGGTCTTGTCGTAACCGGCGCGGGGATCCCGCACGCGGCGGGTCAGGCGCTCCACAGTTTCCACGTTCTGGGCGAAGACGTCGAGACCGGAATCCACTACCCGCTCCACGTGTTCCATAACCGCATCGAAATCCGGGGTCAGGGCCTCCACCGCAACTTCGGGGGTGCGGCGCTTGATGGCGGCGACACAGGCGGCGTAGTGGGCGGCACCACCGTCGTCCAGATCGTCCCGGTCGACAGAGGTCAGCACGATGTAGCGCAGGCCCATCAGCTCCACCGACTTGGCGGTGTTCTCGGGCTCGTCGTGGTCCAGCCAGCCCTTGGGGTTGCCGGTATCCACCGCGCAGAAGCGACAGGCCCGGGTGCAGACCGAGCCCATGACCATGATGGTGGCGGTGCCGTTGTTCCAGCACTCGCCAATGTTGGGACAGTGGGATTCCTGGCACACGGTGCTGAGCTTGTGATCCTGGACGTTGCGCTTGACCGCCTCGAAGCGTTCGCCGCCGGGCATACGGGCCCGAAGCCAGCTGGGTTTGCGGCTGACCGGGATGTCGGCGTTGCTGGATTTCTTCTGGCCGTTCTTGATGGCTGAGAAACCGTGTTCGCTGCGGAACTTGGAGCCACTGGCAATGCGGGGTTTACTGGTGTCGCTCATGGCAACGGGGCCCTTGGATAGCAGAATCGGAATACTACAAGGGTAATGGCGGCCACCCCCGACTACAAGGCACATAGGGGGAATCAACGACAGCGCCGGCCACGACTTTTGTCGTAGCCGGGCCGGTATTTCCCGCCCCGGGGAGCGGGGTTATGGGCAGGCGATCGCCAGCGCCTGGTCCACATCCGCCAGGATGTCGTCCACGTGCTCGAGGCCAATGGACAGCCGTACCAGGTCCTCGCTCACGCCGGCGCTGCGCAGCTCCTCCGGGTTGAGCTGGCGGTGGGTGGTGCTGGCGGGGTGGCAGGCCAGGGACTTGGCGTCGCCGATGTTCACCAAGCGGTAGATCAGCTTCAGCGCATCGATGAAGCGGGCACCGGCATCGCGGCCACCCTCGATGCCGAAGCTGAGAATGCCGGAGGCGCGGCCACCGCAGATTTTCTGGCAGGTTTCCCGGTAGGGGCTGTCCGCCAGGGTGGCGTAGTTCACCCAGGTCACCTTGGGGTGCTTGGCCAGGTACTCGGCCACTTTCTCGGCATTGCTGCAGTGACGCTCCATGCGCAGGCCCAGGGTTTCCAGCCCCTGCATGATCAGGAAGGCGTTGAACGGCGACAGCGCCGCCCCGGTGTTGCGCAGCGGTACCACCCGGCAGCGGCCGATAAAGGCGGCGGCGCCCAGGGCCTCGGTGTAGACCACGCCGTGGTAGGACGGATCCGGCTCGTTCAGCATCGGGAACCGGCTTTTGTTGGCAGCCCAGTCGAACTTGCCGGAATCCACCACCACGCCCGCCACGGTGGTGCCGTGGCCGCCGATGTATTTGGTCAGCGAGTGCACCACGATGTCGGCGCCGTGCTCGAAGGGCCGGCACAGGAAGGGGGTGGCCACGGTATTGTCGACGATCAGCGGAATGCCGTGGCGGTGGGCGATCTCGGCCCAGCGCTGGATGTCCACCACGTTGCCGGCGGGGTTGCCGATGGACTCGCAGAAGAGTGCGCGGGTGTTGTCATCGATGGCTTTTTCCACCGCATCGAAATCGTCGTGCCCTACCATCTTGCAGTCGATGCCCTGGTTGGGCAGGGAGTGGGCAAACAGGTTGTAGGTGCCGCCGTAGAGCTGGCCGGTGCTGACAATGTTGCTGCCCACCCGGCAGATGGTTTGCAGGGCATAGGTGATGGCTGCCATACCCGACGCCACCGCCAACGCGCCGATACCACCTTCAAGCTGCGCCATGCGTTCTTCAAGCACCGCATTGGTGGGGTTCATGATGCGGGTGTAGATATTGCCTTCCACCTTCAGATCGAACAGATCGGCCCCGTGCTGGGTGTCGTCGAAGGTGTAGGAGGTGGTCTGGTAGATGGGGGTCGTGGCCGCGTGGGTGGTGGGGTCGCCACTGAAGCCGGCGTGCAGGGCCAGGGTTTCCAGTTTCATCTTCTTGCTTCCTTATATGAGTGCAGCCCCGGCAGGGCCGCAATGGCATTGTGCGAGGAGAAAAGCAGTATGCCATAAGCGGGAAAATGCTGAAGGGCGGGATTGGTTGGGTCGCACCGCCTTCGTCGGTTCGACTCTTTGTTTGCCAGTATTAAAAAAGGGTCCACGCTCGCGCGAGGACCCTTTTGTAATACTGGTAGCAAGGGGCGGAGTATTCGGGCCCTTGGCCCTCACCCTTCGGGCCGTCGTCGCTTCGCTCCGACGTTCCTCCGCACGCGGGGCGTGCTCCGGTCGCACCGCCTTCGTCGGTTCGCCTCCTACCTTTCAGGTATTAAAAAAGCCCGACTCTTGCGAGCCGGGCTTTATTAATACTGGTAGCAAGGGGCGGAGTCGAACCGCCGACCCCAGCATTATGAGTGCTGTGCTCTAACCAACTGAGCTACCTTGCCAAAACGCTTCGGGCAGATGCGCCCCAAACGAGGCGCGTATTTTCAGTATTTCGGGTGAGTGTGTCAAGGCCCGGCGGGTGATCCGGGCCAAATCCGGTGAAATAATCAGACGTTGAAGCGGAAGTGGATAACGTCGCCGTCCTGGACGATGTAGTCCTTGCCTTCCAGGCGCCATTTGCCGGCGTCCTTGGCGCCCTGTTCGCCGTTGTATTTGACGAAATCCTCGTAGCTCACCACTTCGGCCCGGATGAAGCCGCGCTCGAAGTCGGTGTGGATGACGCCGGCGGCCTGGGGTGCGGTGGCGCCGATCTTGACGGTCCAGGCGCGGACTTCCTTGGGGCCGGCGGTGAAGTAGGTCTGCAGGCCCAGGAGCTTGTAGCCGGCGCGGATGACCCGGTCCAGGCCGGGCTCTTCCATGCCCATCTCCTCCAGGAAGATGGACTTCTCGTCGTCTTCGAGCTCGGAGATCTCGGCTTCCATCTTGTTGCAGATGGGCACCACCACGGCATTCTCGTTGGCGGCGATTTCCCGCACCTTGTCCAGGTGGGGGTTGTTCTCGAAGCCGTCCTCGTTGACGTTGGCGATGTACATGGTGGGCTTGACGGTCAGCAGGCAGAGCTCCCGCACCAGCGCCATCTGGTCCTTGTCCAGCTTCATGCTGCGCACCGGCTGGCCCTCGTTGAGCACCGGCAGCAGTTTCTCGAACATGTCCAGCTGGGTCTTGGCGTGCTTGTCGCCGCCCTTGGCAATCCGCTGGACCCGCTTGATGCCCTTCTCCACGGTGTCCAGGTCGGCCAGGGCCAGCTCGGTGTTGATCACTTCGATGTCGGAAGCCGGGTCCACCTTGTTGGCGACGTGGATGACGTTGCCGTCCTCGAAGCAGCGCACCACGTGGGCAATGGCGTCAGTCTGGCGGATGTTGGCCAGGAACTGGTTGCCCAGGCCTTCGCCCTTGGAGGCGCCGGCCACCAGGCCGGCAATGTCGACGAATTCCATGGTGGTGGGCACCACCCGCTCGGGTTTGACGATCTCGGCCAGCTTGTTGAGACGCGGGTCGGGCATGGCCACCACACCGGCGTTGGGCTCGATGGTGCAGAACGGGAAGTTCTCGGCGCCAATGCCGGCCTTGGTCAGTGCGTTGAACAGGGTGGATTTGCCGACGTTGGGAAGGCCGACGATGCCGCAGTTAAAACCCATGGAATGCCTCTGCTGAATGCGAACGGTAAAGATGCGGAATTATACCGGCGAGCCGGTCGTGGTGCGAACGGATCAGGCGGGATCCGGTCGAAAAGTGTGCAATGCGTTCATGGCGCGGGCCAGATTGCCGCTGGCGGCGTCCGGCAGTACCCGGATGGCCTGGTGGCAGACCGCCTCCAGGTCCTCGGTTTCGCGTTTGCCCATCCGGCCCAGCACGTAGTTGGTCACCTGGCGGCTGTCGCCGGGGTGGCCAATGCCCAGCCGCAAGCGGTAGAACTGGTTGCTGCCCAGGTGCGCGATGGCATCCCGCAGGCCGTTGTGGCCGCCGTGTCCGCCGCCGTGCTTGAGCTTGGCGGTGCCGGGGGGCAGGTCGAGTTCATCGTGGGCGATCAGGATCTGGTCGGGGGCAATCTTGTAGAAATCCGCCAGCGCCTTGATGGCCAGGCCGCTGCGGTTCATGAAGGTGGTGGGGTTGAGCAGGTGCAGGTCCAGGCCCTGCCAGTGAACACGGGCATAGAGCCCATGGTATTTCTTGTCCGGGCGGAGCGCCTGGCCCGCGTGGCGGGCCAGGGCCTCGACGAACATGGCGCCGGCGTTATGGCGGGTGCTTTCATAGTCGCTGCCTGGATTACCCAGGCCCACCACCATGACGATCTGCTGTGCCATGCGCCGTCGCCCCCGGAGTGATTACTCCTTGTCTTCGCCTTCCTCGCCTTCGCCTTCCTCGGCCTCATCGGTCTTGGCACCGCGGGGCTTGTGGATGGCAACCACCGGCTGGTCGTGATCCTCACCCTGCAGCAGGGCGGCAACACGAACGCCTTTCGGCAGTACCAGGTCGCTCAGGTGAACCACCTGGTCCATCTCGACGGTGGCCATGTCCACTTCGATGAATTCCGGCAGGTCCTGGGGCAGACAGATGATTTCCACTTCGTTCATCTGGTGCAGGGAAACGCCGCCCTGCAGCTTGATGGCCGGTGCTTTGTCTTCGTTGATGAAGTGCAGCGGCACATTGACGTGGATCTCGTGATCCTTGTCCACACGCAGGAAGTCGGCGTGAGTCAGCAGCGGCTTGTAGGGGTGACGCTGCAGATCCTTCAGGATCACGCTTTCTTTCTTGCCGTCCAGTTCCAGGGTCAGGATATGAGAGAAGAAGGCTTCGTTTTCCAGGGCTTTCTTCAGCTCGTTGTGCCAGATGGAAATGGTCTGGGGCTCTTTGTTTCCGCCATAGACGATGGCGGGGATTTTACGTTCCTCGCGACGCAGGCGGCGGCTCGCACCTCTGCCCTGTTCGCCCCGAGGGAATGCTTCGATTACAAATTCCTGGGCCATGATAGCTACCTCATTTACACCCGAAGGCCTCGCGACCAAGGTTTACAACGGGTGGGTCTTTTAGTGTGCCGGAGAAAAAAGCGTTGGTTTCCGGCCTGTTAAACAAACAAGGAGCCTGAAAAGGCTCCGTGTCTGAATGCTTGGGTGGCGGTCTGCCTACTCGAACATCGCGCTGATGGATTCTTCGTTGCTGACCCGACGGATCGACTCAGCCAGCAGCCCGGCCATTCCGAGGGGGCGGATTCTATCACAATTGGCGGCTTTGTCACCCAGTGGAATGGTGTCGCAGACCACCAGCTCGTCCAGCTCGGAGGCGTTGATGTTGTCGACGGCGGGGCCTGACAGCACCGGGTGGGTGATGTAGGCCACGACCCGGGAGGCGCCGTGCTCTTTCAGGGCATTGGCGGCCTTGCACAGGGTGCCGGCGGTATCGACGATGTCGTCCACCAGGATACAGGTCTTGTTACGGACATCACCGATGATGTGCATGACCTGGGATACGTTGGCCTTGGGGCGGCGCTTGTCGATGATGGCCAGGTCGGCGTCATCCAGGCGCTTGGCCACGGCGCGGGCGCGAACCACACCGCCAACGTCCGGGGAAACCACAATGAAATTCTCGAAACGCTGCTTCTCGATGTCTTCCAGCATCACCGGGGTGGCGTAGATGTTGTCCACCGGGATGTCGAAGAAGCCCTGGATCTGGTCGGCGTGGAGATCCACCGTCAGCACCCGGTCAACGCCGATGCTGGAGATCATGTCCGCCACCACCTTGGCACTGATGGCCACCCGGGTGGAGCGCACACGGCGGTCCTGGCGGGCGTAGCCATAGTAGGGGATAACGGCGGTAATCCGGGTGGCGGAGGCGCGGCGCAGGGCGTCGGCCATCACGATCAGCTCCATCAGGTTATCGTTGGTGGGATAACAGGTGGGCTGGATGATGAACACATCGTGGCCGCGAACGTTCTCGTTGATCTCGACGGTGGTTTCGCCATCGCTGAATTTGCCAACGGTGGCCTGACCCATGGGGATGTGGAGTTTCTGGGCGATATTCTTGGCCAGTTCCGGGTGGGCGTTACCGGCAAAAATCATCAGCTTGGACACGAAGGCATCCTTCTCAATGTCAGTGTTGGATTCAGAAGAAGCGGGAGAAAGGTGGCTGGGGTGGGAGGATTCGAACCTCCGCATGACGGGATCAAAACCCGTTGCCTTACCACTTGGCGACACCCCAGTATCGTGCTCTTTTGGCATCATGACAGCTCTGTCAGCTTTTGGTGTAGTGGTGAAAGATTCACCCCTCTAGCTACGAACCCGTCAATGCCGGAAGGTTTGCTTGCCCAAACTTTTTGGGCTTTGGATTCTGTTGGGAAACGTCCAAATATGCAAGCCCCGGTCCCGGTTAATCTTGCAGGTCCGAATTGTGCAAGCCATTCCAGGCTCTCTCTAACCTCCGGATACAGTTCACAAACTACATCCTCGCAGTCATTTCGGTACCTCGAGGCGTCTCCCTCAAAAGCGGGCGCTATTTTGATTCTAGGGGTGTTTCTTGTCAACCCTTGCTGAGAAAAAATAAGCCCGGTGTTTATATCGCAGGCCGGTTTTAGAACCAGATACCAGTCCTCGGCGGGCCGGGCCGGGGTCAGCCGCTCGCCCACACCCTCGCCCCAGGCCGCAAAACCGCGCACGAATACCGGCACGTCGGCGCCCAGGCTGAGCCCCATCTCCGTGAGTTCGTCGATGCCCAGATTCAGGCCCCAGAGGTGGTTCAGGCCCAGCAGCGTGGTGGCGGCATTGGAGCTGCCGCCCCCCAGGCCGCCGCCCATGGGCAGGCGTTTGCTGAGGCTCAGGTCGACACCGGCAACCGCACTTCCGGCCCTGGCCCGCAGCAGTCGCGCCGCACGCAGGATGAGGTTGTCGTCGTCGGCGACCCCGGGCAGCGTGGGTGAGAGCACCAGCTGGTCGTCCTCCCGCAGGCGGAAGCCGATGTCATCGCCGTAGTCGAGGAACTGGAACAGCGTCTGCAGCTCATGGTAGCCGTCGGGGCGGCGGCCGTTGATGTGCAGAAACAGGTTGAGTTTGGCAGGGGAGGGCAGGGTCAGCATGGGCGTTACTCAGCGCTGGCCCATGAGGCTCTGCCAGTCAGTGACCACCACCCGCACGCGCTTGTCGGCCTTGGTGGCGGTGATCCGTGCCGGCAGCCGGGGCCGGTCGGTGAGGAAGTCCTGCCAGCGGTCATAGCGTATCTCCCAACCGTCCTGACGGATGACCGCCAGGGTACCGGTGTCGTCGAACAGCAGTTCGAAATTCCCGGCGGGGGCCGGCAGACCGCGTATCCACCAGCTCAGGCTGGCCAGCGGCAGTTGCCAGCCGGTGGCGGCCTCCATCAGGGCGTCCGGATCGGTGGAGCGGTAGGTCTCGCCGTCCGGCAGGGTCAGTTCCAGGTAGCCGGGCTGGCCGCTCAGCTCGGTATGACCCAGGCCGAGGAATGCGGAGGAGAGTGAGAGCTGATACTGCTCCCGATGCTGGGTCCAGCGGTTGATCACCGCCGAACCGCTGTCTTCGGCCTGGCGCACTGCCAGTTTGCCCTGCAACTGCCAGTGCCGGAATTCGCTGAGGGCCTGCTGGCGTTGGCTCCAGTCCGCCGGGGGCTGGCTTGTCAGGCCGTCAACAACGGGCGGCGGTGGTGTGGCGCAGCCCGCGGCCAGCAGGGTGGCGGCGAGAAGGGCAACAAGGGTGGTGCTTCTCACTGCTGGACCTCCGCGCCCAGGCGTTCGATGGTCTCGGTGATCAGTTCGTCGCCCGGATTGGCGTCCAGGCCCTGCCGCCAGACCACCCTGGCCTGCTCCTGCTGGCCGCTGACCCAGAGCGCCTCGCCCAGGTGGGCCGCCACTTCCGGGTCGGGGAAGGCCTCGTAGGCCCGGCGCAGATAGTCCAGCGCGGCTTTGGTTTCGCCCTGCTGGAACAGGACCCAGCCCATGCTGTCGAGAATGGCGGGGTTGTCCGGGTCCAGTGCCAGTGCCCGTTCAATCAGGTCGCGGGCTTCGGCCAGCCGCTCGGTGTGGGAGGTCAGGATATAGCCCAGTGCATTCAGGGCGACGGCGTTGTCCGGCTCGATCTCAAGAATGCGGCGCAGGTCCCGCTCGGCGCCCTCGAAATGGCCGCGGCTGTCGTACAGCATGGCGCGGGCGTAGAGAATGCGGACATTGTCGGGGTAGCTGGCCAGGGCCTGGTTGACCGCCTCCAGCGCCAGCTCTTCCTGTTCGGTGTCCAGCAGCAGGTTGATTTCCAGCAGCCAGAAGGTCTCCGCCTTGTCCGGGTTATTCTGCCGCAGGGTCTGCAGTTTTTCCCGGGCTTCCTCAAGTTGCCCGTTCTGGGCCTTGAGCAGGCTCAGCCGGGACAGCGCCGGGAAAAAGTGGGTGCCTTCGTTGACCTGCTCGTAGTAGCCGATGGCCCGTTCCACATTGCCGGCCTCGTCGGCGATCCGGCCCAGGTAGTAGTGGGCCTCGTTGGTGTGGTGACCCTGTTCGATCAGGCGCACCAGATCTTCCCGGGCCACCTCGATGTCCCCGTTCTCCAGGGCCACCAGGGCATGGGAGAGGCGCAGGCCGGGTACTTCCGGAAAACGGCGGATCAGGCGGGCGAATTCGTCCTGGGCAGCCTGCAGCTCGCCCTCGCTGATCAGCATGCGACCGTAGAGGGTGCCCATCTGGCGGTTGTCGGGGTAGCGGCGGGTGTTGCGCAGCAGGTGGTCCAGGGCGGCCTCTTTCTGACCGGTCTGGTAAAGCAGGTCACCCTTGAGTACCAGTGCGGGCTGGAACTCGGGGGCTTCTTCCAGCAGGGGCTTCAGGACATCCAGGGCGGCCTGGTAATTGCCGGTCACTTTCTGCAGCAGGGCAATGCTGTACTGGATCTCGCGGTTCTCCGGGTGGCGCTCGGCCAGGGCCTGGTAGAGCTTGAGCAGCTCCTGCTGCTCCGCCACCGGCAGGTTGGCGGCCATGGCGGCGAGGCTGTCAAAGTCGGCATCGCCGCCCAGGTCGAGGATCTGCTCCATGTGCTGCAGGGCCGCCTCCAGGTTGTTCTGCTTGACGTCCTGGATGGCGGAGACCCGCAGGGCCTCCAGGCTTTGCGGGTCCATGTCCAGCCAGAGTTCGGCCAGCTGGCGCTGGGCGTTGTCGGCGTTGAGGGACTGGGCAATGCGCATGGCCCGGCGGGTGACGCCGGTATCCCGGCTCTGCTTGGCGGCCTCCAGGTAGTTCACCAGGGTAACGTCGTAGCGGCCGCGCTGGGCGGCAATTTCCGCCGCCAACAGAAGGTAGAGGGTTTCGGGCTTGAAGTCGGCGTAAGCCACTTCCGGGGTTGCGTCGGCTGTGGCCGTGGGCGCGACAGCCTTGGTGTCGGTGGCTTCGTCCCCTGACTCCGGGGTGCCGGGGCCGCCCGAGAGGCCAGCACAGCCGACCAGGGCCAGTGCAAAAACGCTGGTGAACAACAAGGCGATTCTCTGCATGTGACATCCCGAAGTGATTGAACGACGTGGCTGGCGGGGCTGCGCTCCAACACCGGAGCCTATGATGGCATAAGCTTCTGACCTTGCCCAATCTGTCCGGGCCGGAGCCCCGTAATTACCGGTATTTTCCGCAACCTGGCAGGGTTTGGGTGGCACCCGGCCGATGCCATCGGTAAAATGAAAGGTCCCTGTGGTCGTATCGCTGTTCGTGGCGGCGTCGGCAGGGCCATCAACTGGCAGAAGGCGGCTTCAACCTCCTATGGCGTTGCTCACCCTTGGCATCAATCACCGTACCGCGCCTGTGGAGCTGCGGGAGCGGGTGGCGTTTACGCCCGAGCGCATGAGTGAGGCGTTTGCCGAGTTGCGGCTGGCTTCCGGCGCCAGCGAAGCTGCCATTCTCTCCACCTGCAACCGTACCGAACTCTACCTGGCCGGCGACGACGACTGCGCCGCCGCCGTCTTGCGGTGGCTGTCCGGCTTTCACGGCCTGGCACCGGCGGACCTGGAAAACGCCCTCTACATCTACCGCGACACCGAAGCAGTGCGCCACATGATGCGGGTGGCCGCCGGCCTGGACTCCATGGTTCTGGGTGAGCCCCAGATCCTCGGCCAGCTCAAGGACGCCTACGCCCTGGCCCGGGAACACGGCGCCAGCGGCACCTTCCTGTCGCGGCTGTTCGAGCAGAGTTTCTCGGTGGCCAAGCGGGTGCGTACCGAGACCGCCATTGGCGAAAACCCGGTCTCGGTGGCCTATGCCGCGGTCAACATGGCCCATCACATCTTTTCCGACATGTCCCGCAACCGCGCCCTTCTGATTGGTGCCGGCAAGACCATTGAGCTGGTGGCCCGGCACCTGGCCGATGCCGGCGTGCGGGATTTCCTGGTGGCCAACCGCACCCTGGAGCGGGCCCAGGCCCTGGCCGAGGAGCATGGCGGCCGTGGCATCCTGCTGTCGGAGATACCGGCGGTGCTGAAGGATGTGGACATCGTGATTTCCTCCACCGCCAGCCCGCTGCCGATTCTGGGCAAGGGCGCGGTGGAGCGGGCGCTGAAAAAGCGCAAGCACCGGCCCTACTTCATGGTGGATATCGCCGTGCCGCGGGACATCGAGCCGGAAGTGGCCAAGCTGGACGACGTCTACCTGTACACGGTGGACGACCTGCGCCAGGTCATCGAGGAAAACGTGCGCTCCCGGGAGGGCGCGGCCCGCGAGGCGGAGAACCTGATCACCGCCGGCGCGCAGGATTTCCTGTCCCAGCTGCGGGCGCTGGATGCGGTGGCCACCCTCAAGCAGTTCCGCCAGCGCGCCGAGCTGCTGCGGGACGCCGAAACCGAAAAGGCGCTGCGGGCACTCCGCAACGGGGGCGACCCCGAGACCCTGCTGCGCAGCCTGGCGCGCGGCCTCACCAACAAACTGCTGCACGAACCCTCGGTCCAGGTCCGCAAGGCCACCGCCGAGGGCCGGGTGGAAGTGACCAACTGGCTGCGGGAACTGCACCAGCTTGAGATCCAGGAAGACACCACCCCGTCCCCCACCTCGGAAGATCTATGAAAGCATCCCTGCAGAACCGGCTCGAACGGCTCTATGACCGGTTCGAGGAAGTCAGTGCCCTGTTGAGTGACCCCGGCGTGATCGCCGATCAGGAGCGCTTCCGGGAGTTGTCCAAGGAATTTGCCGAAATCGAGCCGGTGATGCAGTGCTACCGACACTGGCGCCAGGCCCGGGCCGACCTTGCGGAGGCCGGGGAGCTGGCTCGTGACGGTGACCCGGAGATGCGGGCCATGGCCGAGGAGGAGATCGAAGCCGCCGAACGCCGCAGCGAGGACCTGGCGGAGGAACTCCAGCGCCTGATGATGCCCCGGGACCCCAACGACAGCAAGAACGTGTTCCTCGAGATCCGCGCCGGTACCGGTGGCGACGAGGCCGCGATTTTTGCCGGCGACCTGTTCCGTATGTACCTGCGCTATGCCGAGCGGCGGCGCTGGCAGGTGGAAGTGCTCAGCGAAAGTCTCGGCGAGCATGGCGGCTACAAGGAGATCATCAGCCGGGTCGCCGGTGCCGGTGTCTACGGCGCGCTCAAGTTCGAGTCCGGCGCCCACCGGGTGCAGCGGGTGCCGGAGACCGAATCCCAGGGCCGCATCCATACCTCCGCCTGTACCGTGGCGGTGATGCCGGAGGCGGACGAGGCGGAAGCCATCGAAATCAACAAATCGGACCTGCGGGTGGATACTTTCCGGGCGTCGGGCGCCGGTGGCCAGCACGTCAACAAGACCGACTCGGCGATCCGCATCACCCACCTGCCCACCGGTATCGTGGTGGAGTGCCAGGAAGAGCGCTCCCAGCACAAGAACCGGGCCAAGGCGATGAGTTTCCTGCAGGCCCGGCTGGCGAACGCCGAAGCGGAGAAAGCCGCCAAGAGCCAGGCCGCCACCCGCAAGAGCCTGGTGGGCAGCGGCGACCGCTCCGAGCGCATCCGCACCTATAATTTTCCCCAGGGCCGGGTCACCGATCACCGCATCAACCTGACCCTCTACAAGCTGGACGAAGTGATCGCCGGCGATCTGGACCCGGTGCTGCAGCCCCTGCAGCAGGAACATCAGGCCGAAATGCTGGCCAGCCTGGCGGATGAGTGAGTCTTCGCTGACCTGTGAGGCTCTGGTCCGCCAGGCGGCTCGGGAGATTGGTGGCGAGTCCCCGCGGCT
Source organism: Marinobacter sp. (assembly GCF_033722195.1). Taxonomy (GTDB): domain Bacteria; phylum Pseudomonadota; class Gammaproteobacteria; order Pseudomonadales; family Oleiphilaceae; genus Marinobacter. Next base: position 24,140 of record NZ_JAWVZL010000007.1, read on the forward strand.
GGATGCCGAACTGCTGATGGAACATGTGACCGGCTGGAGCCGCACCAGCCAGCGGGCCTGGCCGGAACGCGCGGTCAGCGACGCCCAGCGGTCACGGTTCGACGCCTGTGTGGCGCAGCGCAAGGCCGGCCGGCCGGTCGCCCATATCCTCGGCAGCCAGTCGTTCTGGTCGCTGAGCCTGCAGGTAAACGACACGACCCTGATTCCCCGGCCGGATACGGAGTGCCTGGTGGAAGCGGCGCTGGCGCTGCCCCTGCCGGTAACCGCGAAGGTGCTGGATCTTGGCACCGGCACCGGGGCCATCGCCCTGGCACTGGCCAGTGAACGCCCCGGCTGGCGGGTGGTGGCGTCTGACGCGGCGCCCGGCGCGGTGGCCCTGGCCCGGGCCAACGCCCGCTCGCTGGGGCTGCCGGTGACGGTTCTGGCGAGCCACTGGTTCGAGGCCCTGCCGGCGCAACAGTTCGACCTGATCCTGGCCAATCCGCCCTACATTGCCGAGGGCGACCGTCACCTGGCTGAGGGGGATGTGCGGTTCGAGCCCCGCAGTGCGCTGGTGGCCGGCACGGACGGCCTGGACGACCTGCGACTGATCATCGCCGAAGCGCCTCAATGGCTGGCCGCCGGCGGCTGGCTGATGGTGGAGCACGGCTACGACCAGGCCGCTGCGGTGCGCGCCCTGTTCGCCGGTGCCGGTTTCGTAGCGGTGGCCAGCGGCGAGGATTACGGCGGCAATGAGCGTTACACCCTTGGCCGCCAGAGTCTATAGAGGAAAAGACATGCTGACCGACGATGAACTCCTGCGCTACAGCCGCCAACTTCTGCTGCCCGGCTTCGATGTGGCCGGCCAGGCCAGGCTCAAGTCGGCGCGGGTGTTGATCATCGGCGCCGGTGGGCTGGGTTGCCCGGCGGCCCTGTACCTGGGTTCAGCCGGGGTCGGGCACCTGACCCTTGCCGATGACGACCAAGTGGAGGTACCCAACCTCCAGCGCCAGATCGCCTTCGACGACCAACAGGTGGGGGCCGGCAAGGCTGCCGCCCTGGCACAGCGGGTGCTGGCCATCAACCCCCTGATCGAGGCGGTGGTCATCAGCCAGCGCCTGGCCGGTGACGCCCTGGTGGCAGCGGTGGCCGGCGTCGACCTGGTGCTGGATTGCACCGACAACTTTGCCACCCGCTTTGCCATCAACCGGGCCTGTGTCGAGGCCCGGGTACCGCTGGTCTCCGGCGCTGCCATCCGCGCCGAGGGCCAGTTGGCGGTGTTCGACCCGCGCGCACCGGAATCGCCCTGCTATCAGTGCCTGTACCCGGACCAGGGCGATGAGGAGCTGACCTGCTCCGAGGCCGGCGTGATGGGGCCGCTGGTGGGCATGATCGGTGCCGCCCAAGCCATGGAGGCCATCAAGCTGCTGGCCGGCGTGGGCCGGCCGCTGACCGGGCGGCTCTTGCTGCTGGACGCCTGGCGCATGGAGTGGCGGGAAATGGGGCTGGCCCGGGACCCGGGCTGTCCGGTCTGTGGCCAGCCGGGCTAATCCTTCTTCAGCGCCTGGAATTTCTCGATGGCGGCCTTGCGGCTGTCCTTGAGGTCGACAATGGGGCGTGGATAGCCCTTGGGAATGACGCCGCCGGTCCAGGGCTGGTGGATGCGCTTGGCGTCCAGGCTCTCCAGCTCCGGCACGTAGCGGCGGATAAACTCGCCCTTGGGGTCGAAGCGTTCGCTCTGGGTGGCCGGGTTGAAGACCCGGAAGTAGGGCGCCGCATCGGTGCCGGTGGAGGCGCTCCACTGCCAGCCGCCGTTGTTGGAAGCCAGAAAGCCGTCCACCAGTTTCGACATGAAGTAGGCCTCGCCCAGGCGCCAGTCCACGAACAGGTTCTTGGTCAGGAACATGGCCGTTACCATCCGCAGGCGGTTGTGCATCCAGCCGGTCTGGTTGAGCTGGCGCATGGCGGCGTCGACGATGGGCACACCGGTCTGGCCCGCCTTCCAGGCTTCAAAGTTCTCGCCCGGCTGGTTCCATTCCAGCGCTTCGGTTTCCGGCTTGAAGGCCCGGTGCATGCTGACCCGCGGGTAGTGGTAAAGGATGTTGATGTAAAAATCCCGCCAGGCGATTTCCGTCAGCCAGGTGAACAGCCCCTCGCTGCTGCCACCGGCCTGCATGCGCTGGTTCACCGCCAGCCAGCACTGCCGGCCGGACAGCACGCCATTGGCCAGATAGGGAGACAGCCGGCTGGTGGCCTTTACGGCGGGAAAATCACGCAGCTTTTTATAGTCTGCGGCGTCTTCGTCGAGAAAATGCTCCAGCCGCTGCTGCGCGGCTTTTTCACCCACCGGCACCAGTGGCTCGGGGGCCTCATCATAACCGGCCAGGGTGGTGGCCAGCTCCACGGGCCTGACCGCATCCGCTACCGGCGTCGGCACGGGGTAAAGGCCGGGCTGGTGCTCGTCGGCCCACTGGCGCCAGCTTCGGGAAAAGGGCGTGAACACCGAATAGGGCTCGTCCTGCTGGGTGAGAATGCTGCCGGCAGGCGCCACGGTCTGGTCCCGGTACTTGTTGACCTTGATGCCATCGTCCGCCAGGCCGTCCCGCACCTGTCGGTCCCGCCGCCGCTCGTTGACCCCGAATTCCTCATTGAAGTGGATCTGACGCACCCCGTGCTGCCGGCAAAGATCCCGCAGCAGGGGCAGACTGTCGCTGAAGCGATCGGCGTCCAGGATGTCGGTGGCGATGCCCAGCTCGGCCAGGAACCGGCTGAGGCTGTTGAGATGATCCACCACAAAGCGCAGCCGCGCCGGCGACCAGTCGTGTTCCCGCCACTGGCCGGGCGTGACGATGAAGCAGGCCCGAACCGGACCACCCTGCTTGCAGGCGGCGGTGAGGGCGGCGTTGTCGGCCGTACGCAGGTCGTTACGGAACCACACCAGTTGGGTCATGGGATTGTCCTTGGCTGACAGACGGAATGCGTGTTGCTGAGTATTCGCGGCCGGGGCCCGTTTGGATTATAGTGATTCGCCAAGGAGCTGTTTATCTTCAAGGGCTTAATGCGCAATAGTGCGTATTGAGCAGGGCCGGGCTCGCTCTATATAAAGTCGCCTTTCCGGACCCCATGTCCGGCCCCAGACGGATCACGCCGGCACCGGCGGCACGCTCTTGCAGCGGCTACCGATGCGCCCCATGACACCCTTAAGGACCGGAGAAGCCGATGGCACCACAACCGGATGATTCCATTTCGCAGCCAACCGTGGACCTTTCGGGCAAGGTGGCCCTGGGCTGGCGGGAATGGGTGGCGCTGCCCGAGCTGGGTATCGACCGAATTAAGGCCAAGGTGGACACAGGCGCCCGCACCTCCTGCCTGCACACCTTCCGGATGGAGCCCTACGAGCAGGACGGCGAACGCCGCGTCCGGTTCTGGGTGCATCCGATCCAGCACGACTTGCACACGGTGATCGAGTGCGATGCGGCGGTGATCGATGAGCGCATGGTGTCCGATTCCGGTGGTCACCGGGAGATGCGCCTGGTGATACAGACCGGTCTGCTGGTGGGTGACACCCAGTGGCCGGTGGAAATGACCCTGACCAACCGCGATTCCATGCGGTTCCGGATGTTGATAGGACGCACCGCCATGGCGGGCCGCAGTGTCGTCCTGCCCGAAGCTTCCTATCTTGCCGGCGAACCGGCTGTAAGGACCAAGACATGAAAATTGCTGTGCTGTCGCGCAACAAATCCCTCTACTCCACCCGTCGCCTGGTGGAAGAGGGGCTGAACAAGGGCCACGAGGTGCGCGTCATCGATGCCCTGCATTGCTACATGAACATCACCTCCGCCAACCCCCAGATTCATTACCACGGCGAGACCCTGGACGACTTCGACGTGGTCATTCCCCGCATCGGCGCTTCGGTCACTTTTTACGGCACCGCGGTTCTGCGCCAGTTCGAGATGATGGGCTGCTTTCCGGTCAACGAGTCGGTGGCCATCACCCGTGCCCGGGACAAGCTTCGCTCGCTGCAGCTGCTGTCCCGCAAGGGTGTCGGCATGCCGGTGACCGGTTTCGCCAACAAGCCGGACAACGTGCCGGACTTGATCAAGATGGTGGGCGGCGCCCCGGTGGTGATCAAGCTGCTGCAGGGGACCCAGGGCATCGGCGTGGTGCTGGCGGAGACCCGCAAGGCCGCCGAAAGCGTGATCGAGGCCTTCATGGGCCTGCAGGCCGACATCCTGGTGCAGGAATACATCAAGGAAGCCGGCGGTGCCGATATCCGCTGTTTCGTGATCGGCGACAAGGTCATTGCCGCCATGAAGCGCCAGGCCGCCGAGGGTGAGTTCCGTTCCAACCTGCACCGGGGCGGTACCGCATCGCTGATCCGTATCACGCCCGAGGAGCGGCGCACCGCCATCGCCTCGGCCAAGGCCATGGGCCTGAATGTGGCCGGCGTGGACCTGCTGCGCTCGAGCCGGGGGCCGCTGGTCATGGAGGTGAACTCCTCACCGGGCCTAGAGGGCATCGAAGCGGCGACCGGCAAGAACATCGCCGGCATGATCATTGACTGGACAGAGCGCAATCAGGCGCCCTGGAAAACCCGAACCAAAGGGAGAGGCTGACATGGCCAGGGCTTCGTTCTTCATCGCCGGTACTGAGATCAAACCGGGCACCCGCCAGACCGTGGAAATGCCGGTGGCCAAACTCTATACCCACACGCCGCTGCACATTCCGGTGGAAGTGGTGCACGGCCGCCGCGAGGGCCCGGTACTGCTGGTATGTGCCGCCCTGCATGGCGACGAGATCAATGGGGTGGAAATCATCCGCCGGGTGCTGCGAAACGCTTCCCTGCGGCATCTTCGCGGTACTCTGATCGCAGTACCCATCGTGAACGTGTTCGGTTTCATCCACCGCACCCGCTACCTGCCGGACCGGCGCGATCTCAACCGCTGCTTCCCCGGTTCGGAGACCGGAACCCTGGGCGGGCGGATCGCTTACCTGTTCCGCACCCAGATCATGGAGAACGTCACTCACATCATCGATCTGCACACCGGCGCCATCCATCGCTTCAATCTGCCCCAGATCCGGGCCGAGCTGCGGAATCCGGAAACCGCGCTGATCGCCGAGGCCTTCGGTGCCCCCATCATCCTCAATGCCAGCCTGCGGGAGGGCACCCTGCGGGAGTATGCTGATTCCAAGGGTATCCCGGTCATCACCTTCGAGGGCGGCGAAGCCCTGCGCTTTGACGATGTGGTGATCTCCAGCGGCGTGCGCGGGGTCAACCGGGTGATGCGGACGCTGGAGATGCTGCCGGTCAAGGCCGGCCGCTCCAAGCCCCGCAAGCGTTCGGAAGTGGCGGCCAGCTCCAGCTGGGTCCGGGCCGACATCGACGGCATCATGCGGCCCATTGCCCGCCTCGGCCAGCGCGTGCGCAAGGGCCAGAAACTGGCGGTGGTGGCGGATCCTTTCGGTGAAACCGAGACCGCCATCACCACGCCCTTCTCGGGTATCGTGGTGGGCATGAACAACCTGCCGCTGGTGAACGAGGGCGAAGCCATCTACCACATCGCCCGTTTCGACGAGCTGGCGGAGGCGGAGAAGGTCATGGACTACTTCCGCTCCTCCATCGAACCGGACACCAACGGCGAGGCGGTGATGCCCGTCCATCCCTGGGACGAGCAGCAGAAATAGACCGGGCGCGGCAAGGAGGGAGCAGGCGATGATCTGGGAACAGACCACCATCGAGTTGCGGGCCCGTGATCGGGGCTTTCATCTGATCACCGACGAGGTGCTGCGTCAGGTCCCGGACCTGAGCGGATGCCAGGTGGGCCTGTTGCACCTGTTCATCCAGCACACCTCCGCCTCCCTGGCCATCAACGAGAACGCCGATCCGGATGTGCGCGGTGATCTGGAGCGGCACTTCAACGTGATGGTGCCGGAAAACGAACCCCACTATGAACACACCACCGAAGGCCCCGACGACATGCCGGCCCACATCAAGAGCGTGCTGGTGGGCTCGTCCCTGACCATCCCGGTGTCCGGCGGCCGCCTGGCCCTGGGCACCTGGCAGGGCCTCTATCTGTGCGAACACCGCGACCAGGCCGGCCGCCGCCGGCTGGTGGCGACCTTGCAGGGGCGGTAACCACCGCCCCCTGGGCTGTCTTCCTTCTGTCTCAAGGCTGGTTTGCCGCCAGCGCACTCTGCCCATCGGCGCTCAGCAGCGGCAGTTTTACCTCGCCGCTGGCCTGCACCACAAAGCTGGTGAGATCCCGCGAGAAGGCGCCCACGAAGGTGGGGTGCTGGCCGTAGAGCATCAGCACCAGCTGATCGCCGGGCTGTAGCCGCTCGGCGATGCCGGTCAACTGGATCTGGTGGCGGCCCAGGCCGCGGATCGGATGGACCTGCTCATCGATCAGCTCCGGTATGCCCAGGCCCGACTTGATCACGCCAACCCCGGCAAACAGGATGGCGTCGCAGGTACCCAGGCCCAGCAGCGGGTCGGCGCTTTCCAGGCACTGGCTGTCCAGCAGCTCGCTGCCAAAACTCAGGGTCATGTCCGCGGTGGGGATGCCGGCGATGACGGCGTCGTCGCTGATCGTGGTCAGCGGCACCAGGGTAGGCACGGGGTTGGCGCCCGCCAGCACGGTGACCGGCGCTTCAATACCCAGAACACTGGGCCCCTGGATCGGGAAGGCCTGGCCGCCGACGGTGACCGCCGGTGCGTTCACCGAGTCACCCGGGGTCAGGGTGTAGCATACCTGCTGGCCGCTGGTGATGACGTTGTCGGCGTCGCCGCGCCCCAGCAGCTTGTCGTTGAACCAGGCCAGGGTGGCCCGCACCAGCTCGATGTCGCCGCAGCTCGACAGTGTCGCCAGGCCCTGGTCCTGGAACTGGGGCAGGGCTTCGGCGTAGAACCCACCGCTCTGGATCGACTCCTGGATCAGGCCCACGCTCGGCGACAGATAGTGATGGCCGAAGGGATAGGTCAGCAGGCGCACGTCGCCGCCGGCCTGCTTCATGGTGAGGTAGTTCTCATAGGCCTCGTTGAACGGGAAGAGGTTGTCCCGCATGCCCTGGAACATCAGTACATCCACCGGGTAGGGCTCGGCCATGGGGGTCTTGATAATGTAGCGGCCGTCGCTGGTGACCGGCACCTGGCCGGTGATGGGGTCGAGGATGTATTCGGTGGTGTTGCCGCTGTCCAGCAGTGCCAGGCCGCGCTCGTTGTCGGAGAAGTAGCTGGGGCTGTGGTAGTGCAGGAAGTCCAGGGCCGGCGCCGGGAAGCGGTTCTCGGCAATGCCGTTGAGCAGGGAGCTGCGCAGGAAGGGGTCCATGCTGAAGCCGGTCTGGGCGTCGCCCATGGCGGACAGGGCCAGCAGCCAGTAGTTCTTGGTGACGTCGCCGGGGTTGAGGCTGTAGGTCAGGTCGTGCCAGGTGATCTGGGGCACCATGGCATCCAGGCGCTGGTCCGGGTCCACGTTGTACAGCAGGTACTGGAAGCCGCCGCCGTAGCTGCCGCCCACCGCACCCAGCAGCAGGTTGTCCTGCCGGTAGGCCAGGTAGTCCAGGTGGTTTTCGGCCCAGTCAACGATTTGCACCAGATCCTCGCCCTCGAAATCCGGATCCATGACGCGGATGGTGCCGCCACTCTCGCCATGGCCACGCTGGTCGATACTGATCACCGTGTAGCCGGCGTCCACCAGCGGCTCGATGGGTGCCAGCGGGTCGCTGCCGGCCTCGGTGCTGCGGGAGCCGGAGAAGCCGTGGCCCTGGAGGATCAGCGGGTGGCCGGTCTGGCAGTCGAAGGTGGTGGGCTCGAACACCTGGAATACGATGGCGGCGCCGTCCACGCGGGAGGGCATGGCGACCCGGTAGCTGCGCCCGCCACTGAGGTCGGTGCCGGACTGGCACGAAGCCGCGGGCAGTCCGGCCTGGCTCGCGGGCAGGGGGCGGCTGACCTGCCGGGGTGTGACGGCTTCGGTGGGCTGCCGGGGGTCGCGTGCTTCCGGTGTTGCCAGGTTGTCAGTGGCGCTGCCGGTGCCGCTGCCACCACCACCGCAGGCGGTCAGGATAAGGCCAGTGCCGGCGCAGGCCAGGACTTTCAACAGATTCATGGGGCGGACCTCTTGTCGTTGTTGTCATATCCCTTTAGGGGTTGCGGTCACAGTAAACCGGTACATCTGTACCGACTTTGGCCGCCGGGCCAGAACGCACGGACACAAAAGTCAACAAAAGTGCACAAATGTAGGACATCCATGGTGCGAATCCTGCTTGGCGCAGGTTCATACTTGTTCCAGAAACCCGCTATGGCCGGGGCAGCCGCCCCCACTTGACTCAGGGACCGCCATGAATCTGACGTTTTTCCAGAACCTGTTGCGCAGCCGCCTGCTGCGCCCCGTATTTGTGGTGCTGCTGCTGGTGGCCCTGGTCCAGCTGCTGGTCAGTCAGTGGCTGATCGGCGGTGAGGTAAGGTCGCTGGCGGGTTCGGTGGAAAGCTCACTGGAGGCCGGCCGCGAGCGGGTCAGCCAGGAGTTCAGCCAGGCCAGCGCCAGCGTCGATCAGCGCCTGCAGGCCATGCAGCAGGAGGCGTCGCGGGAGTTGACCCGGCAGCTGGAGGAGCAGCTGGATGAGCGCCAGGCCCAGATTGCCGACAACCTGCGTCAGGCGGTGATCGCGGAGGCCCAGGGCCTGGCGGATGCCATGGCCGCGGTGGCGGCACCGCTGATCTGGGATCGCGACACCCCCAAGCTCACCGGCCTGGTGGAGCTGGTGGATGCCCGGGAGTCGGTTCTGTTCGCCGCCTATTTCGATCAGTATGGCGAGCGCCTGACCCGCTACGTGGACCGCACCGACCCCCGGGTCAAGGCGCTGATGGCCGCCGGCGAGGGCCGTGGTGCCGTAGGCAAGGTCCTGGACGCCGCCACTCGCGACCCCAATGTGGTGATCATCACCGCCGATATCGCACCCCAGGGCTCGGCCATTGGCCAGCTCAAGCTGGGCCTTTCCACCCAGGCCATCGCCGAGGACATGCAGCAGCTGGAAGCCCAGTTCGACGCCACGGTGGCGGCCAGCGCCGCGGCGGTCAGCGACACCCTCGAGCGCCAGACCGCCGACGTCAGCCAGCAGTTGCAGGCCCGTCTGGCGGAAATCGAGGCCAGCACCGGCGCCGAGATCCAGGCCACGGTGGCCCGGATCGGTGAGCAGGCGGCGTCGCTGTCCGCCACCCTGTCGAGCTTCTCCATCGGCTCCAATCTGGTGCTGCTGGTGCTGGTTGCCCTGATTCTGGGCGCCGGCGTTCTGGTACGCATCAACCGGCTGGACGCCGCCATCTGGCGCATCGCCGAGGGCGACGCCGACCTGCGCAAGCGGGTGGAGCTGGGCGGGCGCAACGAGCTGACCCGCATGGCGGATGGCATCAACCAGTTCATCGCCCGCACCCAGGCCGTGGTGAGCCAGGTCAACAGCGCCGCCGGCACCGCCGAGCGGGCCGCCAGCGAGCAGCGCCAGGCCAGCAGTGAGGCGGTGCAGGTGGTGCACCGTCAGCAGGCGGAGATCGACCAGGTTTCCACCACCGTCAGCGAGATTTCCGGCAGCATCCAGGAAGTGGCGGAGAACATCCAGCAGGTGGCCAGCTCGGTGCAGGACATCAACGCCGAGAGCGACGCCACCGCCAACATCTCACGCCAGGCCCGGACCGAACTGGATGCCATGGTGGCGGAGGTGAAGGCGGCCGCGACGGTGGTGGCGGAGCTGGATCGGCAGAGCGAGGAGATCGGCTCGGTGCTGTCGGTGATCGGCACCATTGCCGACCAGACCAACCTGCTGGCACTGAACGCCGCCATCGAGGCGGCCCGGGCCGGTGAGAGTGGTCGCGGCTTTGCGGTGGTGGCGGACGAGGTCCGCAACCTGGCCCGCAAGACCCAGCACTCCACCACCGAGATCCGGGACATCATCGACCGCCTCCAGGCCGGCAGCCGCAAGGCGGTGGCCAGCATCGAGCAGGCCTCCGGCCGGGTGGCGGAATGCACCCGCCAGTTTCACGCCGCCGACGAGCACATCGAGCAGATCAGTGGTCTGCTGGGTGAACTCCAGGGCCGCGCTGTTACCATTTCGGCCGCGGCCGAGGAGCAGAGTACCCAGGCCCACCAGATCAGCGCCAACGTGATGGACATGGCCCGCTCCGCGGAGGCGACGGTGGCGGCGATCCAGCGCTCGGACAATTCCAGTCAGGGTATCGGCACCGCGGTGTCGGAGCTGCGCCACGCCGCCGGCCAGTTCCGGGTCTGAGATCAGGCGGGAAGTCGGGAGCACCGGCCGGTGCTCCCGGGTAGCAGGTCAGAGGTTGGCTTCGGCAAATTCCGCCAGCGCCGAGCGGGGAACGCCCTGCAGGTGGATATGGCCGCCGTGGCGGAAGCCCTTGAAGCGCTCGGTCATGTAGGTCAGGCCGGAGCTGAGACCGCTCAGGTAGGGGGTGTCTATCTGCGCCAGGTTACCCAGGCAAATAACCTTGGAGCCGTTACCGGCGCGGGTGATGATGGTCTTGATCTGGTGCGGTGTCAGGTTCTGGGACTCATCGATGATGATCAGGCTGTGCTGGAAGCTGCGGCCCCGGATGTAGTTCAGCGACTTGAAGTGCAGCGGCACCTTGCTGAGGATGTAGTCGACGCTGGCAGTCATGTTCTCGTCGTCCTCGTGCAGGGCCTCCAGGTTGTCCACGATGGCCCCCAGCCAGGGTTCCATCTTCTCCGCCTCGGTGCCGGGCAGAAAGCCGATGTCCTCGTCCAGGCCCTGGGTGCTGCGGGTGGCGATGATACGCTTGTACTGCTTGCTGGCCACGGTCATCTCGATGCAGGCCGCCAGCGCCAGGATGGTCTTGCCGGAGCCGGCGGAACCGGTCAGGTTCACCAGGTGCACGTCCGGGTCCAGCAGCAGGTTGAGCGCCAGGGACTGGTATATGTCCCGTGGTACCAGGCCCCAGACCTCCTCGTTCATCAGGTCCTCCTGGTGCAGGTCCTGCAAGACCAGGCGGTCGCCCTCGATGTCCACCACCTTGCCCACGAAACCCTGCTGGTCGATCACGAACTCATTGATGTGCAGCCCCGCCAGTTCCCCCTCGCGCTTGAGGATGTGTTCGGTGACGCCTTCGCGCTGGACGGTTTCCACCTTGGCAATGTTGTCCCAGAAGGAATTGGGGAACTCCTTGTAGCCCTTGGGCAGCAGGTCGATGTCGTCCACCAGCTGGTCGGTGTGGTAATCCTGGGCCTCGACGCCAAAACCCCGGGCCTTCAGGCGCATGTTGATGTCCTTGCTCACCAGGATGATGTCGCGGGACTTGTGCCGGGCCTGCAGGGCTGCCAGGTTGTTGATGATCTTGTTGTCGTTGAGGTGTTCGGGCAGGGCATGATCGCTGTTGTGCTCGGTGCTCATCAGGATCGACAGCGCCCCCAGGGGCTCGGCCTTGGCGGCCCGCACGATGGGTACGCCCCGCTCGATCTCCTTGGGACTGGCGTCCCCCAGCAGGCGGTCGATGGTGCGGATGGCCTGGCGGCAGTCGGCGGCCACGGCCTGCTTGCCGGACTTCAGGCTGTCCAGTTCTTCCAGCACGGTCATGGGGATGATGACGTCGTGTTCTTCAAAGTTCAGGAGGGCGTTGGGGTCGTGGATGAGCACGTTGGTGTCGAGGACGTACATTTTTTTCCGAGCTTGCGGTGCTCTTGGCATAAGGCGCGATACCTCTCTGGCAGGCGGCTGGGTGGTGCATGAACGAGGTGCCGGGGACGTCAGTCGCTGGCACAGCGTTGGGTCAGGGCCTTGTCTGAAATCAGCTTGAGCATGTCGTAGGTGGTGATGATGCCGGTGATTTTCTTGTCCCGTGTGACGAAGATCCGGTGCAGGTGCTCCTTCATCATCACATCGGCGATGTGCTTGACGGTGGTCTGCTCGTCCACGCACAGGACGATCGGGGTCATGATGTCCCGCACCTCCACCGGCACCTTGCCCATCTCCTCGAAGATGGCCATGCGCAGGCGGCGGGCTTCCTGCTGTTCTTCCGGGGTCAGATCGGCCTGCTGCTCCTGGTCCCGGCTGGAGGACCAGCGGAATTCGGTGATGTCTTTCAGGGTGGCGATGCCGACGATCTCGCCGTTGTCATCGGTGACCGGGCTGCCGGTGATTTCGTTGTCGGTGAGGAAGCGAGCCAGCCGTTCCATGGTCCAAGACTGCGGCACGGCTTTGACGCTGGGCGTCATGATCTCGTAAGCGAGAACGGTCATGCGGTTGGGTCCTGATTGGATTGCTCCTAGTACCCTGAGCTTAGCGTTTCCCGTTGTTTTCGTCATCACCCGTTTGCGGGATTTGCCGCACGTCCACCAGATTTCCCTGCTCGTCGTAGACCAGCTCGTGGTGGTCGTAGCGGGGGCTGGCGGCGACCCGCTCCAGTTGCTGCATGGATTTGAGGGGGATGTCCACCAGCAGTGAATTCACCAGCCAACCCGGCAGGGCGCCGTTGGGGTCGGTGTGCTGGAGCCAGATCATGCGGGTCTTGTCGCCCACCGGCTCAAACCGGTACAGGGTGTCGGAGCGGTCCACCCGCACCAGGCCGTCCTGTTCCGGCTGCCGGGCCGGCACCGCGTTGAGGTTCATCACCACTTCGCCGTTGGCCTCGTTGCCCTGGGTGCGGATACGGATGACATAGTCCCGGTCCGAGACCGGCCAGGGCATGTCATTGACCGAGTAGGCGTAGCGGTCGGCAAAATCACCGGCGCCGAAGGCCCGGGACTCGGAGCAGCCATGGACCCACTCCAGGCAGGAGGTGGGGTCCAGCATCACCGCCATGACGTTGCTGAGGGGCACATCCAGCAGGGCTTCGGCCTTGAAGGCACGAAACGGCGAATCGTCCTGGTCGATGGTGTAGATGCGGATATCGTCGACTTCTTTCTGAAGCTGCCAGTCGGCGTTTTCGGCGGGCAGGACCTCGGCCTGGCACCAGCCGGCAATCAGCAGCAGGCTGCCGGCGACGGCATGAACAAGACGGCTTGGCATGAAAAAAGCTCCAGAAAAGGCAACAGCCCTGGCGGCGATTCAACCGGATGGAACCGCAGTCTAGCATGGTGCCGGAGTGGCCTGGATCGATGCCGGGGCGGTTTGTGAACTGGGTGGAGGTTTGCTCGGGCGGACACGGGGTTTGGCCCGATATGACCGGCCGGCGTTGCCAGCCGACCGGCGCATGAAGGACCCCGGATTACTCCGGCAGGGTGACGTTCAGCTCCAGCACCGAGCAGTTCTCGTTGCGGTCCAGTTCCACCTGGACCATGTCGTCGTCGATCTGGACATACTTGCGGATGACCGCCAGCAGCTCCTGCTGCAACTGGGGCAGGTAATCGGGCTGGTCACGCTTGCCGCGCTCGTGGGCCACGATGATCTGCAGGCGCTCCTTGGCCACCGAGGCGGAGGTGTTTTTCTTGGCCTTGAAATAGTCGAAGAAACTCATCCGTCGTCACCCCTTGAACATGCGTGAGAAGAATCCCTTTTTCTGCGCGGTCATGAAACGGTGTTCCCGCTCCTCTCCCAGTAACCGCGCGACCGCATCCTCGTAGGCCTGGCCGGCATCGCTGTCGTCTTCCAGGATCACCGGGGTGCCCTGGTTGGAGGCGTTGAGCACCACCTGGGATTCGGGGATCACGCCCAGCAGCGGGATGGCCAGGATTTCCTCCACGTCGCCCACCGACAGCATCTCGCCCTTGTCCACCCGGACCGGGTTGTAGCGGGTCAGCAGCAGGTGCTCCTTGACCGGCTCCTCGCCCCGCTCGGCGCGCCGTGACTTGCTCTGCAGGATGCCCAGGATGCGGTCCGAGTCCCGCACCGAGGACACCTCGGGGTTGGTCACCACCACGGCTTCGTCGGCGTAGTAGAGCGCCATCAGGGCGCCGTGCTCGATGCCGGCCGGGGAGTCACAGACGATGTATTCGAAGGTCTTGGACAGTTCGGTAATGACTTTCTCGACGCCCTCCTTGGTCAGGGCTTCCTTCTCCCGGGTCTGGGAGGCCGGCAGGATGTAGAGGGTGTCCACGCGCTTGTCGCGGATCAGTGCCTGGTTCAGGCTGGCCTCGCCCTGGATCACGTTGACGAAGTCGTACACGACCCGACGCTCACAGTTCATGATGAGGTCCAGGTTGCGCAGGCCCACGTCGAAGTCGATCACGACCGTCTTGTGGCCGCGGCGGGCCAGACCGGTACTGATGGAGGCGCTGGTGGTGGTCTTGCCTACGCCACCCTTACCTGAGGTAACGACAATGATTTTAGCCAAGGTTGCAGTCCTGTTTGCTGTATTCGAATGTGGGGAGGTTTCAGGCCTTGTCCAGGGGTGTCACCACCAGCAGGTCGTCCCTTAGCTGGATCTGGACCGCCGACTTCCAGCCCTGGTCCTGAAGATCCTCCGAGATTTTATAGTGTCCGGCGATAGACACAAGCTCCGCCTCCAGCGACTGGCAGAACACCCGCGCCGATTCCAGACCGTGCACGCCGGCCAGGGCGCGGCCCCGCAGGGGGCCGTAGACGTGGATGTTGCCGGCCGCCAGTACCTCGGCACCGGCCTGCACCGGCGCCAGCACCACCAGGTCGCCGTCCGGCGCGTACACCTGCTGGCCGGAGCGCACCGGCTGGGTGACGATGCGGGCAGGGGCGGGGCCAGTGCCGGCGGTGCTGGCCGGCTCGGCGCTGTCGCTGGTTACGGTTTTGTCATCCACCACCTGTGCGGTATCCGGAGCCGGGCGTTCGCGGCTGGTGCTGGCGGGCAGCAGGGCCAGGGAGGCGTTGCGCGCCAGCCGCCGGTGATCGTCGTTGCCGCCCCGTACCCCCACCACGTGGATGTTGTGGCGGCGGCAGACCCCGATCATCTGGAAGAAGTCCAGTTCGTTGGCCGCGCCCTGGTACTTCTCCAGGCTGATGATCAGCGGGATGTCCCGAAAAAAGCCCGGCGCCTGGCGGATCTTGTCCTCCAGGTTGGCCTCGAAGGCCCGGGCGTCGAAGTAATGCAGTTCCAGCGCCGTCATGGCGACGGTGGCGCCCTTGAGCTGGAAACTCTGTTCGGCGTCGGTGGCGGCGGTCTCGCTCATTATGGGGTCTCTTGCTGGACGGGTTCGGCCGACTCGGTTGGCCTGGGGCGCAGGGGCAGTGTCTCGAAGCGGATGCCGGACCAGCCTGTGCCCATGAACTGGCGGATATTACCATGGCTGCTGCCGGTGGGCTCGTCCAGCACCTGGCGGTAATGCCGACCGAAGCAGGCCAGGGTGTCCACCTCGGACAGGTTGCAGTGCTGGGCCAGGGCGAACAGCTTGCAGGAGCCCTCGTTCTGGCCGGCCTCGTTGCGCAGCGGACCGTTGTAAAAGGCCGCCGGTGTATAGTCGAAATAGCGTTCCACCAGCGCCAGGGAATCCTCGAAGTCGGCGTGACCGGCGTTCAGGGAGGCCAGGTGGATCTGCATGGCCCGGGCCAGGATCATGACGCCTGTCCGCCATCATCCTTGTGGGGCTGCTTGTCACCGGTCTGGTAACGGGACTTCCACTCTTCGTAGGGCATGCCGTAGATGCGCTCGCGGGCTTCCGGATCACTGATCTCGAAGCCCCGCTCGGCGGCTTCGGCCCGGTACCACTTGGACAGGCAGTTGCGACAGAAGCCGGCCAGGTTCATCAGGTCCAGGTTCTGCACTTCCGTGTGTTTCTGCAGGTGGCTGACGAGCCGGCGGAAGGCCGCGGCCTCGATTTCGGTCTGGGTCGGGTCGGGGATCTGCTGTGACATGGGCGCTGGCCTCTGGTTGAAAGCAACCCTGACATTCTCGGCATGTTACCGTAAGATACAAGGCTGTACATATGTACAGACTCTTGCCATAGCAGCGGCCAGCCATGACCCAGCGCAAAATCATCCACCTCGACTGTGACTGCTTCTACGCCGCCGTCGAGATGCGTGACGACCCCTCCCTGCGTGACGTGCCGCTGGCGGTGGGCGGCGAGGGCGGCCGTGGCGTGGTGACCACCTGCAACTACCGGGCCCGGGAATTCGGCGTGCGCTCCGCCATGCCCGGCGCCGAGGCCCGCCGGCGCTGCCCGGGCCTGGTGACCGTGCCGGTGGACATGGCCCGCTACAAGGCGGTGTCACAGCAGGTAATGGCGATCTTCCGGGAACTCACCGACCAGGTGGAGCCGCTGTCGCTGGACGAGGCCTTCCTGGATGTCAGCGAGGTGGACAGCCACCGGGGCAGCGCCACCCTGATGGCGGAGTATCTGCGCAAGCGGGTCCGGGAGGAGGTCGGTATCACCGTGTCTGCCGGCGTCGCCCCCAACAAGTTCCTGGCCAAGATTGCCAGCGACTGGAACAAACCGGACGGTCTGTTCGTGATCCGGCCGGAGGATGTCGCGGACTTCGTCAAGACCCTGCCGGTGGAGAAGCTCCACGGCGTCGGTCAGGTCACCGCCGCCAAACTGCACGCCATGGGCCTGATCACCTGCGGCGACATCCGCCAGTGCCGGCCCGAGCAGCTGGTGGAGCGCTTCGGCCGCCAGGGCGTGCGGCTGTACGAGATGGCCCATGGTGAGGACAACCGCCGGGTTAGCGTCACCCGCATCGCCAAGTCCGTCAGCGTCGAGCGTACCTTCTCCCAGGACCTGCCGGACAAGGCCGCCTGCGACAGCGTGATTCCGGCCTTGGTGGAGGACCTCGGTCGCCGGTTGAGCCGCAAGGCCGGCCGCAAACCCATCCATAAGCTGTTCGTGAAGATCCGCTACAGCGATTTTTCCACCCACACCTTGGAGCGGGTGCGTGAACGGATCATCGAGCCGACGGAGGAGGACTTTGCGCCGCTGCTGGCCGAGCTGATGACCGATCCTGCCCGGCCGGTTCGGCTGCTGGGTCTTGGCGTCAGGTTCCGCAATGACGAGGCGCCGGTGACCCAGCTGCGGCTGTTCGACTGAACCACATCAGGCCGCCCCGAACATCACCAGGAAGTCGGCCGCCAGCCAGCTCACCGCCAGCGCGCCAAGGCCGCCGCCGATGACCGCCCCCGCCGCCACATCGGAGGGATAGTGCAGTCCCAGCACAACCCGCGACGCTGCCACACTCAGGGTGAAGGGCAGCAGCGGCAGCAGCAGTGAGGGTGCCATCAGGCCCACCACCGTGGTGAAGCAGACCGCATGGAGGGTGTGGCCGGAAGGGAAGCTGTAGCGGTCCAGGGGCGGTGTGCCGCAGTTGATGGAGGGAAAGGAAATGAACGGGCGCTCCCGCACCAGCCGGCTTTTCAGGTACTTGTAGGCCAGGGTGCAGACCAGGCCATTGGCCACCATCAGCAGCGCCAGGGCCAGGCCGTCAGCGGGCCGCAGCACCGGCATGGCGAGGATCAGGGCATACCAGAACCAGCCGTCACCCAGCCGGCTCACCACCTTGAAGTAGCCCTGCACCGGCCGGAACCTCAGGCTGCTGTTGATGGACTGGCAGAGCGCGAATTCGCGCTGGTCCACCAGCTCAAAGAATCGGGAGGCTTTGCTTGACCGCATGGCTGTGTTCCTTTGGCTGGACGCTGAGAATCAGGTTGGCGAATTGCTCCACCAGCACCGACCATTGCAGGTCGAGGGCGTCAAGGCGGGCCTGGCTGCGCACCCGGGCCAGCAGGGTGGGCTGGTCCAGCAGTTTGAGGGCGCTGGTGACAAAGCCGTCGTCGTCGTCCAGTGCCGCCACCATTCCGTTTTCCTCGTGGCGCAGGTGTTCACCGGCGGCGGCATCGTCGTAGGCCACCACCGCCAGACCACTGGCCATGGCCTCGGTCACCACGTTGCCGAAGGTGTCGGTCTTGCTGGGAAACAGGAAGAGGTCGCCGGAGGCATAGTGACGGGCCAGGGCCTCGCCCTGCTGCATTCCGCAGAAGATATAGTCCGGGTGTCTTGCCGCCAGGCGTTCCCGCAGCGGACCGTCCCCCACCAGGATGAAGCGGGCCCGGTGGTGGAGCTGGCGGATGCGCTCGTAACAGGCCACCGCCATCTGCAGGTTCTTCTCCGCCGCCAGCCGGCCGACATAGACGATGGCCCGGTCGCCGGGGCCCAGCCCCCACTGTCGGCGCAGCTCGTTGTCCCGCTTGTGGGGGGCGAAGCGCTGGCAGTCCACGCCGCGGCTCCATACCGAGCAGGCCTCGATGCCCATGCTCCGGACCTGACGTTGCATGCGGCGGGTGGGTACCAGGGTGAGGTCGGTGCGGTTGTGGAACCAGCGGCCGTATCGGCACAGCAGCCCGGCCAGGAAGCCGGCGCCGTAGTAGTGGCTGTAGCTGTGGAAGTTGGTGTGGAAGCCGGAGCTGACCGGAATGCCGAGGCGGCCGGCGGCGGAGGCCGCCGCGATCCCCAGCGGCCCCTGGGTGGCGATGTACACCGCGTCCGGGCGCTGGCCGGACCAGAGCCTCGCAAGCGTGGCGCTGCGACAGAGCCCGAAGCGCAGTTCCGGATAGCCCGGCAGGGGCGCACCCGGTACCAGTACCTCGGCGCTGAACAGGGCTTCGCCCGCCGCGGCCAGCATCGCCCCCGTCGTCTCCCGGGCCTGGCGCGGCCGCACCACTGTCACCCGGTGGCCCTGTTTCATCAGGCCCAGGCACAGGTGCTTGAGGGTGTTGGTCACGCCGTTGACCTCTGGCAGGAAGGTCTCGCTCACCAGGGCAATATGGCGTCCGTTCTGGTTGGCTGTGACGTCGGACATGACTGTTCCCGTACTGGATGGATCCGGTTCCGGCGGCTGAAAGCCCGCAGGCGGCCCACCGGCTTTGACCTGTTCCACTATGGAAACCGGTTGTGACAGCCAGACGACTGTCCTGTGACAATCTCTTGAAGGGCAGGGGCGGGAGAGTCCGTCCGTTGCGGATCACCGTAATGCTAGTGTCCAATCGTCAGGGTTATCACTTCACATCAGGAGAGGTTATGCAGAGGCGCAAGCTGGGTAATACCGATATCGACGTCAGTCTGATCTGCCTGGGCACCATGACCTGGGGCGAGCAGAACAGCGAACAGGAGGCCTTTGAGCAGCTTGACCGGGCCACCGCGGCTGGTGTCAATTTCATCGATGCCGCCGAGATGTACCCGGTACCGCCCCGTGCCGAAACCCAGGGCCTGACCGAGCAATACCTGGGCAACTGGCTGGCCCGCCGCGGCCGCCGGGACGACCTGGTGATTGCCACCAAGGTGGCCGGCCCGGGTAATGGCCTGACCTACCTGCGCGGCGGCCCGCGCCTGACCCGCGACCACATCCGCGCCGCCTGTGAGCAGAGCCTGAAGCGGCTGCAGACCGACTACATCGATCTCTACCAGGTGCACTGGCCGGAGCGCAGCACCAACTTCTTCGGCAAGCTGGGCTACCAGCACAATCCGGACGAACAGGCGACGCCCATCGAGGAGACCTTGGCGGCCCTGGGTGAACTGGTGGATGAGGGCAAGGTGCGGCAGATCGGCCTGTCCAACGAAACGCCCTGGGGTGTGGCCCGGTACCTGAAGCTGGCGGAGCAGCAGGGCTTGCCCCGGGTGGTGAGCATCCAGAATCCCTATAACCTGCTCAATCGCACCTTCGAGCTGGCCGGCGCCGAATTTGCCCACCGGGAGCAGGTGGGACTGCTGGCCTACTCGCCACTGGCCTTCGGTATGCTGACCGGCAAATACCTGGGCGGCCGGCGCCCGGAAGGGGCGCGCCTCAGCCGCTACACACGGTTCAGCCGCTACACCACCGAACAGGGGGAGGCGGCCACCCGGGCCTACGCCAATCTGGCCCGGGAACACGGCCTGTCGCTGACCCAGATGGCCCTCGCCTATATCAACAGCCGGCCCTTCCTGACCAGCAACATCATTGGTGCCACCAGCCTGGCCCAGTTGGATGAAAACCTGTCATCCGAGGCCGTTCAGCTGGCGGATGATGTGCTGGACGCCATTGAAGCGGTGCACACCAGACACACCTATCCCTGCCCCTGAAGGCCTGCTGACCGGCCCCGGGCGGGGCCGGTTACACGCGGTAACATTTCGCGCCGGAAACTTGACAAAAAATGATCATCCGGGTGACAAAAAAGCGAATTGAATGTGCGGGAAATCACGGTTCAATGGCCCCTCATCATTAGACTTTGTATCTAGACATCTTTATCATTCCCGGCGTTGGAAACAGGTCAGGTCCGTCATGATTATTCGCATTTTTCTGGTGCTTCTCGCTCTCAATCTGGTGGCTTTCGTGGTGCGTGCCGAGGCCAACGAACGCCCTGCGATTGCGGCCGAACTGTACCCGGAAGAGCTGACCGAACTCCAGGATCGCATGTCCGGTGATTTCGACAGCACCGAAGAGGAAGATGCCCTCACCACCCTGGGTTCCCGCCTCCTGAGCTGGCGTTTCAGCCGCAACCGGGACGACGGCCGTCACTATGCCTATGAAGCCGCCCGGCCCGACCACGGTATTGCCCTGATCGAGAATGGCGCCTGCCTGAACCTGCGCTGGAACTTCTGATCTCCCGTCATTGCCCACCCCGGTCGTC
This sequence comes from Marinobacter sp., assembly GCF_033722195.1. Classification (GTDB taxonomy): domain Bacteria; phylum Pseudomonadota; class Gammaproteobacteria; order Pseudomonadales; family Oleiphilaceae; genus Marinobacter. Next base: position 44,646 of record NZ_JAWVZL010000007.1, read on the forward strand.
CTGACCATTCAAGTGTCTCTCTGCGTTTGTCTGGCGCTGCCGCTCGTGTGATCATTCCCGGCATCAGTGCTCGTTTCCGGCAGCGGAAGCCCGGCTCGATCAGCCGCTTACGGCCGCCCGAAACCGATGAAGACCTGCAAAGAGAGGAACGGCTATGGAACAAGCCCCAGTCAGACTGGCGGACGCGGATGCCTGCGTGGACGCGATCATCGAGCGTGTGGGCAAGGATATCGTACTGGGCCTGCCCCTGGGGCTGGGCAAGCCGATCCACCTGGCGAACGCCATCTACCGGCGGGCCTGCAAGGATCCGTCGCTGAAACTGCACATCGTGACCGCCATTTCGCCGCTGGCGCCCAAGGGCAAGTCGTCACTGGAAAGGCGATTCATGGGTCCCTTTGCCGAGCGCCTGTTCGGGGACATCCCCACCCTGGAATACGCCGCCGACGTGCAGGCCGGGAAACTGCCCGAGAACGTCCGGGTATCGGAGTTCTTCTTCCGCGCCGGCAGCTTCCTCAACCACCGGCCGCAGCAGCAGAATTACGTCTGCACCAACTACACCCACGCGGTGCGTGACCTGATGGCGCTCGGGGTGAACGTGGTGGCGCAGCTGGTGGCGCCGTCCGACGATGGCGAGACCCTGAGCCTGAGCTGCAACCCGGACCTGTCCCTTGACCTGATGCTGGAACTGCAGCGGGCCCGGGAGCAGGGCACGCCGGTAGCCGTGGTGGGTGAGACCAGCGCCAACCTGCCGTTCTTCGGTCACGATGCCGAGGTGCCCGCCGCCAGCCTCGACATCCTCATGGACCGGCGGTCCACCGACTACCCCCTGTTTCCAGTGCCCCAGACCCCGGTCAGCACGCCGGATCATCTGATCGGCTTCTACGCCAGCACCCTGCTGAAGGATGCCGGCACCCTGCAGGTGGGCATCGGCTCGCTGGGGGTGGCGGTGGTTCACAGCGCGGTGCTGCGCCACAAGCACAACAGCACCTGGCGCGCCCTGTTCGACGAGCTGGACGTGGCGGACCGTTTTCCGGTCACCAGGGAGTGGGGCGGTACGGAACCCTTCGAACGGGGCCTGTACGGCTGCAGCGAGATGATGGTGGACGGCTTCATTGCGCTGATGGAGGCTGGCGTGCTTACCCGGGAGGTGTTCAGCCACGCCGGCCTGCAGGAACTGGTGAACGAGGGCCTGGTGGGGCCCGGCATCAGCCTTGAAACCCTGGATGCCCTCTGGGACCGGGAACTGATCCATTCGCCCCTGCGGGCCCGGGACATCACCTGGCTCAAGCGCTTCGGCATCCTGCGGCCGGGCGTCAGTTTCCGCGGTGGCCGGCTGGTGGTGTCGGAGCAGACCCTGGATCCGGACCTTGAAGACCCGCAGGCGCGGGAGGCCCTGGCCGCCCTGGCACTGGGGGATCGCCTGCAGGGCGGCGTGGTGATGCACGGCGGCTTCTACCTGGGGCCGGCCAAGTTCTACCAGCAACTGCGGGAGCTGTCCGCAGAGGACCGTGCCCGCATCTGCATGACCAGCGTCAACTTCATCAACCACCTGTACGACCACCGATTCGGCAACCAGCGCCTGAAGACCGTCCAGCGCAGCCACAGCCGCTTCATCAACTCCGCCATGATGCATACCCTCAACGGTGCTGCCGTTTCCGACGGCCTGGAGGATGGCCGGGTGGTCAGCGGCGTTGGCGGCCAGTACAACTTCGTGGCCATGGCCCATGAGCTGCCCGGTGCCCGTTCCATCCTGACGTTGCGCAGCACCCGCCAGTCCGGCGGCGACACCGTCTCCAACATCGTGTTCAGCTATGGGCACTGCACCATTCCCCGTCACCTTCGGGATATCGTGGTGACCGAATACGGCATCGCCGATCTGCGGGGCCGCTCCGACGAGGATGTCTATCTGGCACTGATCCGGATCGCCGATGCCCGCTTCCAGCCCGGCCTGCTGAAGCAGGCCCAGAAGGCCGGCAAGGTCCCCAGGGATTTCCAGCTGCCGGAGAGCTGGCGGCAGAACACCCCGGAGCGCATCGAGCAGGCCCTCGAGCAGGTGGGCAGGGAGCATTTTCCCACCTTCCCCCTCGGCTGTGCCTTCACCGACGAGGAACTGGTGCTGGGGCGGGCCCTCAAGGGGCTCAAGGCGGCAACCGCCACCCGCCGTGGTAAACTGCGCACACTCTGGCACGCCCTGCGTGCCGACACTGACCATCCGGACCTGCAGCCCTACCTCAAGCGCATGGACCTGGAGCGGCCCGAAGGCATTCGGGAGCGCCTGGACCAGCGCCTGCTGATTCACGGCCTGCAGCGCATCGGCGAGCCATCCAGTTCAGGGAGTTCTTCCAGCTAATGCAGCGACCAGCCGTCTATACCGTCCACTACCGCCTCAAGAACCGCATGGGCGAGGTGATCGATACCTCCGAGGGGGGTGAGCCGCTGACGTTCATCGAGGGTGCCTCGAACGTCATCCGTGGCATCCAGGAGGCGGTGAAGGGCCGGGGTCCGGGGGACTGTCTGGAGGTGACGGTGCCGCCGGAAATGGCCTACGGCGAGCACAACCCCGAGTTCGTACGCAAGGTGCCCAGGTCTGCCTTCGAGGGCGTCGACAATCTCCAGGTGGGCATGAAATTCCAGACCAACACCGGCGAGGAGGCCCAGGTGGTCAAGGTGGTGGCCATCGACGGCAACCTGGTCAAGGTGGACGCCAATCACCCCCTGGCGGGCTTCACCCTGTATTTTGACCTGGAGATCCTTCAGGTCAGGGAAGCCACCGACGACGAAGTCGCCGCCGGTACGCCGCTGTAACAGCTGGTCAGGCCCGCCGCCACGGTGTCGTGCAACTGGCGGGCCAGGGCCGCGATGTCGTCATCCGCCGTCAATGTGACCGGATCATGCAGCACCACCGTCACCTCCGCCGCCGGCCGGCGCAACAGCCGCAACAGGTGCGACTCGAAAGCATCGTCGCCGATGAACGGCGCCATCGGGTCGGGCCCGCCGTCCCGCAGGTAGCCGATGCTGATGGGCTGGATCGCCACCCCCGCCGCCGCGGCCGCCGGCAGCAGCCGGCCATGAAACGGCAGAACCTGGCGGCCGTCGGTGGTAGTGCCTTCCGGAAATACCAGTACCGACTGGCCCGCGGCAAGGGTGCGGGTGATCTCTTCCCGGGTCTGGGCGGCCCGGCCGCCGCCACGCTGGATGAACAGGGTGCCGGCGTGCCCGGCCAGCCAGCCGATCAGTGGCCAGCGGGCCACCTCCGCCTTGGACAGGAAGCGCAGCGGCGCAATGCCACCCAGCACCGGTATATCGGACCAGGACACGTGGTTGCTGACAAACAGCACCGGCTCACGGGCCAGCTCGCCATGACAGCGGATTTTGAGCCCCAGGCTGCGGGTGGCGGCGCTAAAGCAGACCCGGGCGTAAGGCGTCCGGTCGATGGGGCCACCGGCGAGTTTTTCCCGCAGGGTGACCCAGCAGGCCACCAGCGAGGTGGCCATCAGCACTAGCGCGAACAGGCAAAGGCGAGTCACAAGCCGGAGGGTCGCCATGTTCAGGCCTGCTGTTGCTGGCGCATGAAATGGCGGCTGTAACGGCCGGCCAGCTGCTTGACGTCCAGCATCACAAGCAGGTCGGCACAGCGGAAGTCCGGATCCCAGCAGGGCGCGCCGCAGACCCTGGCGCCGAGACGCATGTAGGCCCGGATCAGCGCCGGCACTTCCACCTGCCGGTCATCACTGACCGCATCGGTGAGGTGGGGCAGGGCCCGGTGCGGCGTGACCCGCAGCGCCGGGTCGGTCAGGTAGGTCCGCTGCAGGTGCTGGGTGATACGCCAGGCCTTGAGCCCGCCATCCGACATGCCGATGCTGGCACAGCCGATCAGGTAATCCACCTGCCGTGACATCAGGTATTCGGCCACCGTCGCCCACAGCAGGCTGATGGTGGCGCCGTTGCGGTAGTCCGGGTGGACGCAGGTGCGGCCCAGCTCGGCTACCTGGCCGGGCAGTTGGCGCAGGTTGTCTAGGTTGAACTCGCCCTCTGAATAGAAGCCGCCGGCTTCGCCGATGCGACTCTGGTGCAGCACCCGGGTGGTGGCCACCAGTTCGCCGGTGTGGTTGTCGGTGACCAGCAGGTGGTCACAGAAGGCATCGAAACGGTCGGCGTCCAGGCCGGGCACCTCGCCCCCCAGATCGGACTGGTATTCCCTGGAAAACACCTCGTAGCGCAGACGCTGGGCGGCTTCGATGTGGGCCGGGTCACGGCTGATCAGGGTGGTGAGCCGACGGGCAGGGCGGGCAGCGCGGGCAGTCTGGGCAGTCATGGCTTGGTCTCTTTGTGTCCATTTGTGGACCAGCCTATGAACCGGGTATGACATCGGAATGAAGAAGCCGTGACGGGGGGATGACAACGTCTGCCAGCTTCAATCGATGTGTCGCTGACCGCGTCACATCGTGTAACTATCTTGTGACTCCCTGTATTTTTCTCAACTGCATGTATAATTGCTGTTACCGGAAGTTGTCTGTATTGTCCAATACAAGGGCTTTATTATCAGGCGCTTCAGTCACTATGCTGAGAATCAGTCAGACCGGGTCAGCCGGATACGCAGGGCCCGGTCAAACCAAAGGGTCGGGCGGAATCCCGCGACGCGGTCCCCCGTAACGGAAAAACAAAAGCAGAGATGGACGGCGTGGAACAGACAAACGAGGGTTGGCGTATTCTCATCGTCGAGGACGACGAGAGGTTGGCAGACTTGACGCGGGAGTACCTGGAGAGCAACGGTCTCACGGTCTCCCTGGAATCCCACGGCGGCAACGCGGTCGAGCGAATCCGGCAGGAGCAGCCGGATCTCGTGGTGCTGGACCTGATGCTGCCCGGCGAGGACGGCCTGTCCATCTGCCGCCGGGTGAGGCCTTTCTACTCCGGCCCCATCATCATGCTCACTGCCCGGACCGACGATCTTGACCAGGTACTGGGGCTGGAAATGGGCGCCGACGACTATGTCGGCAAGCCGGTCAAGCCCCGGGTGCTGCTGGCGCGGATACGGGCCCTGCTGCGTCGGGTCAGTGAAGGCTCCACCGGCAGCGATGAGCCCCAGAGCAAGGAAGAGCCGGTACGCCTGCAATTCAACGACCTGGTGGTGGACCGGGCCATGCGGGAAGCCTGGCTCAATGATGAAAGCATCGACCTCACCAGCGCCGAATTCGACCTGCTTTGGCTGCTGGCCAGCAGTGCCGGCCGGGTCCTCAGCCGGGAGGAAATCTTTACCGCCTTGCGGGGCATCGAGTACGACGGCCAGGACCGCTCGATTGACGTCCGGGTCTCCCGCATCCGTCCCAAGATTGGTGACGACCCGGTTCACCCCCGGCGCATCAAGACGGTCCGCAGCAAGGGCTATCTGTTCGTCAAGGAAGCCTGATCTCCAGCACAGGGCATCCGCCAGCGGCGGATGCCGGTTCCCAGGGTGGGCCGTATGCCCCTGAAATTCTTCCTGAAGCTCTACGCCCGTCTGGCCGGTCTGGCACTGCTGGTGGGCCTGCTCTGCGTGCTGCTGTTTCAGGGCGTCAACAGTGTGCGCCTGCAGGCCTGGCAGGAACGCTTTCCGGCGCCCCTGATGCAGTGGCTGGCCACGGTTCCGGACCCTGCCGCCCGCTACCACTGGTTGGCGCCCATCTATGACTTCCAGAGCCACGACCCGGCCACACTGACCCTGTCACCGGTGACCCTTGAGCGCCTGGCCTATGGCCATGTTGTGGCACAGCACACCAGCCTGGGCCTGCGGGTGCTGCGCCATGACGGCGAGGACCGGATCCTGTCCATGCGATTTCGTGACCTCTACAGGGAAGTGTCCGAGGCCACCGGCCTGCTGGTCCTGAATCACCTCAATGCCGTCCTGCCGGCGGAGCGGGACGCCGCCATGGCCAGCCTGGCCGGCTCCCTGGGCGGCAGCATCACCGCCATCGAGGATGCCGCCAACCTGCCGGAGACGGCGGTGCTGGACCGGGTGCTTGAGCGCGAGCTGGCCTACTACCGGCCGGACCACTCCGGCCCGGCCCGGGTGTTGCTGCGGCTCTCCGACGGCAGCCTGGTGCAGTTGCGGATGCCGGCGGATTTCGATCCTTGGGCCTGGCCGATGACGGCGCTTCTGCTGCTGGTCATTGGCGTGGTCCTGGCGGTGGCGCTGATGCTGCTGCTTCGTGGCGTACACCACAACCTGCGGGCGGTGGAGTCGGTGGCGGTGCGCATTGCCCGGGGCGAGATGGACGCCCGCGTGGAAACCTCGGACCGCACCATGGTGTCCCGGCTGGCGGTGGCCTTCAACAGCATGGCGGAGCATATCCAGCGCCTGGTGGGCGTGCAGAGCGAGATGATCCACGCGGTCTCCCATGAGTTGCGCACGCCGGTTGCCCGTATCCGGTTCGGGGTCCAGATGATCGAGGACTGTGACGATGCCGAGACCCTGCAAAAGCAGCTGGAAGGGATCGATGGCGATATCCAGGAGCTGGATGAGCTGATCGATGAGATCCTCACTTACGCCCGGCTGGAGCAGGGCGGGCCGGTGTTCTCCCTGCAGGACCGGTCGGTGACGGAGATCGTGCGCCAGGTGGTGGACGAGCAGCGGCTGATCCACACGAAAGTGACCATCGAGCCGGAGATCCCGGAGGCGTCAGAGCGCTGGGCCCACGCGGACGTGGAACCCCGCTACCTTCACCGGGCGGTGCAGAACCTGGTGGGCAACGCGGCCCGCTATGCCGCCAGCCGGGTGCGGGTGAGCTGTCACCTGGATGAGCAGACCTGCCGCATCGACGTGGAGGATGATGGCCCCGGAATCCCGGAGCAGGACTGGGAGAAAGTCTTCACCGCCTTTGCCCGCCTGGACGACAGCCGCACCCGGACATCAGGGGGCTATGGCCTGGGCCTGTCCATCGTGCGGCGGATTCTCTACTGGCACGGGGGCCAGGCCTTTGTGAACCGCAGTGACGATCTCGGCGGCGCCCGCTTCAGCCTGGTCTGGCCACGCCGCAAACCGGATGAGCTGGATTTGTGAACCAGGCCACGCCGGCTAACGGGATGTAACAAACGGACTACACAACCACCACTGACGCCGTCCGGCGGCCGGGCAATACTGGCAGTCGTAAGGGATGACTTTTGAGGTTGTAGTTCTTACGAACTTTCCTTGTTTCATTCGTCATTTGAGGGCCGGAGTTTCCGGCCCTTTTTTTATGCCTGGCAATTAGACTCCGCAGTCACCGCCGGTATCGCCCTAACTGACCGAGAGGCTGTTCAGTCCAAACAGCCATCCCGGCCAGGCCGGGACAGCCATGGCATTCAGTCCAGTCTGCCGAGGATCAGGAACTCCAGCAGCGCCTTCTGGGCGTGCAGACGGTTCTCCGCCTCCTCCCACACCACCGAACCCGGATGCTCCAGCATGTCGTGTGAGATTTCCTCGCCGCGATGGGCCGGCAGGCAGTGCATGAACAGAGCGCCCTTGGCGGCCACACCCATCAGTGCAGGGTTGACCTGGTAGCTGGCAAACGTCCTGGCTCGGGCGGCCTGCTCGTCTTCCTGTCCCATGGAGGCCCAGACGTCGGTCACCAGCAGGTTCGAGCCCCGGGCGGCCTCCATGGGGTCGTAAATCACCTGCACCCGGTCACCGGCCTCGGCCAGCAGGTCCGCCCTGGGCTCGTAACCGGGCGGGCAGGCGATGCGGAGCTGGAAATCGAACTGCTGTGCAGCGTTGATGTAGGAGTTGCACATGTTGTTGCCGTCGCCCACCCAGGTCACGGTGGCACCCTTGATGTTGCCCCGGTGTTCCCGGTAGGTCTGCATGTCCGCCAGCAACTGGCAGGGGTGGTAGTCGTCGGTGAGGGCGTTGATCACCGGTGCCTTGGAGACCGAGGCGAAGCGGGTGACGGTCTGGTGGTCGAAGGTGCGGATCATGACCGCGTCCGCCATGCTGGAGATCACCCGGCCGGAGTCCTCGATGGGCTCGCCGCGGCCAAGCTGGGTGTCCCGCGGCGACAGAAACAGGGCGGCGCCGCCGAGCTGGGTCATGCCGGCCTCGAAGGACACCCGGGTGCGGGTCGAGGACTTCTCGAAAATCATCGCCAGGACCCGGTTCTTGAGGCTGTCCCGGACCTCGCCGGCCCGCAGGCTGCGCTTGAGCTTGCTGGCGTGATCCAGGAGCGCGTCCAGCTCTTCCAGGGAAAGGTCGTTGAGGGTCAGGAAGTGTCTTACTGGCATGGCGTTGCCCTTAGTGAATTCATCGGTCTGGCTGGCATGGAATGGGTTCCGGCGGCGGCTCAGTGCCGGGTGATGCCGCGCCCGCCGGGAGGAGGTGCGGTTCTGGGTCGCTGACGGTCGTCGCCGGCGTAGAGTTTTATGGTCTGGATGATCCGGTCCACCATGTAGCGGGCCTCGTCATCGGTGAGGGTGAGCGGCGGTAGCAGCCGGATCACACACTCGGATGTGACGTTCAGCAGCAGACCCCGGGCCTTGGCCAGGGGCACAAGTTCGGGGCAGGGCGTGCGCATCTCGATACCGATCATCAGCCCCAGGCCCCGCACCTCGCGAACGTACTCGGCACCGGCGAAGGCCGCCCGCAGCTCGTCGAGGATGCGCGCCCCCAGCTCCGTCGCCCGGGCCATCAGCTTGTCCCTTTGCAGTGTCTGCAGGACCGCCAGGGCGGCGGCACAGGCCAGGGCGTTGCCGCCAAAGGTTGAGCCGTGGTGGCCGGGCTGGAACACCTGTGCGGCCTTGCCCCGGGCCAGGCAGGCACCGATCGGAAAGCCGTTGCCCAGACCCTTGGCGGTGGTGATGACGTCGGGCAGAACGCCGTAGTGCTGGCAGGCAAACAGCTGGCCGGTGCGACCGTTGCCGGTCTGCACTTCGTCCAGCATCATCAGCCAGCCCTGGCGGTCACACAGCGCGCGGACGTCATGCAGCCACTGCCGGTCGGCCAGGGTCATGCCGCCCTCGCCCTGGACCGGTTCCAGCAGCACCGCGGCAATGCTGGGGTCGGAGTCCGCCAGGCTTTGCAGAGCCGCGATGTCGTTGAACGGCACCCGCCGGAAGCCGCTCACCAGCGGCTCGAAACCGGCCTGGACCCTGGCGTTGCCGGTGGCGGTGAGGGTGGCCAGGGTGCGGCCGTGAAACGAGCGCTCCATCACCACGATGGTGGGCGATTCGATGCCGCGGTTGTGGCCGTAGAGGCGGGCCAGCTTGATGGCGGCTTCGTTCGCCTCGGCACCGGAATTGGCCAGAAACACACCGTCCATGCCGGCCAGGGTGCACAACTGCTGCGCCAGTTCGTGCTGGATGGAGGTGTGGAACAGGTTGGAGCAGTGCATCAGCTTGGTGGACTGGGCGCTAATGGCCTCGGTGACCGCCGGGTGGGAGTGGCCCAGGCCACAGACCGCGATACCGGAGAAGGTGTCGAAATACCGATGGCCTTGGGTGTCGAACAGCCAGGGGCCCTGCCCGTGATCGAACACGATGGGCAGTCGTCCATAGGTGTTGAGCAGCGGTTGGTCCGCCATGACAGATCCCCGTGGTACCGTGCATTCCGGAAACGACAATAGGCCGGGCTGCGGAGGACCGCACCGGCGAGAAGCGTGACGGGAACGTTTCGGAAGGCCCGTATTTCAGGCAAGTGCACAAGTCTAGCGGTTAACCCTTACGAAGACAACGCCGCCAGCCCTGCCGGGCGCTGCGGGAGAGTTTTGCGGTGCACGGCGGGGCAATCGGACGCTGGGCACTTGGAGCCGCTTTGTCGCGGTGTGTACAATGGACGCAATGACGCAGGTCAGCCAGAAAAGTGCAACTGCCGGGTGCAACACGGCCAGAGCCACTTTCTAATCTTACGATTCAGAGGTGACAGATCCATGGATATCAACGAAACCATCAAGAGCCAGCTGGAAGAGAACCCGGTGATCATCTACATGAAGGGATCGCCCCAGGCGCCGCAGTGCGGCTTTTCCGCCAAGACCGTGCAGGCCCTGATGGCCTGTGGCGAGCGTTTCGCCTACGTGAACATCCTGGACAACCAGGAGCTTCGCGAGGGTCTGAAGGTCTACTCCAACTGGCCCACCTACCCGCAGCTTTACGTCAACGGCGAGCTGGTTGGCGGCTGTGACATCGTCCTGGAGCTGTCCGAGTCCGGCGAGCTGGCCGAACTGGTGAAGGGCGCGGCCAGCAAGGCCGAGGCCTGATCGCAGACTGCGGGTGCGCCGCCCTCAACCGGGCGGCGCCGACTCCAGATGGAATTCGATCCGGTAGCGCAAGGCGCCGGATCGCTGTGACGCGGGCGGCTCCGGATAGGGGCTTGCCCGCAGCGCGGCCCGCAAGGCCGACCGGTCCAGGTCGACGAAACCGGAGCTGCGGATAACCCGGGCGTTCACCAGGGCGCCGTTCCCCATCAGCTCCAGTTCCAGCTCCACCGGCTTGAGCGCCTCACGCGCTGGTGCTCCCGGCAGCCTTACCCTCTGCTGACCCATCTGTGCCGAAATGCGGCGGGCCAGCGCCTGCCGGTAATCGGGTTCCTGCTTGCTGCTTTTGGTGGCCAGTTGGCTGGTCCTGGCGGTGTCCGGCCCATCGAAAGGCGAACTCCGGCCCTGCTGGCGTTGCTCACTTGCGGCGCTGGCGGACTGGCTCGGGGCGGGCTGCTGGTCCGGTTGCCGTCGCGGTGCTTTTTCAGGCTGCGCCTGGGGCGTCGGCGCCAGGGGTTGGCCGGCCCCGGCGACGGGCTCTTTGCGCGCTAACGGTGTCGCTTCCGGCGGGTCGGAAGGGCGTGAAGCGCGGAGCGGGGTGCTGGCCGTGCTGGTCGTGGGATGCGGGTCGCCGGCCGCCACCAGGGTCAGTTCCACGCGCGCCGGCTCAGGGGTCTGCAACTGAGGCAGGTGCAGGGCAAGAGCGGCGCCCAGCAGCGAGTGCAGGAAGAGTGCCAGCGAGAGCGCCAGCAGGATGCGATAGGCTGCCGGCAGGCCATAGTGGCTGCCGGCCTTTGCGGGTGGACCCATGGAGCGATCGATAGCGCCCGGCCTAAGCGCTCTTGCGCCGCAAGCTACCCATGACGGCGTCCAGGGCCCGGTCAATGAGGGCGCCCTGCTCGAGGGTGGTGAGTCGGCCGCGGCGCATCTCGTGAGCCAGTTCGGTGCGGGTTTTCTCGATCACCTTCAGGCCCATGCGGTTCACGAAGACAAAGCAGTCGGCCTCTTCAATGACCGCGGAGAGCTTGCAGCGGAAGGTGGTACCGTTGACCAGCTTGAACTCGACCCAGTGGCCGATTTCGATGCTGTCCACCTGGGTGACGTACTCGGCGATGGCGGCGTCCTCCAGCTCCTGCTGGCGCTCGATGGCGGTCTGCTGGACGGTCGGGATCTCGGGCTCCGGCTCGGGCTCCGGCTGGCTATCCCGGGCTTCGGCCAGGGCGTGAGCTCGGAAGGCCTCGGTCAGCTCGTGCTTGAGGTCCGACATCATGTCGTCCAGCTTGGTGCTGTTGTAGGAAACCTCCTCCAGCCCGGCCCGCAGGGCCTTGAGCAGGCCCGGAACCACCCGCACCCACTGATCCCGCTCCTCATCCTCCAGGTGCGGATGCAGACACCAGATCAGGTCGTCCACCACCCGAACCGCCTGATTCCAGCGATGCTCCACGTCGTTGCGCAGGTAGGCCAGGAACATGACCCGGCTCCAGCCATTGAACAGGATGTCGCGGATGGACTCCGGCACCCGGTGGCGGGCCAGTTTCTCGTTGAGGAGCTGGTCGACGGTTTCCTGGGCCTTCTGGGACTTGATGCGGCCACGCTCGGACTCCCGGGTGCGCTGTTCCACCAGGCTGGCCTTACGGTTCTCCCGTGCCAGGAACTGGTCGAACTCGTCGCCGAGTTTCTCGAACAGCGTCACGTCGCCGTCAAATTCATTGAGAATGCGCAATACCGTGGAGTGGATCTGCTCGTAGAGCTTGTCCCGTGTCTTCTCGTCGCTCTCGCTCCAGCCGATGCCTGCCCGGGCCAGGGAGTTGAGCAGCTTTCGGGCCGGATGATTGGCCTTGCTGAAGAAGGCCTTGTCCTTGATCACCACCTTGAGGATGGGGATCTGTAGGCGGCTGATCAGCACCTGGATCGGCGCCGACAGGTTGTAGTCGTCCAGGATGAACTCGAACAGCATGGACACCAGGTTGATCAGGTCCTCGTCCATCTCGTTCAGTGCCGGCTTCTTGCCGTCGGCAGTCTGGGTCCGGCTGAGCAGTTGGGTGACCACTTCCTGCAGGTCGAGGATCACCGGCTCGCCGGCACTCAGGTTGGCGCGCGCCTGGGGACCCGGTTCCTGGGGCAGGTTGGTCAGCAGCTGGACCAGCTCGCTGCCGCCTACCACATGGAGTGTGGGGTCCGCGGACCTGGGCTGCGGGCTGCCGCCACTTGCCCTCTGCTGGGCCAGCATCTGGCGGATCTGCTCGAACAGGGCGTCGTCCTGGTAGCTGGCGCTGTCTTCGGAAACCGCGCTGCTGCGCGCTTCCGGGCTGGCGGGGGTGCCAGCGGTCTTGCGCTGGACCTGCTCGCCGGCCTTGCCATGGAAGCGGAAGTTGGGGATGACCCCGGCCTGGGCCAGGATGCGATTGGCCTCGTCAAGCAGCATGCCCAGGTTGGAAACCACGTAGCGATCGAATTGCTTGAGTACGATCAGGCGTTCGCGGATCTGGATTTCCAGCGCCTGAGCCGCCTCGACAAAGGCGCCACACAGATGCTCCGGCGCCATCGGGTTGACAGGGTCGGCGTCGCTGGCGCCAGGGTAGACTTCGCTGAAACGGGCCTGGAGCTGGATCAGCGGGCCCTGGAAATAGGCCCGGGACTTGGTCACCATGGCATTGAGCGCGACCTGTTCTTCCAGGTCGTCGTTGTGCACCAGGGAGAGGCTGTCTGCGGTAGCGGCGGTTTTCTGCTCGGTGCCGGTGAGGCCGGTGGATCGGGGCGGATGGCTGAACAGGTGACCCACGGCGGACTGGAAGTGTTTCTCGATGCCCTTGCGCTTGATGCGGATCTCACGCATGGCTTCAAAGTAACGGTTCTGTTCGTTGTTGCTGCGGGCATTGTTGGCCAGCTCGAACAGCGAATCGTCGACCGCGTCGAACGCACCCTGGAGCAGATCCCCCAGTCCGGCAACCACCGTATCACGGATACGGATGATTTCTGGAGACAAGTGTGCCACACCTCCCGACGCCTTATGCTCGTGGAGATAATGTATGCCGGACTGCTTCTTCATGGCCGACTCCTGTTACGCCTCAACCGGATACATGACCGAGCGTTCTTCCTTATCGCGCCTTGTGACGGCGCTATTTTGTCGATTCCGCGTTTTTATCGACTTCGCTTTGGTTCTAATCTACCTCAATTTCGTCGGCAGAAACATGACGAAATACTTACGGTGATACCATTGTCAGAACTGAATCAGGGTAGCCCTATGGCTACCCTGACGGTTTTCTCGGTCTGTCAGGTCAGGTGGCCACTAGCTGACATAGACCGGCCCGACGCCCATGCTCCAGATCACTACGCTGATGGCCAACAGGCTCACAAACATGACCAGTCCGACGGTCAGAACCGATGAGGCAAACATGAAGCCGCGCTCGGCCGGGATCTTCATCAGTATCGGCAGGCCCTCGTAAAGGAGGTAGACGGAGTAGGCCACAGCCACCAGTCCGGCCATCATGTTGACCCAGATGTTCGGGTAGACCGCAATCACGCCCATCAGGAAGATCGGTGTCGCGGTGTAGGCAGCCAGGATCACGCCCCGGGGCTTGTCGTCCTTGACCTCATAGGTGGCCGCGAAGAAGTCGATGAAGCGGCCAAGGATGTAGATGCCCGCCAGCATGGCGGCGTAGAAAAGCACGCTGAGCTGGAGGGCGCTGGATTCGGTGAGCCGGATGATCTGGCCGTCACCAATCTGCCAACCTACCTGGGTGGTACCGTAAAAGCCTGCCGCAGCAGGAATCAGTGCCAATAGAAGCACGTGTCCGACGTACAGCATGCTGGTGGATTCGGAGTGATTCCGAATGGCTTCCCACTCACGGTCAGGGTGGGTCAGCAATCCAACGGTGTGGCCTAGACTCATGGATAAACTCCTGTTGTTATTATGGTGCTACGCCATCCCAGTGTTGGGTGTTCGGGCCAGGCAGGTCAAGAAAATGAATGAATTTTGATCTTTCTAAGAACGGCCTGGCTATAACTCGATCGTATATGGCGCCCAGGCCGCGCCGGGATCAGGTCGGGCGCTTCTTGCGCCGGGGGGCGGGATGCACAATGGCGGCCTTGACCACGTTGTCCTTTATCTGGAGCACTTCCACCCGGTGGCCCTTGATCTTGAGGCAGACGTTGGTCTCGGGAATGTTCTCCAGGGTTTCCATGATCAGGCCGTTGAGGGTCTTGGGGCCGTCGGTGGGCAGCTTCCAGCCCAGGGTCTTGTTGATGGTGCGCACCGCGGCGGCACCGTCGATGATGTAGGTGCCGTCGTCCTGGGGGATCACGTCCGGGCTTGTGGCGGCGTAGTCGGTGGTGAACTCACCGACAATCTCCTCCAGGATATCCTCCAGGGTGGCAATGCCGAGCACGTCGCCGTATTCGTCCACCACAATGCCGATGCGGCGCTTGGCCTTCTGGAAATTGATCAGCTGGGTATTCAGCGGCGTGCTCTCGGGAATGAAGTAGGGCTCCCGGCACAGCTGCATGATCATCGCCTTGTTGATGTCCTCCTGCATCAGCAGCTTGGAGGCGTTTCTCAGGTGCAGCATGCCCTGGATGTTGTTGATGTCGCCCTTGTACACCGGCAGGCGGGTATGCTGGCTGCTGCGCATCTGGCGCAGAATGTCGTCCATGTCGTCTTCCAGGTCGACCCCCACGACCTCATTGCGGGGCACCATGATGTCGTTCACCGTGACCTTTTCCAGGTCCAGGATACTCACCAGCATGTCCTTGTGCTTGCTGGGAATCAGGGCGCCGGCCTCGTTCACCAGGGTGCGCAGTTCCTCCCGGCTGAGATGGTCGGTGGCTATGTCCTTGGCGGAGGCGCCGATCAGTTTGAGGATCATGCCGGTGAACAGGTTGACCAGCCAGACCACCGGGTAGAGCACTTTCAGCAGCGGGCCGAGGATATGGCTGGCGGGAAAGGCGATTTTCTCCGGGAACAGGGCCGCCAGGGTCTTGGGGGTGACCTCGGCAAAGATCAGGATGACGATGGTGAGCAGCAGGGTGGCAATCGCAATGCCGGCATCCCCCCAGATGCGGATGGCGATGACGGTGGCGATGGACGAGGCCAGAATATTGACGAAGTTGTTGCCGATCAGGATGACGCCAATCAGCTGGTCGGTCCGCTTGAGCAGATTGTTCGCGCGCCTGGCGCCCTTGTGGCCGGTCTTGGCCAGGTGCTTCAGCCGGTACCGGTTCAGGGACATCATGCCGGTTTCCGAGCTTGAGAAGAACGCCGACAGGACGATAAGTCCCACCAGCAGGCTGAACAGCGCCGTAAGCGATGCCTCGTTCAAGAAGACGGATCCTTTTATTGCGGATAAGGAGCGAAAATAGGTGGGTGGGCGGGCCGGTGTCAAGGCGGCCGTCCGGGGTCAGGCCGGTTTCAGGCCCCGTTCCGGAAGATCAGCTCCAGGACGAACTTGCTGCCGAAGAAGCCCAGCATCAGCAGCGCGCAGCCTGCCAGGGTCCAGCGGCTGGCGGTCATGCCGCGCCAGCCCTGGGTGTAGCGGCCCACCAGCAGGGCCACGAAAACCGTCAGCGAGATCAGCGAGAACAGGGTCTTGTGGGCCAACTGCTGGGCAAACAGGTCCTCGACAAATACGGCGCCGGTGGTAATGGCCAGTACCAGCAGGATGACTCCGGCCCAGACCATCTCGAAAAGCAGCGACTCCATGGTCTGCAGCGGCGGCAGGTTACGCACCAGCAGGCTGTTGTAGTTGTGCTTGAGCTGACGGTTCTGGATGTAGAGCAGGGCCGCCTGGGCCGCCGCCAGCGTGAACAGGCTGTAGGCCGTTACCGACAGGGCGATGTGGGACAGCATGCCCCAGTTGTCTTCCGACACGAAACGGGGCGGTGACTGGAACAGCAGGGCAAACACAATGGTCAGGCCGGCCATGGGGTAGATGCCAAGGAACAGGCTCTGGACCGGTTTGCGCAGGTTGAGGGCCAGCAGCAGCGCCACGATCAGCCAGGAAATCAGCACCGCGCTTTGAAAAAAGCCCAGATTGAAGGCACCCTGTTGCCTGACAGTTTCCCAGATCAGCGCGCCATGGCTGACCAGGGCCAGTACCCCCACCAGGGTGGAGACGCCAAGGCTGGTGTGGACCCGGCCACGGAAGCTCAGGGCCTGAAGTGCGGTGCCAATGCTGTAGAGGAAAAGAGTGGTGACCGCAAGAATCAGGGTTCCCATGACATCCTTAACGTCAAATTTCAGGGTGGCGCAGGCCATGCCGTTGTCAGAAATGACCGGGGCGGTCGTTTCAGCGCGTCAGTCTGGGTATAATGTCGCGATTGTGCAACCGGAATCAACCGGTTCCCATACGATTCGGGAGTGCTGAGTACCGCCATGTTTGAGAACCTGACCGACCGCCTGTCTGGCAGTCTGAGGAAGATTTCGGGCCAGGCCCGCCTCACCGACGACAATATAAAGGAGACGCTGCGGGAAGTCCGCATGGCGCTGCTGGAGGCGGACGTCGCCCTGCCGGTGGTCAAGGAGTTCGTGGAGGGCGTGCGCGAGCGCGCCATCGGCCAGGAGGTCATGCGCAGCCTGACGCCGGGCCAGGTTTTCGTGAAGGTGGTGCAGGAGGAGCTGGAACGGGTCATGGGTTCCGGCACCGAGCGCCTCAACCTGGCGGTGCGGCCACCGGCGGTGATCATGATGGCGGGCCTGCAGGGTGCCGGTAAGACCACCACCGTGGCCAAGCTGGCCCGCTACCTGCAGGAGCGCGAGAAGAAATCGGTGATGGTGGTCAGTGCCGACGTCTACCGTCCCGCCGCCATCCGTCAGCTTGAGACCCTGGCCGGCGAGGTGGGCGCCACCTTCCATCCCAGCCACGAGGACCAGGACCCGGTCGCCATTGCCGAGGGCGCCATCGACGCCGCCCGCAAGAAGCACCTGGACGTGGTGATCCTGGACA